>JAEYYV010000032.1 GCA_023428295.1 Pseudomonadota bacterium
CCGCGAACGCCTTCGCGCGATTCTCGGGCTTGGTGTGGTCGGAGATGTAGGCCTGCGCGAGCGACAGGTTGCCGGCGGTCAGGCCATCCAGGATGCGCCCGACGAAGACCATCCACAGCGACGTCGAGAAGCCGAGGATGATGAAGCCGAGGCAGGTGCCCGCCTGCGAGATCAGCAGGAGCGGGCGGCGGCCGTACTGGTCGGAGAGCTTGCCGATGATCGGCGTCGAGACCAACGACGAGATCGCGTAGCAAGACACGATCAGCGTCGCGATCAGCGGAGTCGCGCCGAACCGCTCCGCGTAGAAACCGAGCAGCGGGATCACGATCGTGAAGCCAAGAACGTCCACGAGGACGATCAAGAACATCGGCAAGAGCGGGGACCGCTGCGCGGGCACTACCTGGAGAGGATCGCGAAATCCGGGCGATAGCGGAATGCCGTGACGGGTGTTTCTCCCGAGCAAGTCGCGTGGTGTACCCTGGGCGTGGGATGGGACTCACTACCAGGCTGATCGCGCTGGTCACCATGATGGCGCTCGTCTCGGGCTGTTTCGGTTACAACAAGAGCGCGAAGCGCTGGGCATACCTCGGAGACACCGTCCTCATCCTGGCCGGTGGCGGCGTGATCGCCGGTGAGGTCCTCACCAAGGACGAGCCGTGCATGGTCACGGCGATGATGCCCCGCTGCCGGTACGAGCCGCCGTTCACGGGCGGTATGGTCGCGGGCGTGGTGCTCGCAGCCGCGGGTCTGTTCGGCATCTTGATCAACGCGACGCGCCCGAACGTCAAGACGTCGCGCTGATGCGGATTCTCTTCGTCGTCGCGCTGGTCGCGTGCGGTGATAGCGCCGCGACGATCGACGCCGGGTCACCGGGTGACGCGCTGCTCGACGACGCGGGCATCGACAGCGCCACCGACGCCGGTGCGTGCCTCGCGGATCCAGGCGACGCAGGACCCACGGGCCCCGCCTGCACGGTCGGCGACGTGCCGGGCCAGTGCATCGACACCGCCGGATGCACGGGCGTCCGCCGCGCGACACCCGGACTCTGCGCGGGCGGCGCGAACATCCAGTGCTGCACGCCGCGACTCGCCGAAACCAGCACGTGCGATCCGAACGCAGCGCCGCGCCCCAACGAGTGCGCCCTCGAGGAGGAACCAGGCGATCCGGGCTGCCCCGCGGGCATGGCGCGCGTCGATACGTTCTGCATCGATCGCTTCGAGGCGTCGCTCGTCATCGACGGATTCGCGGGCCCCATCTCCGTCTCGCCGTATGTATCGCCGTCCGCGGGCTCGAACGCACGCGCGGTCTCGGTGCGCGGCGCCGTTCCACAAGCCCACATCTCTGGAACGCAAGCCGCGGCCGCGTGCACGCGCTCCGGTAAGCGACTGTGCTCGAACACCGAGTGGCTGCGCGCGTGTCGTGGCACCGCGAGCTCCACGTATCCGTACGGCAACACGCGCATGCCCGGCGTTTGCAACGATGCGCGCTCGCTGCACCCCGCCGTCGAGCTGTACGGCACGAGCGCGAGTTGGATCTTCTCGCACATCGATTCGCCGTGTCTGAACCAGCTGCCGAACGCGCTCGCACCGACGGGAACGCACGCGGGCTGCGTCAGCGCAGACGGCATCTACGACATGATGGGGAACCTGCACGAGTGGACGTCCGACCCCGCGGGCACGTTTCGCGGCGGCTTCTACGTGGACACGATGCTCAACGGCAACGGCTGCCTCTACGCGACGACCGCGCACGACGTGAGCCATCACGATTATTCGACGGGCTTCCGCTGCTGCGCCGATCCGCAGTAGTGCCTCGTGCAGTGAACGTCCGTCAGACCGCGCACTCGCCTTCGCCGGCGACGACCTCGAACGCGGTCTCCTCGCCGACATCGATGAAGTCCTCCGGCGTGGCGTCGGCGTCGGGGAGCTTCTCGAGATCCGAGATCAGCGATCGGAGCTTGTCGACCGGCACGCTCGCGAAGAACGCCGGACCCGTGCCGCCTTCTGCGACGTAGAAGTCGAGCAAGCGCTCGAGCGCCGCGCCTGCGCGACGAGCGGGCACCTTGCCGATCAGGCGCCCGAACTCGGCCTTCGTCGCCGTGATGCCGCCGCCCACGTAGATGAGGTACTGCGGCGCGGGGCGACCGGCGACCTTGCGCATGCCGCCCTGGAACCCGATGCCGGCGATGTAGTGCTGGCCGCAGCCGTGCGGGCAGCCGCTGATCTTCACGTCGAGACCGCGCGAGGTCGTGCGCAGATCGGGGCGCCGCTCGAGGAGGGCCTCGAGGTGATCGGTGAGGTGACCACCGAGGCCGCGCGAGTTGGTGACGGCGATCTTGCAGCTCGATGCACCGGGGCAGCTCGTCACGTCGGAGAGCGTGTTGGCGCCGCCGAGCGCGAGGCCCGCGCGGACGAGCTCGCGGTGCAGCGCGGGGAGGCGTGCGTCGGGCACGTAGCGCAGCACGAGGTTCTGCTCGTTGCTCGTGCGGAGCTCGCCTTCTCCGAACTGCACCACGAGCTGCGCGAGCGCGCGAAGCTGCTCGGGCTTGATGTCGCCGAGGACGAGGCGGATCACGACCGACGAGAAGCCGCTCTGCTTCTGCGGGCGCACGTTGTGCTCGGCCCACTCGGCGTAGCCAGGCTCGAACTCGGTGACCTGCGCGAGGAGCGGGCGGCGCACGGGCGGCGCAGGTTGCGCGGGCAGCTCGAGGCGCACGCCGCCTTCCTCGCGGATCTTCTGCCGCTCGGCTCGGTACTCGGCGATGAAGGCGGGGACGCCGATCTTGTCGATGGCCCACTTGAGGCGCGCCTTCGCCTTGTTGTGGCGATTGCCGATGCGGTGGAACACGCGCACGACGGCGTCCGCCGCTTCGAGGAGCTGCTCGCGCGGGAGGAACTCCTCGACGGTGATCGCGCTGCGGCGCAGCGTGGAGAGGCCGCCACCCGCGACGACTTGAAAGCCGAGCTCGTCGCCGCGGCGCCGCGCGAGGAAGCCGAGGTCGTTGATGAAGACCTGCGAGCAATCCGTGCCGCAGCATCCACCGATCGAGGGCTTCAGCTTGCGCGGCAAGCTCGACGAGTACGGGCCGCGCAGCAAGTGACGCGCGAGGGCTTCCACGTACGGCGACGGATCGAACGGCTCGTCCTTGGCGACGCCGGCGAACGGGCAGCACGTCCAGTTGCGGACGCTCGGACCGCACGCCTCTTTCGTGGTGATGCCGCTGTCGGCGAGGAGGTTCAGCACCGTCTCGGCGTCGGCCGACGGGACGAAGTGAAACTGCACGTTCTGGCGCGTGGTGACGTGCGCTTTGCCGTTCGCGTGCTTCTCGGCGATCGTCGCGAGCGCGCTCAGCTGCGCGGGGGTCACGAAGCCGCCTGGCAACTTCGCGCGCACCATCTGATAGCCGTCCTGGCGCTGGCCGTACACGCCGTTCAACAGACGGAACGTGCGCCACTCGTCGCCGTTCAGCTCGCCGTGCTCGAACGCTTCGAGCTTCGCGACAAAGAGATCCACGTCTTCCTTGCGCGCGAATCCCAGACGACCGTTGACCGCGGCAGACACTTCGATGGCACTCATACCGACTTCTCCTCGACGCTCGCGGAGGTGACCGCGTGCGCCCGAATCTGCGAGCTCAAACCGACAACATCCCCGACGACGATCACCGCAGGCTGGTCCGTGGCAAACGACGCATCGCCCAGACCAGCGAGCGCTCCGATCCACGTGATCGCTTCGGGCTGACTCGCGCCATGAATGATCGCGGCGGGCGTGTCGCTGCGCCATCCGCGCGCGACGAGATGCGATGCGATCGCGGCGCGCGTGCGCACTCCCATGAGCACGACGAGCGTGAGCGACTGCGGCGCGATGCCGTCGAGGACCGGCACGTACGCGTCGTGCGCGTGTCCCGAGATCACCGCGAAGCCGGTCGCGAGGCCGCGATGCGTGACGGGGATACCGGCGAGCGCGGGCGCTGCGAGCGCGCTGCTGACGCCGGGTACGATCTCGTACGCGACGTGGGCTGCCTCGAGGGCCAGCGCTTCCTCGCCGCCGCGACCGAGGACGAACGGATCGCCAGCCTTGAGCCGCACGACGCGCTGCCCGCGCTTCGCGGCGATCACCATCAGCTTGTGAATGCCCTCTTGATCGATCGAGTGACGCCCCGCGCGCTTGCCCACGTAGAACCGCTTGGCCTTGGGGGCGAGCTCGGTGACGATCTCCGGGACGAGCGCATCGTTGAGCACGAGGTCCGCGCGCTTCAAGCGATCGAGCGCGCGCAGCGTCAGTAGCTCGGGATCGCCGGGACCCGCGCCGACGAGCGAAACGAATCCACTCACGACGGACCTCCCACGTGATCGACGCGCGCGTGAACCTCGCGCGCGCGATACAGGTCGACGAGCGCCTGCAAGAGACGCGGACGGCGCTGCGCCATCGGCACGCGCTCGCGCTTCCAATCGAGGCGCGCTTGCTTGGCGATGTCGACCCACTTCACGATGTCGTCGGGGATCAGCGCGTCGAGCGCTTCGCGCAAGAGGCCGGCGAGGGCAGGGGCCGCGCCGCCCGTGGAGATCGCGATCTCGATCTCCCCGCGCCGGACGACGCCGCCGAGGTACGCCGTCGCTGCGGACGTGTCATCCACCGCGTTGACGAACAGGCCGCGCGCCGTTGCCGCGGCGGCGACCTGCTGGTTGATCGCGGAAGGAGCCGCAGCGACGACCCATCGTGCACCATCGAGGTCGGGAGAGACGAACTCACGCTCGACGAGGAGCAGTGCTCCTCGGGGGACGTCGAGCGCGGAGACGGCACGCGATGGGTCGTGGCTGACGGAGATGATTTCACGGCGCGCGCGAATTTCGTCGCAGATCGCCGGCGCGATCACGACGACGCACGCACCCGCGGCGAGCAGGCCGTCGAGCTTGCCCGCGGCGACAGGACCGCCGCCGACGACAACGACGCGAAGCCCGTCGAGCTTCAGAAACGCAGGATAGAGCGAGGGCATCAGTTGTGCTCCGCTCGACTGCGCTGCGCGACAGCGGTCTCGACCTCGATCGTGCGCGGCTCGACGAGGCCACGCGTGCGCAGCTCGTCGACGATGCGCGCGACCGAGGTCTCCACCGGCTCGCGATCGGTGTACGCCACGACATCGGGCGAGAGCGGCGACTCGTACGGATCCGAGATACCCGTGAAGTGCAAGAGGTCGCCCGCGAGCGCCTTCGCGTAGAGCCCTTTGGGATCGCGCTCGATCAGCGCATCGAGCGACGCGCTCGTGAACACCTCGACAAACGCGATGCCCTTCTCCTCGGCGAGCGCGCGCACGGCCTCGCGCGTCTCGCGATACGGCGAGATCGCGGCGGTGATCACGCCGACGCCGTGCGACGCGAGCAGGCGCGCGACGAACGCGATGCGATGCACGTTGATGTCGCGATCCTCGCGCGAGAAGGAGAGGCCCTTGGACAAGTGCGTGCGCACCTCGTCACCGTCGAGGATCTCGATCGCACGCGGCGCGAGCGCCGACGCCACCGCGGTCGCGAGCGTGGACTTGCCGGAGCCCGAGAGGCCCGTGAACCACAAGATGAAGCCGCGGCTCATGAGCTCTCCTTCGTCGAGATGGACACCAGCGGCGCGTGCAAGCCGCACTCGGTCTTCTGCGAGCCGCGCCAGCGCCCGGCGCGCGGATCCTCGCCGGCGGCCACCACGCTCGTGCACGGCACGCAGCCGATCGATGGATAGCCCTGCGCGTGCAGCGGATTCGTCGGCACGTCGTTCGCGTAGATGTGCGCCCACACGTCGTCGTGCGTCCACGCGGCGAGCGGGTTGACTTTGACGAGGCCGAACCTCGGATCGTGCTCGACGAGCTTCGCGTTGGCGCGCTCGGCCGTCTGGTCGCGACGGATCGCGGTGATCCAACCGTCGAAGCCCCGGAGCGCCGCACGGAGCGGAATCACCTTGCGCAGCTCGCAGCAGCGATCGGCCTCGCGCTCCCATAGCGACGGCCCGTGCGCCGCGGCCTGGGCTTCGAGCGTCAGGTCCGAGCGCACCGCACGGATCGTAATGCCGTACGTCGTCTCCAGCTGGCGCCACAGCGCGTATGTCTCGGGAAACAGCAGGCCCGTATCGAGCGTGAAGATGTCGACGGGCAGGTTCGCGCGCGCGATCAGATCGATGATCACGCAGCCCTCCGCGCCGAACCCGGTCGCGAAGGTCAGCTTCGGGCCGAAACGCCGCGCCGCCCACCTCAATAGATCGAGGGCGGATGTCCCCTCGGAGGCGAGGGATGCGCCCTCGTCGAGGGCCAGCGCGGCATCCGTCATAACGGATACAGATCTATACCCTCAACGGATGAGCTGTCAACGATAGCGGATGCTGCCGGACCGACAGATTCAGCCGCGGCGCTTCAGCTCGGTGATGGCGTCCTTGGCTCGCTTCACGTCCGGGTCGTTCTTGGGCGCGAGCTTCAAGAACGTCTCGTAGCTCTGGATCGCTTCCTGTTTCTGTTTCTTGGCCGCGTAGACCTTGCCGAGCTGGAAATACAACTGCGCGTTCTTGGGGTCGCGCTCGATGCTCTTGGTCAAGATCGGCTCGGCCTCGTCGTACTGCTTGCGCTCGACGAGGAGGTGACCGAGCTTGCCTGCAGCCTTGGGGTGCGGCGGCTCGAGGTCGACCGCTTTGCGGTACGCCGCGATCGCGTCGTCGAAGCGCTCTTGCACGCGATAGATCTCGCCGTACGCGTACCAGAAGCGCGATTCGCTCGGCGACTTCTGCACCGCACTCGCGAGCGCTCTCTCCGCGTCGGCTTGCTTGCCCTGCTTGTTGAGCAAGAGACCGAGCTCGAAGTACGCGCGTCCGTTGTTCTCGTCGAGCTCGATCGCCTTGTCGAGGTACTGGCGCGCCTCGTCGAGCTGATCTTGATCGCGCAGCGCCATGCCGAGCAGCACGTGCGCATCCGCGTCGTCGGGCGCTGCCTTGAGTGCGGCGCGGAACTCGAGCGCGGCTTCGTTGACCTCGCCGAACTTGTGCAGCGCGATACCGAGGGACTCGTGATACTGCGCGCTCGTGCTGTCGAGCTGGACGGCCTTGCGCAGCTCCTCGAGGCCCTGCTGATCCTTCTCGAGAATGATCAGCGCGCGGCCGCGCTTCTCGTGAGCCGCCGGATCATCGTTGTTGAACGAGATCATCGAGTCGGCGACGTCGAGCGCTTCTTGCCCTTTGTTCCCGGCGAGCAGCGTCTCGGCGTAGAGGTTGTAGCCCTTCACGTCGGTCGCGTTGGAGTCGTAGTACTCCTTCGCCACTTCTTGCGCGCGCGTGATCTGGCCTGCGCCCAGCAAGAAGTCGACGCGCTCCTGGAGGACCTCGAAGGACTTCTTCGCCGCGTACGCTTCCCCGTACTTCTTGTCGGCGCCATCGACATCGCCCCCCTTGGCGAGGTCACGCGCATCCGCGAGGATCTTCTTCGCGTCGACAGTGGGCTCCTTCTTGACCACCTTCTTGACTGGTTTCTCCGAACCGCCGCACGCCGCCGTCGTGATCGCAGAGCCCGTCACAAGAAGCCAAAGAAGTCCGCGTAGCATCGCGAGATCCTAGCGAAGGGATGCGCCGGATGCCACTTCTCGCCCGACGAGACACGTGGTGCGTAATGCCCCAACTCATGCGCGCGGTTCGTCGAGCAGGTCGTCGAGCCGTATCGGCAGGTCTCGCACACGTTGGCCCGTGGCGTGGAACACCGCGTTCGCGATCGCGGCCGCAGCGCCGGTGGTCCCGATCTCGCCAATTCCCTTCACGCCGAGCTCGTTCACGTACGGATCGACCTCGTCGATCATGTGAACTTCGATCTCCGGCACATCTGCGCTCACCGGCACGTGATAGTCCGCGAGGTCGCGCGACATCATGCGTCCCGTGCGCAAATCACGTTCACCGATCTCGTGAAGCGCCATCCCGATCCCCCAGATCGCGCCGCCGATGAACTGGCTACGCGCCGTCTTGGGGTTGAGGATCGCACCTCCCGCGTACGCGCCGACAAAGCGCGAGAGACGCACGATGCCGAGCTCCTCGTCGACGTGCACCTCGGCGAACGCGACGCCGAACGAGTGCATCGAGAACTTCTTCATGTTCTCGTTCTGCTGCGTCCTGTACGTGGCGCTGATCGGCTTGTTCGCACGCGCCACGAGCTGCGCGAACGTCTCGCGCTTTCCCGGCGACGACTTCACGAACAGCGAGCCGTCGGTGACCTCGACATCGTCGACCTTCGCGCCGAACAGCGGTGACTTGCTGTCGAGGATCGCGAGCTCGACGAGCTTCTTACGGAGCTCGAGCCCCGTCATCTTCACCGCGGAGCCCGTGCTCGCCGCGGTGAACGAACCAGCGGACAGCGGCGTCTCGGGATATGCGGTGTCGCCGAGCTCGAACGTCACCGCCTCGAATGGCACCCCGATCGAGTCCGCGGCGATCTGCGTCATGATCGTGTACGTGCCCGTGCCGATGTCCTGCGTGCCCGCTTGCACGAGGACGCTGCCGTCGGGGCGTATCGTCGCGACCGCGGACGCGGGCAACTGGCGCGCGGGATACGTGCAGCCCGCGACGCCTTGCCCGACGAGCCAGTTGCGTTGGCGCGTGCTGCGCGGCTGCTTCGCGCGATTCGCCCAGCGGAACGCGGCGGCGCCCTTGGAGTAACACGCGAGCAGCGACTTGCTGGAGAACGGCTTGTTCTCTCCCTCATCGATCGTCGCGTGATTGATGATGCGCAGCTCGAGCGGATCGATCTTCGCGGCATAGGCGAGCTCGTCCATCGCCGACTCCAGCGCGAACGATCCGCTCGCATGACCGGGCGCGCGCGTGAACGTCGGCGTGGGGATGTCGAGCCGCACCAAGCGATGCGAGGTGACGACGTTCGGGCACGAGTAGCTCATGCGCGCGCCGACGGCGGCTGCCTCGACGAACTCGTCGAAGCGCGATGTCTCGGCGAGGACCTCGTGGCGGAGCGCCATCAGCTTGCCCTTGGCGTCGCACGCGAGCGCGACTCGCTGCCGCGTGAGCGGGCGATGTCCGACGATCGACTGCATCTGCTGTCGCGTGACCACGAGCTTCACCGGACGCGCGACGACCTTCGCCGCGAGCACCGCGATCGGCGTGTGCGACCACGGATTGCCCTTGCTGCCGAACCCACCCCCGACGAAGTGATTGATGACGCGCACGTTCTCCTTGGCGAGGCCGAAGATCGTTGCGATGCGATTGCGCACGTTGAAGACGCCCTGCGTCGACTCGTACAGCGTCAGGTGATCGTTTCCCTGCCACGCTGCGATCGTGGCGTGCATCTCCATCGCATTGTGGTTCTCGATCGGCGTCGTATACGTGTGCTCGATCTTCGTCGGAGCCGCAGCGAACGCAGCCCCGAAGTCGCCACGCGTGGTATCGGCAGGCCCGCCCGGTCCTGCTGTCTTCGGCGTGTAGAGGTCGTTGCCGATCACACTCTCATCGCGCAGCTCGGCGATCGGCGCGGTGCCGGGCGCGTACGTGACGTCGAGCAGGCGCGCTGCGTGGCGGGCGCGCTCGAGCGAGTCGGCGACGACCACGGCGATCGGTTGATCCGAGTACAGGATCTTGTCGCTCTGCAGCGCCTGGAGCAGCTTGTCGTTCGGGTTGTTCTTGGTATCGAGGCCCGGAAGCCTCGGCGCGTTGTCGTGCGTGATCACCGCGAGCACGCCCAACGCTCGCTCCGCGGCAGCGCGGTCGATCTTGGACACGCGACCATTCGCGACAGCACTTCCGAGGAGGACGGCGTACGCGATGTTGGCGACCTCGACCTCCGCGGCATACGTCGCGGTGCCGGTGACCTTCTTGCGAGCATCGACGCGATCGATCGGCTTGCCGATGGAGCTCACGCGCCACCTCCCGTGACTTCCTCGAGTGCGCGGACGATGGTCCGTTGCGCGAGCTCGATCTTGAACTTGTTGCCCTCTTGCGGCGTCGCGGAGACGAGCGCGCGTCGCGCGGCGGCGGTGAACAGCGTGCGATCGCGCTGCTTGCCGACGAGCATCTCCTCGGCTTCTCGCGCGCGCCACGGCTTGGTGCCCACGCCGCCGAGCGCGATCCGCACCGTGCCGATCGCGGTTCCCTCGAGCTGCACGGCCACGGCCGCAGAAGCGAGCGCAAACGCGAACGACGCGCGGTCGCGTACCTTCACGTAGCGAGACGTCTTCGCGAACGGTGTCGCCGGAAGCTCCACGTGCGTGATCAGCTCGCCGGGCGCGAGCACCGTCTCCTTCTCGGGATGCTGGCCGGGGAGCTCGTGGAGCTCGGAGACCGCGATCGTCCTCGTGCCGTGCGCGCCGCGAACGTGCACCACCGCGTCGAGCGCGACGAGCGCGACCGCCATGTCCGAGGGATGCGTCGCGATGCACTTGTCGCTCGTACCGAGCACCGCATGCGAGCGCGTCACGCCACCGATCGCCGCGCAGCCCGAGCCGGGCGCGCGCTTGTTGCACGACGTGATCTGCGGATCGCGAAAGTACGGACAGCGCGTGCGCTGCAAGAGGTTGCCGCCCGTCGTGGCCACGTTGCGAACTTGCGGCGAGGCCCCGGCGAGAATCGCTTGGCTCAGCACGGGGAAGCCCTTCACGATCGCCGCGTGATAGGCGAGCGCGCTGTTCGTCACGAGCGCGCCGATCTTCACGCTGCCGTCGGAGGACTCCTCGATCTGCGCGAGTGCGAGTCCCCCGAGGTCCACCACCGCACTCGGCCGCATCACCTCGAGTCGCATGAGATCGACGAGTGTGGTGCCACCGGCGAGAAAGCTCGTCGTCGCTGCGCTGCCCGACGAGACAGCGCCGGCTTCGTCTGTCGCGCGCGTGTACGTGAATGGATGCATCTCACACCGCCTTCGCCGCAGCGCGCACCGCAGCGATGATGTTGGGGTACGCGCCGCAGCGACAGATGTTGCCGCTCATCTGCTCGCGGAGATCGTCGTCGGTCACCGCGTGTCGCTCGGCGAGCAACGCGACCGCCGACATGATCTGCCCGGGCGTGCAGTAGCCGCACTGGAAGCCATCGTGCTCGATGAACGCTTCCTGCACCGGATGCAGCTCCTGTCCGCGCGCGAGCCCTTCGATCGTGGTGACCTTGCGTCCCTGCACGGCGACGGCGAGCTGCAGGCACGAGTTCACGCGCGCACCGTCGAGATGCACGGTGCATGCGCCACACTGGCCCGCATCGCAGCCTTTCTTGGTGCCCGGGAGATCCAACCGCTCGCGCAGCGCATCGAGAAGAGACACGCGCGGATCGACGCGGAGCTTCCGGTCCACGCCGTTCACGTCCAGCACGATGTCGTACTCCATCGGCAGCGGCGCCTTGGGGGCGACGGGCTCGACGGGTGGCGCTTCCTTGCGTCCCTTGCAGCCGAGAAGTGCGAGCGCGAAGCCGGTACATAGACTCGCGATCGCCCACTCTCGACGATCGAACATCATGCGCGTGACGGGAGGCTTCGCGAGCAGCGCTTCACCGGCAGCAGCGAGGGCGCTCGCGAGCGAGGTCTCGAGCTCGCCCTCCACGCGATGCGAGAAGCGAACCTTGCCGTCGCCGTCGAGGACGAACAGGGCATCTCCACCGCGGTCGCGCTCGCTCGCCCTCCAGCGCTCGAGATCGTCGTCGGGCGAGAACGACCACGTGCCCGCATCGGACGTGATGATCATGGTCGCCCCCAGGCCACGAAGCTGCGCGCGGATCGAGCTCAGCTCGCGAGGAGGAAGTGTTGCAGGGTCCCATGCGCGCACGAATGCCAACACACGCGGGCGCCCGTCGACGGCGAGGTGCATCGGTCGGTTGTACGGGGGATCCGTTTGCTCCCGTGTGCCTCGCCGAGTGAGAGAGCGGTGAGTGCGATTACGCTCGCTGTGCGGCCACGCGCGTCTTCGACAGCGCGAGGTAAATCGCGACGACCATCAAGAGGTTGGCGAGGATCGTCGTGACACCGAGCGGTTCGCCGCCGAGCGCTGCACCGAGTACGACCGCGAGGCTGGGGTTCACGTACGCGTAGCTCGTGGCGACCACGGGACGCGTGTTGCGCAAGAGCCAGCTGTAGGCGGTGAACGCGACGAGCGATCCGAACAGCCACAGGTACGCGAGCGAGATCCACGACGACGCGCTCACGTGATCGGGGATCCCTTCGCCCCGCAACACGCCGATCACGAACAGCGCGATGCCGCCCGTGATCATCTCCATCGCGGACAGCATGAACACGTCCTTGGTCGCCGAGCTATTCAAGCGACGCGCGATGATCGAGCCGAGGGCCCACGCCGCCGGCGCGAGCAACGCGAGAACGATGTGCAGCGGATCGCCGGCGAGCGACGGTCCGCCCATGAGCGTGATGATGCCGCCGAAGCCGATCACGAGCGCCAGCCACTCGCGCCGCGTTGGCCTCTCGCCACTCAGCGCGGCGAGCACGCCCATCCACAGCGGCATCATCGCGGCGACAACGGCCGTCGCCCCGGACGGAAGCGTTCCCTGTGCGATCGCGATGAAGCCGTTGCCGCCGACGAACAGCAGCGTCCCGACGGGCGCGACCGATAACCAATCGCGCGCCGTGGGCAGCTTCACGCCTCGACGCAAGGCGATGGTCAGCAGCACCAGGCCGGCCGACGCGAAGCGAATGCTCGCCATGAGCAGCGGCGGAAGATCCTGCATCGCGATCTTCATCGCGAGGTACGTGGAGCTCCAGATCACATACACCGCAGCGAGGCTCGCGATCAGCTTCCACTCGAAGCGTGAGCCCTCGGCGCGTGCATCTTCGGCAGTCGGGACCAGCATGCGCCTCATCGTGACGTCATCCGTCGATCAGTACAGAGCCACGAAACTGCGATCTCGACCAGCACAGATGCGCTGTATCGGTACAGTTCGGAGATCGCTGTGTAGGTCGTCCCGACAGTTCGGGCTGTCGAAAAAGTTGATACCCGGTCGAACGACCTTCGCTACACTGCGGCGTCGGTCACATCGCATACACGTCGTACGCGAGGGACCCGCGAGGGTGATGATGAAGCTGTCGATCTGCGTCCTGGCAAGTCTCGTCTTTGTCCGAACCGTTGCGGCAGATCCACATCAACAACTACCACTCGATCCGGTGCCGATCGGCCCCGAGGGGAGGTCCGGCGTCGACCTCAGCTACCTCGTCGACGGTGGCGCAGTTCCGTTCTTCTGGGGAGCACTCGCAGGTCGCCTCGCCCTCGACAAGTGGGCCAAGCCTCGCGACACACCGCTGTTCTTCAGCGATGACGAGGGCGGCGCGTCGAAGGCGTCGTGGGAGGTCCCCGGCTACGCCGTGACGGGTCTCGGCGTGGGCCTCGGCCTCGGCATGGTGCTGTCCGGCGACGAGTCGCGCATGTATCACGTGAAGGGCATGGCGGAGTCGCTCATGACGGGCTGCCTCGTCACCGGCGCGATCAAGACCGTCGTCGGCCGGCATCGGCCCGATTGGCGCGCAGACGTGAACTCGGACTCGTCGCGCCGCTCGTTTCCGTCGGGGCACTCGACGCAGGCGTTCGCGATCGCCACGTACGCGATCCTCTACTTGCGCGGTCACGTCTTCGACTCGCGTCGCGGTGACTCGAAGCTGCCGTGGTGGGAGCTCGCGACGTACACCGGCATCGGCCTCGGCGCCGCGGCGGTGGCTGGCGAGCGCGTGTTTCACAACCGGCACAACTTGAGCGACGTCGCCATCGGCGGCCTGCTCGGCACGGTCAGCTCCTCGCTATTCTACTACTACCAAGAGGGGCGCTATCAGGATCGCGCGCAGAAGGAGAGCATCAAGAACCTCACCGTCACGCCGACCGTGACGCCGACGGGCGCGCAGGTCGGCATGTCGTTCGTGTTCTGATCACTCTCGGCGAACGCCGATCACGCGCATCGCGCCGGCGTCATCGCGCGCGAGATGCACGAGCACGGGTGGCAGCGCGATCGCGTTACGCAGCGCCGCGAGCTTCACGATCGTGTAGCTCTCCGCACCGGCGGCGGCTCGAACGTCGACGCATGCGGTCGCCGATGCAGGCAGCGTGGTCGCGCCGAGGGCCGTGCCGTCTCGATCGAACGTCTCGACGCGATAGCGATGACCGCGCGGAGACTCGAGCCCGTAGACGAGCGCGAGATCGTCGAAGCACAGCTGCGAATCCTTCGTCGCGAAGTGATCGAGCGGCGACACCTGGCGGAACCAGTACGCGCCCACCTTGCGCTGCCGCGCGACGAGCGTGTCGGCGATGTACGTCGCGGTTCGTGGATCCGAGTACAGCGCCTCCGCGACCGCGGCGTCGATCTGCGCGCGCGTGAAGCGCATGACGAGCTTCGCGCCCCAATAGCCGTCGAAGCGATCCGCGTCCTCGTAGGGCCAGTACGGGCTGTTCGTTCGCCACGCGCCCGCGTCGAAGTGATCTGACTCGAACAGGCCGAGGCCCTTGTACGTCGGCACCTCGATGCCGTCCCACGGACGCTTCCACAGGCCGAGCGTGAGCAGCGAACGCAGCGCCATGCCGACATCGGCGCGATACGTGTAGCCGACGGTCTTCCAGCTGTTGACGTAGCCCATCACGCCGAACGCTTTTCCGAAGTCGATCAAGTAGTGAACGACGTGTCCGCGATCCGTGGGTTTCCCGTCGGGACCCGGGTAGCGGACGAACGCGTCGAGCGTGTTGTCCTCTTGCATGTCGGTGTGGTTGAACCACGAGAAGATCGCCGCTTGCCCCCGCAGGCTGCGGCGGTGCTCGTGCGGGATGCGATCGTTGGGATCGTCGGGCCGCGTTCCTTCGCGCGCGTACGGACCGATCGGAATGCCGGACAGGTAGCGACTCGCCAGCACGCGGAGCTGCCCGTCCTCGCGGTGATACGCGAGCTGGAGCGACTCGAGCACCTCCGACGGCGTCAGCGGCGTCTTGTTGCCGAGTGGATCCTTCTTGGACGCCTTCTTGTCGACGAGGATGCTCTTCGGATCGATGTAGCCGACGTAGTCCTGCGGCACGTTGAAGCCGAGGGCCCACAAGAGGCGGTGCGCGACGATGTGAGCGCCGGTCTCCATCTCCGGCACCTCCTTCATGTCGACCTTGAGGAGGTACTTGTCGCCCTTGCTGTCCTCGAAGATGAAGCCGAGCGCGGTGCCGCCGACCTTCGCGCTCGTGATCGTCCACGGGAGGTTGGTGAACGGCGACGGATCGATGTTGGCGCCGCGACGGATCTCTTCGATCGACATGTCGCGAACGCCGATGCGGTTGGTGAACCACGTCGAGTCGGGGACCTCGTCGAGCGCGTTCACGTCTCTGGCGCGAACGGGATCCTGCATGTCCATCGCACGCGTCGCGCGGCGCACGACGAAGCCGTCCGTCTGATAGAGCGACCGGTTGTACTCGCGCTCGGCCGGCATCTTGTCGAGCGGCGTGCGGTCGGAGACGCGCCACACCGGCGGCGCATTCGCGTAGCGCACGGTTCCCGCTGGCGGCCGTGTGCAGGCCGCGAGCGCGACCGCGATCCCGGCGACGTACGACAGAGTGCGCATCAGAACCTCCCCGCGCGCTCGCGGCGACCGAACGCTGGCGAGAAGACGAGCTCCACGAACGCGCTTCCCTCGCGCGAGAGTGCGAGCTGGCCGCGCATCAAGAAGCTGCTGTTCGTGTGGACCTGCACGCCACCACCGAAGCCGAGGTGCCAGTCACTCGCGCTGCCCTCGGCGATGTCGGCGAGCGACGGCAGTGCGCGGCCCACGTCGGCAAACACGTACGCCGCGAAGAAGTTGCCGAGGTCCCACGTGTACTCCGCGGTCCCGAGCGCGATCGCCTTGTCGCGAAACCGACCCTCGGGATAGCCGCGCAGATACTCGACGCCGCCGAGGCGCGGCAGATCGATGAACGAGATCGTTTGGTCCGTGCGCCCGTCGCCGCCGGCCATCGCGTCGACCAGCCCGCGCAGCGTGAGGGTGCGATTGCCCTCGTAGAGATCGATGTACGTCTGCACCTCGCCGCCATAGCGATAGAACGAGGTCGGATCGCCGCTGACACCGACGGCGCGTCCACCGTGGATCGAGGCGTACCAACCGGCGCTATCGAGAACACGCGGTGCGTACTTGGTGCTCGGGCGGCGCGTGTCGTAGATCAGCTCCGCCTCGACGTAGAAGTTGTCGACGCCGCGGTCGTAGCCGACGAGCTTGCGCGTGTCGAAGCGCTGCTCGATGCCGAGCTTGTACTCCGCGATGTCCTCGGCGTCGTCGTCAGCTTCGGGAGCCTTGAAGTCGGCGAACTCGCGGTACGCGAGCGCGCTGGAGACGCGGACCCTGAACGGACCCGCGAGCCGCGACTCGACGCGCACGATGGTGCGGAACCAATCCTCGCGGAAGCGTGACGAGATCGCGGTGTCTGCCAGCGACGGATCGATCAGCATCGACGGAACCGCGTCGAGCATGTTCGCGTTGCCGATGCCAAAGAAGCGCTCGTCGGGGCGCTTCTCGTAGACCGTCTGGACCGTGGCGTTCACGCGATCGCCAAACCGCTGTCCGCTGCGCAGCTCGACGCCGTACGCTTGTTGATAGCGACCGCCAAAGTTCGCGAGCAGCTTGATGCGCTCCTGCTTGCCGAGCAGATCGTAGTGGACGAAGCGCGCGCCGAGGTTGAACCCGAAGTCCGTGGTGTAGCTCGCCGTCGGATACACGCCGTACGTGCCGTCGTCGTTGAACAGGGTCGCCTTCACGCGCTGCTGCAAGCTGTACTTCTCGTACACGTAGGCGCCCGCGCGGAACGGTTGCGCGAAGCCCCAGAACAGCCAGCGCGGCACGAACAACAGCGCTCGCGGGACGGCGCGCGCCGACGACGTCTCTTCGGGGACCGCGATGCCGGTCGCCTGGTCGGGCGCAGGTGCGGTGCCGTCGGGATCCGGCGCTGTCGGATCGAACGCGGCGGCCGGCGCCGAGTCCACCTCGACGCGATCGCCAGGCTCGTCGGGATCGACGGCAGCGACGGGCTCCGCATACGCGATCGTCGACAGGACAGCGAGGAAGAGCAGCGCCCGCATCAGTTCACGTGCGACCCGTCGCTGGAAGTGTCGCGCACGATACGGCCGCGATCGACGAGCGCGCCGGCGAGCGACTCGACCATCGCGAGCGCGAGGTCCGTGTGATCTTCGAGGACGTCGAACAGCGCGGCGCTCGGGAAGCGCAGCGCACGGATCGGCGTCAGCGTGGACATCGTCGAGGAATACGGGATCTCGGCGAGCGATTCGAGCGCGCCGGGCGCGTGGCCGGGCGCGAGGACAAACGACACGCCATCGCGCGTCGCGTGGACCGTGCCTTCGAGGAGGATGAGCACCGCCGATGCGGTCTCGTCCTGCCGGCCGACGGTGGTGCGCGCCGGCATGCGGATCTCCTCCGACGCCTGCGCGAGCGCGGCGAGCGCTTCGATGCGGCCCTTGGAGAACGGCATGTAGCGCCGCAGCACGATCAGCCGGTCGACCATGCCGAGCGGCGAGGGCGCGATGTCCTCCGCGCCGAGGCGCATGGGCGGCGGCGGGGCGGTCACGAGATCCGCGATCAGCTCGCGGGCGAGGGAGCGCCGCACGCTCGACATGAGGCCGTAGTTGTCGTCGAGGATCTCGCGAAAATCAGCCGCGGCGAGGCGCAGCGTGCGCGCCTCGGTCTCGGCGGTGATCGGCTCCCGCGTGCGGCGGCGCGCGATCGCTTCGAGCGCGCCGACGACCTCGTGCGCTCCCCACGTTTGCCCCGACGCGCTCGCGAGCGTTCCTTCGATCACGAGGTGCAGCGGGGCGGAGCGCGATGGCGTGACGATCGTGGCGCCGGGCTCGAACCGCTGCTCGACGACGTTGTGTGCGATCACCGCGAGCTCCTCGAGGCTCGCGTCCTCGAAGCCGGGGAACTGGCGCAGCGTGAGCAAGCGCTCGACGGGTGTCTGCACGTTAGCCATGCAGCCTCGCGATCGCCTGCTCGAAGGCAGAGGTGACGAGGGTGGATTCGGTCATCGGCTTGAGGCGCACGAGCTCGTCGCGAAGCTCGACGAGCTGCAGCTCCGCGACGTGGTGCGCGGTCACGCAACGAAGCGAGTCGCTCGGATCGGCGAGCAACGCGCCGAGCACGTCGCGATACGCGGGGTACTCCTCGCGCAGCGCGTCGTCATCGATCTTGCCCTCGAGAACGCCAAACAGCGGGGTTCGCAGATCGAGCGAGACGAGGTGCTCGAGGATCTCTCTCGCCGCACCGCGATGCTCGTCGTGACGGCCGACGAGTGCGTCGTGAACGCTTCGCAGATCGTCGAGCGGATGGAGGATGCCGAAAGCGCGGAACGCACGCTCGATGGCGTGCAGGCGCTTCTCGTCGAGGAGCTCGCGCAACAGCTCGAGTCCCGGCGTGGCACGCGGATGGTGCAGCGCGAGGGCCGCGGACAACGACGCGTAGCGCGATGCGTCTTCGATCGAGCGGCGGGCGTATGCGCGGACGGGGGCTTCGTCGATGTCGAGGTCCGGCCGGTCGGCGCGCATGCGTCCCAGCGCGCGCAGGATCTTGAACTGCGTCGCGCCGTCGGGCTCGCGCGGGAGACGCGCGACGAGCGTGGTCGCTGCCTCGGGCGCGGTGAAGCGGCTGATCGTGCGCGGCAAGTGGCGGCGAACGCCAAGCGACGTGCGCGGGTCGTCGAGCGCGTCGAGGAGGCGCGCGAGGTACAGCTCCTCGCCGGCGATGAACACACGGCGCGCATCGCCACGCACGTGCGGGTCCTCGAGGAATCTCAGCAAGCGCTCCACGTCGGCGAGCTGCGGTGCGTGCTCCCACGCGCGCAGGACCTCGCGGATCACGCGGGGCTCGCGGCGGCTCGCGAGCTGGAGCAGCAGGGCGCGGAAGCGATCGTGCGGTTGTCGCGCGATCGCGTGTGCCAGAGCGATGCGGTCCTCGACGTCACCGTCGCGCAGCGCTGCGAGCTCTTCCTCGACATCGCGAGGCGTGACGCCCTTCGCGGCGCGGATGAGCGAGAGACCGACAACGGCAGCGGCACGCACGTCCGGCTCGGGATCGCCGAGCGCGCTGACGAGCTGATCGTGGTGCAGGCCGGTGCGGCTCGACGCAGCGAGGGCTGCCGCGCGGATCTGCGGATCCGCGTGCGCCGTGAGCTGATGCAACACGCGCGAGACATCGGGCCGCAGCTCGCCCTCGAGCAGCGATAGCGCGTGGCGGACCACGCTGTCGCTCGGGTGATACAGCACGAGCGCCGGGATCCGCTCGCCGCGCTCCGCGAGGAGATCGAGCGCCGCGAGCGCCTCTCGCTCGTCGGGCGACGCGAGCGTCTCGACGAGCAACTCGATCGACGCGCCGTCGAGCAGCGGCAGGCGCACCTCGCGATGGATGCCCGCCGCGTCGAGCTTGTCGCGGAACCGGCGAACATACGCGCGTCGCATCGTCGCCACGACGACGAGCCACAGCACGACGGTGGCGGTGGTGGCGAGCGCGAGGGACCACGTCGCGTTCGCATCGTTCGCGACCGCGAGCACGATGCCGGCGGCGAGCGCCTGACCGCCGCGCTGGCCGAACACCTCCACGAGCGGCTTTGCCTTCTCTCGCTCGTGGCTCTGCATGGGCACGAACAGGATCTCGCTGACGACGCGATGGACGCTGTTGCGCAGGCCGCCGTCAGCGAGCTTGAGCGCGAACACGGCGACCGCAGCGCCGGTGAGCACGAAGCCGAGCGTGGTCGCGAGCACCAGGAACGGCAGCACCGCGAGCGCACTGCCCACGCCGATGCGATCGAGCAGTCGCGGCGTGACGACGAGCTGGATCACGAGCGCGAGGATGTTGAGCCCCATGTACGTCGCGCCGAACACCGTCGCGAGCTGGTCGCCGGGCAAGCGCTCGACGAGCAATCGCTTGAACATCAGATCGCCGATGGTGAGCGTCACCGTCGAGACGACCGCGAGGAGGATCAGTAGTTGCCCGTAGCGACGGCTTCGCGGCGATGGCTGCGCCGGGGTGACGAGCTCGGGTGCGTCGGCGCGAACGAGCGCGGGCTTGTTCGCCGCGGGCAGGAGCTGCACCGAAAGCGCGGCGATGCCAAAGGCGATCGCGCCCGCATCGACGAGGTGCCGGGCTTCCACGAGCTGGCCGAGGAGCGACGCGATGGCGGAGCCCGCGAGTGCGCCGAGGGTCCCGCCCGCGGCGATGGCAGCGAGGATGCGCTTCGCGTCGCCGATGCGGACGTCGCGCTCGATCACGAGCCAGAAGGCGGGGACCACGAGCGTCGCGATCGTGCCGGTCCACACGTACAGCACGAACGCGGCCCACGGCGACTGCGACAGTGCAAACGCGAGCACCGTGGTCCCCGCGGTCGCGATGACGAGGAACGCGAGCAGCATCGCGCGCGCTTCGCGTACGCCGCGAAAGCGACGCACGAGCATCACGGCGGCGAGCGCGATGCCCGCGATCGCCACGTACGCCCAGCCAAGTCGATCCGGACCGAGCCGCGTCAGGAACAGCGCGTCGCGTGCGGTCTCGAGGATCGAGTGGGCCACCATCACGAGGAACAGCACGGTCGCGGGCGCGACCACGCTCGGCGGCTCTCGCGGAGCCGCGCGCATGCTCGTGCTCGCCGCGCTCATGCGCAGGGAGCTGGAGGGCGAGGGGATCACGCCTCGGCTCCGCGGGCGAGCGTGGCGTGTCGGCGCGCGATGCCGATCGACACCGCGATCCACACGCCCACGAGGACGAGGTTCGCGATCGAGAGTCCAGTGATGCTCATGCCGAAGGTGTGCAACGCGAGTCCGATGAGAACAGCCGCGACGGTGTCACCGAAGCGCACGAAGAACGTATCGATGGCGGCCTTCGCTTTGTACTTTGCAGCGCGCGACGTCGGTAGGAACAGCGCCTGCCGGACGGTGTTCATCAGCGAGTAGTTCGTAGAGTTCTCGGCGATCTTCGCGACCCGCGTGATCGCGAGGCCACCGGCGGCGGCGATGAGGCCATAGGTACCGAACGCGATCACCGGCAACACGAACAGCGCGGCGCGGACGCCGAACCACGCGAGGACGCGCGATACGACGAAGGCTTGGATCAGGAAGCCAACGAGGTTCACCCAGAAGAAGAAGTCCGCGTAGAACGCCTCGATGATCTCGCGTCGCGCGGCCTTCACCGTGGCGTCGGCAGCATCTCCGGGAACCACGGCCACCGCGTGATCGACCGCGGCGCTCGACAGGATGAACTCACCCGTCGTGTTGACGATGTTCGTGACGAGTAGCATCAGCGCGATGAGCAGGAGGTAGCGATCGCGCATGATCAGCTCGAAGCCGCCGGGGCCGCCGATCGGAGCTTCCTTCTCGACGGCGAGCGGCGACTGCGGCGTCTGGATCCGATCGATGACGTTGAACAGCACGACGCACGCCGCGAGGATCGCCGCGGCGACGAGCATCAGCTGGTACGTGCCCGCGAAGTCGGTGAGCTTGGGACCGACGATCGCGCCGAGCGAGCCACCGATCGCGATGATGGCGAACAGACGCTTCCCTTGCTCCTCCGTATAGATGTCGTTGGCGTAGGACCAGAACTGCGCGATGAGGAACATGTTCACCAGGCCGAGCCAGATGAAGAACGCGAGTCCCACGCCGACTCCCGCGGTACCGAGAATGAAGAACACGACCAGACACGCAAAGACGGTCGCGTACGAGACGTTGATGAGCTTCAGACGCGGAACACGATTCGCGAGCGCGCCATAGGCGGGGACGATCGCTGCGAACAAGACGGCCATCGCACCGCCGGCGTAGAGCTTGAGCTCGTCGCCGCGCAGGCCGAGCATGCCGCCCGTGAGGATCAGACCTTCCCGAGTCGTCTTGAGGACGTAGTACGCGCACAGGATCAGAAACACGTTCAGCGTCATGAGCAGGACCAGCCCCGCCTCGCCTGGCTTCACCGTCGCGAACGGCGAAAGCAGCCGCTCCAGGAGTGACCTCCCAGAACGTGCAGGGGTGGCGCTGTGATCGTCCATGCCAGGATTTTCGTAGAGCAAGCCCCGAACCATCGTCGGACACCCACATGATCGTGGGCAAACCCTCGTGGATTGCAGGGTTCCAGGAGAAAGCGACGGATCTCTGTACACCGTGCGTCGGTGTCTCGACAGCCGTGCGGGCACGCGCGCTGTGCTGTCTGGCGCGTTTTGGATCTGTACTGGTCGCTCCGGAAGTCGATGAGTACACTTTCGCGCATGGTGGCTGCCGGTGGATTTCTCTACGAGCACCTCGCCGACGAGCTCGGACAAGCCATCGACCGCGGAGCATTACGCGCGGGTGATCGGCTGCCGTCCGTTCGTCGCCTCGCGCAGGAGCGCAGCGTCAGCGTGGCCACCGTGCTCGAGGCCTATCTGCGACTCGAGAACGCGGGGCTCATCGAGGTGCGCCCGAAGTCGGGGCACTTCGTTCGCGGGCGGCAAACGCTGACCGCCGATCCACGCGCGCCGCGCACGTGCCTCACGCCGTCGAAGGTCACGGTCAGCGACGCGTACGAGCGGATCCTCTCGGCGATGCGCGATCCGGAGCTCTTGCCGCTCGGCTGCGCGACCGTGGATCCGTCGTACCTGCCGATCGCGGCGCTCAATCGGATCCTTCATCAGATCACGCGCGAGATCACGACGGTCGGTGCTCGCTACGAAGGCGCGCCCGGGTTGCTCACGCTGCGCCGCCAGATCGCTCGTCGATCCGCCGAGTACGGCGTGGCGATCACGGAGAGCGATCTGTGCACCACGATCGGCGCGACCGAGGGACTCTCGCTCGCACTGCGAGCGGTCGCGAAGCCCGGCGACGTGATCGCGGTGGAGTCACCGGCGTACTTCGGCGTGCTGCAAGCGATCGAGGGCCTCGGCATGCGCGCGCTCGAGATTCCCGCGCATCCGCGCACGGGCTTCGATGTCACCGCGTTCGAGGAGACGCTGCGCGCGCAGAGCGTGCAGGCGGTGATGCTCACGCCGACCGCATCGAACCCACTCGGCTCCGTGATGCCCGACGACGAACGCGAGCGACTCGTGAAGCTCACGCGCCGTCTCGACATCCCGGTGATCGAAGACGATGTGTACGGCGAGCTCGTATGGGACGGCTCCCATCCGCGCCCGCTTCGCTCGTTCGCGGGGCCGAGCGAGGACAGCCACGTGCTCCTCGTCAGCTCGATCTCGAAGACGCTCGCGCCCGGCTATCGCGTTGGATGGATCGCCGGCGGCAAGTGGCACGATCGCGTGGTCCGCTTGAAGTACGGCCAGTCCCTCGCGTGCCCGACCTTGCCAGCCATGGCCGTCGCCGAGTTCTTGTCATCAGGTGGATACGATCGTCACCTTCGGCGATTACGATCTGCGCTCGCGGGCAACGTCGAGCGATATCGCGAGGCGATCGCGCTGCAGTTCCCCGACGGAACTCGCGTGTCATCTCCGCGTGGTGGGTTCGTGTTGTGGGTCGAGTTGCCCGCCGGCGTGGACTCGCTCGCGCTGCACGAGGCGGCGCTGCGCAAGGGCATCGTGGTCGCTCCCGGTCCGCTGTTTTCTGCGCGGCAGAGATTTGCCAACTTCATTCGTATCTCCGCGGGAACACCATGGTCTGACCGTGTTTCGGAAGGGATTCGCACTCTCTCGCGCTTGGTCGAGCGCGATTAGCGAATAGGCGTGTACCGTCTCCGCGTTGAGGTCCGCGGAGGGTTTCCTGATGAAACATTCGACTATGTACTCGCTCGCTCTTTCTCTCGTTCTGTCGCTCTCGACCACGGCGGTCGCTCAAGACCAAGCGCCGCAGCCACCGGCTGACACCAAGCCAGCCAGTGATGCCTCGGCGGAGGTCAAAGCCGGCACCGGCGTCGAGAATCGCGAGCTCGTCGGTGAAGCGACCAGCTTCCCGGCGGGCACCACCGTCTGGGTGTGGTCACTCGTGAAGAACGCCGAAGGCAGCGTGAAGCACGTGTGGAAGCGCGATGGAAAAGAAGTGTGGACCGCGACGATGAGGATCGGTGGAAAGAAGTGGTCCACCTCGTCGCGCCGCACGATCCCCAACGCGGGGAGCTGGGAGGTCGACGTGCAGACCGCCGATGGCACGTCGCTCGGCACGGCTGCGTTCACGATCGAATGAGTCGTGACGCGCGGCCGATCGCGAGCTACATCGCGAGGCCGCCGTCGACGTCGATCGTGCGGCCGTTGAAGTAGTCGCACTCGAGGACGAACTTCACGGCGACCCAGATGTCCTCGGGCACGCCGATGCGGCCCACCGGGATGTTCGCCACCAGCGCGTCGCGCGCCTTCTGGTTCATGCCCTGGGTCATCGGCGTCTCGATCATGCCGGGCGCCACCGCGCCGACGCGAATGCCGAACGCACCGAACTCGCGCGACCACGTCAGCGTGTTCGCCGCGAGCGCCGCCTTGGCCGACACGTAGTTCGACTGACCGCGGTTACCGTGGCGCGCGATCGACGACATGTTCACGATCACGCCCGGCTTCTGCTCCGCCGACGCCATCTTCGCCACGACATCGCGCACCATCATGGTCGCGCCCGTGAGGTTCACGCCGATCACGGCGTCCCACTTGTCGCGACCGAGCTTGGACACCTCGCCCGTCGTCCTGTCCTTCTTCACGAGCAGGCCATCGCGGAGGATGCCCGCGTTGTTGATGAGGCCGTTGAGCCCGCCCATCGCGCCGTACGCCCAGTCGACGAACGCGCCGACGTCCGCCTCGCTCGACACGTCGAGCTTCTTCGTGTGCACCTTGCCGGGGAGGCCGCGCGTCGACTCCGCGAGTTGGGCGAGGCCCTCCTCGAGAACATCGCCAGCGGCGACCTGTGCACCGGCCTCGGCGAGGCGGCGAGCGAAGTGCGCGCCCATTCCTTGGGCGGCACCGGTGACGATGATCTTGAGCGACGAGAGCTGCATAGGTGCAGCCCTATACCACGATGTTGCGGTGCAGCAAATATGCTGCGCCGCACAATTCGCTCAGATGCAGTTGGGCGCCATCGTGTTGAGTGTGCAGGCTACACAAACGGGGGTTCCCGTCGTTCCTGCGGGACACGTGGCGCCGTTGATGTCCGCGCCGTCGCACTGCTCGGTACCGGTTGCGATACCGTCGCCGCACGTCGAGCAGTCACTCGGGCAGCTCGCCGCGGTCTCGGGACCATTGCAGGTGTTGTCACCGCAATACTGGCCAATCAGCGGAACCACACTCGTGCACGAGTTGCATCCGATGCAGAACAGGCCGTAGCCCGGCGGCTGACCGTTGCCAGTCACCGGCGTCGTCGGGCAGTCCGTACCCGAGTTGTCGCCGGGCTCGCCACCGTAGTCGCAGACCTCGCCGAGGTCGACGATGCCGTCACCACATGTCGCGAGGCAATCCACCGGACACGTGGCGTTGGTCTCGCCGTTGGAGCACGTGCCGTCACCACAGTGCGGACCTTCGAACAACAGCGGGGTGCTGCAGGTCGAGTCGCAGAACATGCACGTCGTGTTGTAGCCGGTGCAGTGCATCGCGGCGGTCTCGGTCGTCGTGTTGCCGTCGTCGCACATCTCGACACCCGTGTTGACGAACCCATCACCGCAGTCGTTGACCACACAGTTCGGCAAGCACGCGGCGTCGTAGCCGTTCGCGTTGCCATCGTCGCACTCCTCGGTCATGGGGTTGTGGAAACCATCGCCGCACACGTTCGGCGAGCAGTTGGAGTCACACGTGAGCGTGTTGTTCGCCGTACCGATGCCGCCACCGCCATCGCACGTCTCCCCTGCCTGCGGGTTCACCTTGCCGTCACCGCAGCCCGACGTCGTGCAGTCGTAGTTGCACGTCGGCGAGTTCGGCGGCTCGCACTGCTCGCCCATGCCCGCCGTGACGATGCCGTCACCGCAGTAGAGGACGACCTGACACGCGACGCAGCCACGGTCGTTGCGATCGCAGGTCTCGCCCTGATCGACGCGACCGTTACCGCACACCTTGCTGAGGCACGCTAGCGGGTGCGAGCTGCCATGGCACGTGCTGTTGCCCGCCGGACCCGCGTCGCACTCTTCGCCCGGGTCGACGATGCTGTTGCCACAGCGCTCGAACTTGCACGTCGACGAGCAGCCGTCGCCGTTGTCGGCGGCCGTGCAGCCATCACCATTGCAGCCGTCGTCGCACTGCTCGCCGTCGAGCACGTTGGTGATGCCATCGCCACACACGGAGGACGTGCAGTCGATGTTGCAGTCCGCGGTTTGACCGCCGACGCCGTTGCCGTTGCCGTCGCACTCCTCCGTGGCGACGCCGTTGATCACGTTGTTCACGAAGCCGTCGCCGCAGTACTCGACCTGGCACTTGTTGCTGCAACCGTCGCCGCTGTTTGCCGAGGGGATCTCGCCGGCCGGCGACGTGCCCGCGGCGACGAGATCGTCATCGCAGGTCTCGCCCGGATCGATGATGCCGTTACCGCAGCGCTGGAGGCGGCAGCCCGGACGCGATGGTCCGGCGCCCGCGGCGGGCGAACAGCTGTACGTGAAGCCGCCGATGGTCACCGGGTTCGTGTCGCACTCCTCGACGCCCACGCGGACCTTGCCGTCACCGCACACGTTGAGCTTGCAGAGGTTGGTGCACGCATCGTTATCGTTCGAGTTGCCGTCGTCGCACTCCTCGCCGGGGTTGACCGTGCCGTTGCCGCACGTCGCGCTGGTGCAGCTGTTGGAGCACTCGTCGTTGTTGTTCTGGTTGCCGTCGTCGCAGCCTTCGATCCGCAGCGGACCGAAGTCGTTGCGGAACCCGTCGGTGCAGATGTTGTTCTTGCAGTCCTCGCGGCAGTCGCGATCGTTGGAGTTGAACATCGGGCCGTCGTCGCACTGCTCGCCAGCGGCGGTGTTGATCTTGAAGTCGCCGCAGGTCGCGAGCGTGCAGTCGATGTTGCAGGTCGCCGTCTGGCCACCCACGCCCATGCCGTTTCCGTCGCACTCTTCGCCGACGTTCACGATGCCGTCGCCGCAGTTCTCGAGCTGGCAGTTGACGTCGCAGCCGTCGCCGCCGACCGGCGGGAACTCGCCGCCGTCGCACTGCTCGCCCGGATCGATCTGACCGTTACCGCAGCCCTCGTTGCGGCACATGTTCGAGCAGCCATCACCGCTCGTCGTGTTGCCGTCGTCGCATTGCTCGATGCCGGGGATGTCCGTGCGGAGGAAACCATCGCCGCAGCGTGCGATCTTGCACTGACCGACGCACGCGTTCTGGTTCACCGCGGCGCCCGGAAGCGGCGAGGGGACCTCACCGTCGTCGCACTCTTCGCCAGGGTCGAGGATGCCGTTACCGCAGCCTTCGATGCGACACGTGCTGGAGCAGCCGTCGCCGTTGGTGAGGTTGCCGTCGTCGCACTGTTCGGTGCTGCCCGGGTCGTCGCGCGTGAAGCCGTCGCCGCAGCGAGCCGCCGCGCACTCGATGCACGCGTCGGTGTTGATGTCGTTGCCGTCATCGCACATCTCGCCGTTCTCGATCGTCATGTTTCCGCACGACGCCGACTGACATGCGTTGTTGCACTCGTTGAAGTTGTCCTGATCGCCGTCGTCGCACGCCTCGATGTGCAGCGGTCCGAGCGTGTTCTGGAACCCGTCGGTGCAGATGTTGTTCTGGCAGTCCGCGCGGCAATCGCGGTTGTTCGCGTTTTGCCCGGCGCCATGGTCGCACTGCTCGCCGCCGGTGGTGTTCACCTTGCCGTCGCCGCAGACGCGAATCGTGCAGTCGATGTTGCAGTTCGCCGTCTCGACGGGACCCGGGTTGTTCGGATCGCCGCCATCGCACTGCTCGCGGTTGCCGGTGCTCTCGACGATGCCGTCACCGCAGATCGCGATCTTGCAATCGTTACGGCAGCGATCGTTGTTGTCGTTGTCGCCGTCGTCGCACTCCTCGCCCGGGTCGACGATGCCGTTACCGCAGCCTTCGCCAGAGCGGCAGTCGGAGTTGCAGCCGTCGCCGCTGACCGTGTTGCCATCGTCGCAGACCTCGCCGACCTGGAAGTCGACGATGCCGTTGCCGCAGACCTCGCGCGACATGCACGGCTCGGGGCTGCGCTTCGTTCCGCCCATGCCGTCGCTGATCTCGATCGGCGTGCCGGTGCAACCGTCCTGGTTGGCCAGGTTGCCGTCGTCACACTCTTCACCGACGTCAGTGATACCGTTACCGCAGCTCTCGCGACGACAGTTCGCCGAGCAGCCATCGCCGCCGATCGTGTTGTTGTCGTCGCACTCTTCACCGGCCGACTGGTCGATGACGTTGTTGCCGCACTCCTCGACGCGGCACAGCGCCGAGCAGCGATCGCCATCGATGATGTTGCCGTCGTCGCACTGCTCGCCCGGGTCGAGGACACCGTTGCCACAGCTCGTCGCGAGGCACACCGGCTGCGCGGCTGCGCAGACCGTTCCGTCGGGACAGACGATGCCCGTCGTGGGGCAGAACACGCTGGTCGCCTCGGTGGCACATCCAGCTAGGAGCAGCGCGCCGAGCGCGAGGGTACGAAATGTCGAAAGCATGAGTCGAGGCTCCTAGAAGCTGCCGTGGATCATCGCGCCCGCAGCGTCGGGTGCGATCATGGGAGTGAACTGAACTGCCGTGCGCGTATCTCTGCCCTTCGCACGGAGCTCCTTTTTGTATTCGTCCGCGGTGATCTGATACGTGGTCTCGCGGTTGAGATAGAGCAGCGTCAGACCCGCGACGACCGCCGCACCTGCCACGCCGTAGCCGACGTAGCCGAGCGTCTTCTTGGTGTCGCCCGAGTCACGCAGCGCGACCACTTCGCTCTGCGCGCAGCCCATGCCCATCGAGTCGGTGTTGCAGCGCGCGACCTTCGCGTCGAACTCGTCGTAGCTCGAGCTCGCCGACACCTGCATCAGCGCGCCGAAGGCGCCGACGGCTACGGCGCCGCCGAGCACCGCGTACGGCATCCACTTCGCGTTCCAGCGACGCTTGGTGCGCGTCAGCTCCTCGGCGGAGTAGAGGTTCAGCTCGATGCGGAACGTTTCACCGGGGCCGATGAACGACGCCTCGGCCTCGACGTTGACGCCCGGCTTCTCGGCGATGAACGTGTGGCGACCGATACGGACGCGCTGCTTGTGGAAACCGCCGGTGCCGTCCGCGGCGACCGTGAACACCTCTTTGCCGTCGAGCGAGACCTTCGCGCCCGGCTTCTTGCACGTCACTTCGACGTTCGCGATCTGTTGCGAGACGAGGAGGATGTACTCCTGCGCGTGCTCGTACTTGTCGGCTTCGAGGGGGGCAGGGCCGTACTTGATCGCGAGCTGGAGCGAGTCGTAGACCTCGAGCGGCTGGTCGAGCTTGAGCAGCGCGAGCGCGAGGTTGTAGTAGATCGCCGGGTGCTCCCACTCCTTGAGTGCGAGTCGATACTGCTTGATCGCGTTATCGAAGAGACCGTTGTTGAGCTCTTTGTTTCCCGCGTGGAAGTACTTCAGCGCCATCGCCTGGCGCTCCTGCGAGACGCCCACCGCCCACGGACGCTCTTCTTGCGCACCGTGCTGGAGCGACTCGTTGGACCCGGCCTTCTCGTCGGGCGGCTTCGGTGTGTCCGGCTTGGGAATGGGCGTTGGCGTCGGTGCCGGTGCAGGCGCCTTGTCCTTTGGCTTTGGTTGAGCGGACGCGACGGTCGAGCACAGAACGAGCCCGAGCCCCAGGAGTGTGGCCTTGATCATGAAATTGGTTCCCCGACAGTGAAAACGGCGGCCCCCGCCGCCGACGAAAAACAAACCGTGTCAGTCGCTAGTTCAAGACTTCGATCGTCTTGCCGACCTGCTTCTCCATGTCCTCGCGGCGCTTCTTTTCGCTCGCGGCGAGGCTCTCCGCCTTCTTGCGCTCGGCTTCGGCGATCTGCTTGGCCGCTTCTGCCTTCTCTGCTTCGTCCTGCGCCCGCTTCGCGTTGGCTTGGGCGATCTTCAGCGCTTCTTCGAGCTGCTTGTTCTTCTTGGCGAGGTCTTCTTCGGCGCCGACGAGCTTCGTGTCCACGACCTGCTTCTCTTGCACGACGACCTCCTTCTCCTGCTCGGCCCTCGCGCGCTCCGCTTCCTTCTTCACGACATCGGCGAGCGCCTTCTCGGCCTTCACCTTTGCTGTTTCGGCCTCGCCGCGTTGCGTCTCGGCCTCGTTCTTCGCGAGGACAGCGGCGTTGGCCTGACGACGCGCTTCCTTGCGCGATTGCTGGATCATCACGAGGAACACCATCGTCGCGACGACGATGCCCGAGAGGATCACGAACCCAGCGACGACCGCCGTGCGCTTCTTGCGAGCGGCCGCGATCTCGAAGTTCACGACCTCGTCGAGGAAGGCGCGCTCCACGTCGGAGAGCGGACCCTTGTAGCGCTTCTTGAACTTCTTGGCCTCGTCGGCCATCTCACCGCGCCACAGAAGGCCCGAGTCGCGGTTCTTGCTGCCCCACTGGCGCGCAGCGGTACGCAGCTGATCGATCAGCGCAGCATCGTCCTGGTTTTCGTCGAGCCAACGGCGCAGCGTGGGCCAGTTGTTCACGAGCGACTCGTGGACGATCTCGACGGTCGAGCCCTTGCCGCCCTCGAGCGTCTGCACGACGAGCAAGCGCGCATCGACCATCTGATCGATCAAGCGCTGCACCTCGCCGACCTCGCGCGACAGCTCGCGGAGCTCCGCGAGCGGAACGATCGCGCGCGTGCGCTCCGGCGTCACGAGACGCAAGAGGATCGCGCGTGCGAGCGCCTGCTTCTGACCGAGATCGTGAACCACGCGATCCGCGTGGCTCGCGAGCGCCCCCGCGACGCCGCCCATCTGCGTGTACGCAGAGTGCGTGAGCTTCTTGCGGCTCTTGTCGCGCGCGTCCCACATCTTCGACGCTGCGAACTGGAGCAGCGGCAGCGCACCCGGCGTGGTCTCGAGGTGATCGAGCATGTCGTCGACGGTGGCGGGCAGCTCGAACTCGAAGCCGGCCATCTCGGCGGGATGCGTGATCGCTTCGCGCAGACCCTCGCGGCTCATCGCTCCGAGGAAGAACAAGCCCTGCGTGAGCTCGTTCAGGAACTGCGGATCCTCCGCGACGCGATCGAGGAAGTCGGCGCGGATCGAGATCACCACGCGCAGCGGGCTCGTCGCGTCGTCGGCGACCGCCGAGAGCGACGCCATGAACGCGGCGCGCTCGACGGGATCCGTCGTCTGCGTGAAGAGCTCCTCGAACTGGTCCACGAACAACAGCAAGCGGCGGTTGTCGCGGCGCGCGCGTCCACGCAGCACGTGACCGAGGTGACCCGGCTCGCGGCGCAGCGTCTCGACGAGCTTCTTCTGCTCGTCCATCTCGTCGGCGAGGTTCGCCGCCGTGGCGACCATCGGCGAGATGACCGCGCCGAGCGCTTCGAGCGGCTTGCGGCCCGGGCGCAACACGATCGTCTCCCACTGCTCGCCGGAGCGCTTCAGCGCGGGAACCAGACCGGCGCGAACGAACGACGACTTGCCGATACCCGACGGACCGACGACGGCCATGAGCGGCCGATCGCGGATGCGCGTGACCATCGCCGCGATCTCTTTGTTGCGACCGAAGAACTTCGCGGAGTCATTCTCCTGGAACGACGACAGGCCCGCGTACGGGCTCTCGTCGATCTGGAGCTGGAGCGTGTTGCCGATCCGCTGGCCGGGGAGGAACGGCGCGAGCGCCACGAGCAGCTCTTGCGCGGACTGCCAGCGCAGCGCCTTGTCCTTGAGGAGGCAGCGGTCGACGATCTGGATCAGCTCGCGCGGCACGTCCGGCGGCGCGGCTTCCTGCATCGATGGCATCGGCAGCTCGAGCATCGCGGTGACGACGAGCTGGTTGCCGTCGAGCGGATGCAGCGGGTGGCGACCGCAGATCATGCGGTGCAAGAGCACGCCGCACGCCCAGATGTCCGTCAGGTGATCGATCTCGATGCCGATGCCCCACTGCTCGGGGGACATGTACTTGAGCGTGCCCATGATGGTGCCGACACGCGTGAGGCTCGTGTTCGTACCCGTCGCGAGCTCGAGCGGGCTCGGCATGCGAATGCCGCCCGACATCTTCTGCGCTTCGTCACCGACGCCCTGCTGGAGGACCTTGGCGATGCCGAAGTCGAGCACCTTCAGGTTTCCCGACTCCTGCATGAAGATGTTGTCGGGCTTGAGATCGCGGTGAACGATGCCGTGCTCGTGTGCGCACTGCAGCGCCTTCAAGATCGACGTCATGATCTCGACGGCTTTGGCGTACGGCAGCTTCTGGGCGTTCTGCGTGTACTCGGTGAGCGGCTTGCCGTTCAGGTACTCGAGAACGATGTACGGCGCCCCGTTGTGCTCGCCGACTTCGTAGATCACGACGATGTTGTCGTGCTGGCAGCGCGCGGTGGTGCGCGCCTCGACGAGGAAGCGCGACGTGAGCTCGGGCTGGTTCGATTGGAGGAACTTGATCGCGACGCGACGACCGAGGCGAAGATCACGCGCGAGGAACACGCTGCCCATGCCGCCTTCGCCGAGCAGCTTGATGATCTCGTACTGGTTGATGCGAACGCCCGGATGCGGCGCCGCTGTCGCTGCGTGCACACCCGTCGACGCACCGTCGAACGTGTCCCACGCGCTCTTGCCCGTGCGCGGGAGAAGCCCGCTCTCTTCGGTGTTGTCGGTCGTGCTCGGACCGCGTTGCACGGTGTTCGCCGTCGGCGGCGCGACCACCGGCGGTCCCGGCTGCGGCGTGCCTTGCGGATACGTGTTCGGTGCACCCGCGTTTCCGAGCACCACCGTCGCGTCGGTCGGCGACTTCACGGGCCCACTGGGAGTGCGACTGCGGTCGACGATTCCGTGGAGCGTCTTCGGTCCCTTCGGGATCACGGGCTGCTGACCTTGGATGGTGGGCTCGTCCGGAGGACGGATGGAGCCACTGCCTTCTGCTGGACGGAGCGACGCTTCACCGTTCGCTTGCCGCACAGGGCCTACTCCGTTGTTGTCAGGCGTATGTCCGACCCGCGTTTTTTCTTCGCTCATCGCTCGCTTACCTCCAGCGAAACCACGGCCCTGCGACCCCACCGCGCTACGCGCGATGCTCCGAAACCAACCGCCACCATGGTAAACGCAAACCGTCGACGAGATCCGCAGTGGTTTGATCTACTTTCGGCGGCTACCCCAACGCATCTCTCGTGGGGTAGCGAAGGATCTCGAACAGTTGTTGGTCGGTTCCGAGGTTCGCTTATGCAAGCGACTCCATGAACTTCTGCGAAGTGACTAGGGTGGCGGCAGGGCCGCCGTGCGAGCCGCCGCGACGAGGGTCTCGATCACCGCGAGGACGTCCTCGAGCGCGATCGGCTTCACGAGGTGTGCCGCGAAGCCCGCGGCCTTCGATCGCGCGAAGTCGTTCGGCTGTCCGTACCCCGTGATCGCCACGAGCTGCACGTTCGCGTGGAGCTCGTGAAGTCGACGTCCGAGCTCGTACCCGTCCATCACGGGAAGGCCGATGTCGAGCAGCGCGATCTGCGGCAACACCGAGTCGGCGAGGGCGAGCGCCGATGGCGCGTCGTGTGCGACGAACGTTTGAAACCCGCGAGCTGTCAGCGCCTCGGCGAGGAGCGCGATCGCATCCTGGTTGTCATCGACGAGCAGCAGCTTCTCGGGGCGCAGCGGATGCGAACCCGCCACGGGAGTTCCGGTCGCTCGCACCGTGAAACCGTCGAGCGCGGGCAGCGTGATCACGAACTCGCTGCCATGTCCAATGCCGTCGCTCGTCGCGGTGACGTCACCGCCGTGCACTCGCGCGAGGCTCCGCACGATCGCGAGCCCGAGGCCGAGCCCGCCGCGCGCGCGATCGATCGACTGACGCACTTGATAGAACGTCTCGAACACCTTCGGCAGCACGTCGGGCGCGATGCCGATGCCGTTGTCGCGCACGCGGATGATCGCGTTGCCATCGTCGCGCTCGAGAGTCACCGCGATCGTGCCGCCGCTCTTCGTGTACTTCGCGGCGTTCGTGACGAGGTTCGAGACGATCTGCGCGAGGCGCACCGGATCGCCGTCGACGATGATGCCCGGTGCAGCCGTCATCACGAGCTCGTGCTTCTTCTCCTCGAGGAGCGGGCTCGCTTGCTCGATCGCTTTCGTGATCACGTCCGCGAGATCCACGCTCTCGCGGTGCAGCTCCACGCCACCGCGGGTGATGCGCGAGATGTCGAGCAGATCGTCGACGAGGCGGATCACGTGATGCACTTGCCGCTGGATCACCGCCCGCTCGCGCTCGAACTGCTCGGGCGCGCGCAGCTCCATCAGCTCGAGCGCGGTGAGAATCGGCGCGAGCGGATTGCGCAGCTCGTGGCCGAGCATCGCGAGGAACTCGTCCTTCGCGCGGTTCGCGAGCTCTGCTTGTTGCTTCGCTTCCTCGATGCGGCGGCGCGCGTGCACTTGCTCGCTGACATCGATGGCGAACGTGACGACCGCATCGACCTTGCCGGTCGCGTCGCGGAGCGGAGCGCGCGTGATGTCGAGGTACCGCGTCTCGACGATGCCGGTGCCCGACCAGTCGAACGCGATCGGGCGCGCTGTCTCTCGCGTCATCTCGCCGCTCTGGAACATGTGCTCGACGACGCGAATGCGCTCGCCTTCTGGATCGAACACGCGCGCAGGAACGCCGATCACGTTGCGCCCGCCGTACATCCGCAGGAACGCCGCGTTCGCCATCTCCACGGCCAGCTCCGGACCGCGCACGATGCCGATCGAGAGCGGTGCGTGCTCGATCAGCTGCGCGAGACGTTCGCGCTCTTCACCCGACGCGACGAGCGCACGCTCGAGTTGGCGATAGAGATGCGCGTGTTGGATCGCGACCGACGCGCGATCCGCGAGATGTACTGCGAGCGCGACGTCCGTATCGTCGAAGATGCGGCCCGACTCCGCGGTCGCGAGCGTGATCGTTCCGGCGCTCTCTGCACCTCGATGCAGTGGCACCACGAGGTACGAGCGAAGACCGAGCGCGCGGACGCGGGCGGCCTGGTCGTCGGAGAGGTCGCTCGTGTCGAGCATCTCGGGCGTGACCTGCACGAGGCTCGGCTTGCCGGACGAGATCACCGCGAGCTGTGCCGTGCGCTCCGGGACGCCGTGGTCCTCGAGCTCCTTCACGAGCTGGACCTGTGCGGGATCCACGTGCGCGGCGGCGAGGCGGCGCAGCGTGCCATCCTCGAGCATGTCGATCGCGCACCAATCGGCGATCGTCGGCACGATGATCCAGGCGAGGGCGACCAGCGTTTGCTGGTAGTCGAGCGATCGATTCAGGACCTCGATCGCCTCGGCGAGGAACGCCTGACGACGGCGCTCGCGAAGCTCAGGCTCCGACAAGGCGCCTTAGAACAACCATAGAGGCTTCGAGCCCGCGAACAGCACGCTCTCGCCGGCCGCGGAAGAGGAGACGTCGATCTCCACCATGACACCGCGCTGGATGCTCTCGTCGTGCGGGTGCATCTCGGTCACCTCGCCGTCGAGGACCGCGGTCACCTTGCCGACATTGCTACACGCGACGAGGCCCCACGAGCACGCGTAGAGCTTCGTTCCGAGCTTCACGTTGCGAAGGTTCTGGTACGGCACGAACGCGAGCACGACCTTCTGATTCACGGCGCGCAGATACGGCGCGGCCTCGAGGCGCTTCACGACCGCTTCTTGATCCGCCTTGCGCAGCTTCAAGCTGTCCTGACGCTGTGCGAGCGCGGCCTTGCCGCCGAGCGCGTTCTCCTTCTCGAGACGAAGCTTCTCGAGCGTGGCCTTCGTGTCCCAGTCCGGGTTCTGCGGTGCGTCGGCGAGGAGCTTGTCCACAGAGGCGACCGTGCGCTCGATCTCGGCGAGGCTCGCTTCGATCTCGACCTTCTCGGTCTCGAGCTGGCTATTGCGCAGCTTGGCGTCCGCCAGCTGCGTCGATGACTCGACGACCTTCTGGTGCGTCGGCGACAACACGACCGGGCGCACCCACGTGTGGTCGAAGAAGTAGAAGACGTTGACGACGAGAAAGCCGATCAACCCGATGAGGATCGCGGTCAGCGCGACGAGACCGGCCACCTTGTAGATCTTGACGATCTGCGGCTGCACCGCACCCCAGAACTTGCTCTTGGGAGGATTCGCCGCGGGCCGGGAGCCGAGATCGACCATCCGCGCTGTCTACCACTAAGCCGCGGGAAGTTGTGCAGCAGATTGTGCGCGACGAAGTCTGCCCGTAGCCGTGATCGCCTCTGCGATCATGACCGGCTCCGAGACGAGCTCGATCATCGCCTCCGGGATTGCACCAGGAACCGTGACGGGCTCCTCGGCATCCTTCTCGACGGGCTCCTCGTGGTTGCGCGTCTCCCAGCTCGACGTGTCCAGCGTGAACAGCGCGAGCGGCGTGAGCAGCGCGTACGTGACCGGCATGAGCACGGTCAGCGGGAGGAACGCGAGGATGCCGACGCGCTCCTCCGCCGGCTTCTTGCGCGTGCGGAAGCGATAGAGGCAGCCGAAGATGACGCTGAACATCGCGACCGTCATGAGGCCGGGGAAGAACTTGAACGACATCAGCGCGCGAACGATCGCGATCGGATAGATGAGCAGGAGCACGAACAGCGAGAAGAAGTGGATCGCCAGGACCGGGTTCAGGCGCCACACGTGGCTCATGCCGCCCGCGTAGTCGACGATGTTGGAGCGGCGCCACCGCAGCTGCTGCGAGAAGTAGCCCGACAGCGTCGACGGCACGAACGTGCGGCAGCGCGCCTCGAGCGTCATCGTGGTCAGGTAACCCGCCTTGACGATCTGGCGGGTGAGGAAGCGATCCTCGCCGTACTTGATGGGCACTCCGAGCACTTCGCGGTTCTCGAGGACAGGCTCGAGCTCGATGAGGACCGAGCGGCGATACGCGGTGAGGCAGCCCGAAAGGCACATCACGCGGCGGAACCCCCACTCGAGGTTCTTCATGAAGAAGTAGGAGTACCAGTACTTCACCACCTGCATGCGGGTGAGCCAGTTCTCCTGCTTGTTGCGAACATCGACCCAACCACCGACGGCGGCGATGCGATCGTCGGTGAAGCGGCGAACGAGCTGCTTCACGGCGTCGCGATCGACGACGACGTCGGAGTCGACCGACACGATGATCTCGCTCTCCGCTTCGCGCGTGGCGCGAATGATCGAGCGGCGCTTGCCCATGTTGGTGCGGTTCTTCAGCACGCGAAGCCGACCGCCCGATTTCTTCGCGATCTCGCGAGCGAGCTCGTAGCTGTCATCCGTCGAGCAATCGTCGACGCAAATGACGGTCAGCTTCTCCGCCGGATAGTTCGAGTCGAGGAGGCTCTGCAGCGTCTCTTGGATCGCCACGCCCTCGTTGAACATCGGAATGATCGCCGTGACGTTCGGCTCGAAGTCATCTCGCGTCTCGTCCCAGTTCTTGTGACGGACAAAGCGGAGGATGAGACCAGCGATATACCGGTTGAAGAACACCACCACCGCAAGGCAGTGGCAGATCACCCATAGGGTTCCGGCAGTCATAAAGCTAGAAAAAGCCCTCGGTGGTTAGTGCCGCGGGTACTCGCAAACTATTACGAAACGCCTAGTAACTCAAGTTGGTTGACGCATGTTGCCACATTGGCGTACCCCGGTCACACACCCTCAGTAAGTTGAGGTCCGCGCGCTTGTCTTCACCCAGGTCGCGTGCGAAGGACGCACTGTGCGTGCGGCTGTTGCAGCGTGCTTGCTGATCACGTGCTTGCAACGCGTGGCAGTGGCTGATCCAGTAGCCACTGACCCGCCATCGGCGTCTTCGTATGATCCGAACGCCACAGCTTTTGACAATTCCGGACCGAGTCCCTGGCTCGACCTCTCGTCCAGGCCACTGCTCACACGCAGCACACCTGAACACGATCACAGCAGGCTCGCTGCCACCCTGACCCTCGGCGGCATCTACGCCGGCTTCGTGACGTGGACGTACTTCGCCTGGTACCGCAAGGACACGCACCCGTTCCGTGCGGGCGGCGACGGTTGGTTCTCGCCGAACACGTACGCGGGCGGCGCCGACAAGATGGGGCACGCATGGGCAACGCTCGGCCTCGGACGGTGGGGCGTCGAGATGCTGAACCAGTGGGGCGGCTACGATCGCATGACGTCGGCGATCGTCGGCATGACGCTCTCGGAGCTGCTCTTCCTCGGCGTCGAGATCAAGGACGGCTTCGCCTACCAGTTCTCGTACGGCGACTTCGCGTTCAACACCGCAGGCGCGCTGCTCGGCTTCGCGCAGAGCATCTGGCCCGCGTTCGACCGCGCGATCGATTTTCGCGTGCAGTACTTCCCGAGCGCGGCCTATCGCGCGCGTGCCAAGAAGTACGGCGACATCGATTGGGCGGAGGACTACTCGGGGCAGACGTACATGATGACCTATCACCTGAGCGAGCTCCCAGGAGTGGGCCGCTTGAGCGAGCGCCAACAACTGCCGTTCAAGTTCGTCGACGTCTGGCTCGGCTTTCAAACGCGCGGCTACAAGCCGGACCCGATCGGCAAGATCACCGAGGAGAACCCGGACTTTCCCAAAGAGCAGTCGTGGATGATCGGTGCGGGAATCAACCTCCAAGGCGTGGTCGACTACGTCTGGCGCAGCGGCAACCACGAGACCCTTCGCAAGATCTTCCACGCAGGTACGGAGATGTTCGCGGTGCCAGGCACCCAGTTGCCGCTGCTCGACTACACGCGAACACCGACCGGCGTCGTGCCCGACGAGCAGTAGCCGAGTCGCGCGATCGTTGAAACCGTGCGCACGGTCGTGGTGTCCACGGTGCCATGCGCCCACGGCTCCCGGTGGCTCTCTTGGCTGCGACGCTGTGTAGTGCGTGTCAGTTTCACCTCTACGACCCGGTCGAAGAGATCTCGTTTCACGAGTACACGGACACGAAGAGCGCCGTGGACGCGGTGCTCGCCGACGCAGGCCCCGCCAAGGTCTACGCGGTCGGCGAGTACCATGCGACGCGCGGCGTGAAGGTCGACACGTCGCCGCTCGTTCGCTTCACGAGCGACGTGCTCGACCTGATGATCCCGCACTCGCGTCACCTCGTGATCGAGACGTGGATCGACGACGGCTGCAAACCCAGCCAGCAAGTGAAGAAGGACGTGCAAGCCGAGACCGGCCGCCCGCCGTCGACCTCGACCGACATCGATGCGCTCGTCATGAAGAGCGCGCAGAAGAAGCTCGTCACCCACGGCCTCGCGATGACGTGCATCGAGCACGGCTCGCTCCTCGACGCGATGGGCCGCGTGGACTTCCTGCGTCTCTTGGAGCTCGTGACCGAGAAGCTCGGCGACACGGCGCGCGGGCTCGTCGACGACGGTCGCGCGGTGATCGTGTACGGCGGAGCGCTGCACAACGATCTGTATCCGCGCTGGCAGCTCGAGACGCTGTCGTACGCCGACAAGCTGAACAAGGATCTCGGTGGCGGCGTCGTCGAGATCGATCTGGTCGTACCGGAGATCATCGCGCCGATGTCGATGGTGCGCAGCGAGCCGTGGTTTCCGTTGATCGGTCGCGCGGCGCCGAACCGCGTGATGGTGTGGAAGCGCGGACCGACGAGCTTTGTCGTGATCCTACCGGCGCAGAGTGACGAGGTCGCGAAGATCGCGCGACCCGTGCATCGGGGCTGACGCTCCCGCGCTCGCTCGCGTTTACAGATCGCGGTCGCTCGGAGCAGCAGCTCTCGGCTCGCGCGCGACCCGCGGTCGCTCGGTGCCGCTCTCGGCTCGCGCGTCGCTCGGCGTTGCTCTCGGGCCTCGAGCCGCGGTCGCTCGGCGTGCTCTCGGGTCGAGTCGCTGCGCAACGCCGACCTCCTCGACCACTCGCTCGAACTCCTCGCGCGGCGTCGCCCTGCTCGCACGGACGATCGTGGGCGCTGCGGACTCGCTCGGGTTCGAGGGGTCGGCGTTGCTCTCGCGCCTCGACCGTTCCCGCGGAGCGTCGTTCGGCGTTGCGCTCGCGCTCGAGCCTCGGTCGCTCGGCGCAGCAGCTCTCCGCTCGCGCTCGAGCCGCGGTCGTTTGGCGTTGCTCTCGCGCTTCGAGCTGCAGTCGCTCGGCGCAGCAGCTCTCTCGCGCCTCGACCGTTCCCGCCGAGCGGTCGTTCGGCGTTGCTCTCGCGCCTCGACCCGTGGACGCTCGGCGAAGGAGCTCTCGGCTCGTGCTCGAGCCGCGGTCGCTCGGCGTTGCTCTCGCGCCTCGACCGTTCCCGCCGTGCGGTCGCTCGGCGCAGCAGCTCTCTCGCGCCTCGACCCGTGGT
>JAEYYV010000037.1 GCA_023428295.1 Pseudomonadota bacterium
GTGCCGGCCGACACCGCGATCAGCGCGGCGCAGCCGAACATGCCAGCGCTCGACAGCGGCGAGATGTTCGATCGCATCGCGCGCCGCTACGACTTCGTGAACCGCGTGCTCTCCCTCGGGCTCGACAAGAGCTGGCGGCGCCGCACCGTGCGTGCGTTGCAGCTCGGCGAGCGACCGCGCGTGCTCGATCTCGCCACGGGCACCGGCGATCTCGCCGTCGACATCGCGCGCATGTCGCCGGGCGCGACGGTCATCGGCCTCGATCCATCGCCCGGCATGCTCGCGATCGGTCGCGAGAAGATGGAGAAGAAGGGCCTCTCCGAGAGGGTGACTCTCGTCGAAGGTGACGCGCAAGCGCTGCCCTACGCCGACTGCGAGATGGACGCGGTGACGATCGCGTTCGGCATCCGCAACGTGCCCGACCGCGCTCGCGCGCTCCGCGAGATGGCGCGCGTGGTTCGCCCCGGCGGACGCATCGCGATCCTCGAGCTGTCCGAAGGTCGCCGCGGCGTGATGGGCGCGATGGCGCGCTTCCACACGCGACACGTGGTTCCCAAGATCGGCGCGTTGCTCTCGGGCAAGCGCGAGTATCACTATCTGCAGAAGTCGATCGCGGCGTTCCCGCCGGCGGAAGAGTTCGCAGCGCTCATGACCTCGTCCGGCCTCGCCGTCATCGAGGTCACGCCGCTCACCTTCGGCGCGGCGACGCTCTACGTGGCGACCCCCTCGGAGGAGTCATGAGCGCCGCAGTCACGCGCATGAGCGAGCCACGCATCACGACCGAGCTCGGCGCTCACGGCGAGAACGCGCTCGCCGCGCTCGACGCCGGACTAGCGATCGCCGCGCGCGCCGACGGCCTGACGTTCATCGCGCTGACCGCGCCGGTGATCGCGCCCACTGCGATCGTCGACGAGTTCCGCGACGCGCCCCTCGTGTCGTGGTCCTCGGGCGATCTCACGCTCGTCGGCGTGGGCATCGCACGCGAAGCGCGCGGTCACGGCGCGCAGCGCTGGGCGCAGGTGATCGCCAACGCGCACGCGATCGCGGCGCCTCATCGCGCGGTCATCGACGGTCAGATCGCCTCGACCGCCACGCTCGGCTTCGCGCGCCCGCGCTTCGTCGGCGGCGCAGCGTTCGCCCCCGGCGCCGCGGACCATGCGCCGTGGACCGGCTTCGGCGACGCGTGGTTCGCGCTGCCGCGTTGGACCTATGTCCACGACGGCCAGCACGCGTTCCTCGTCCTCGCCGTCGACGCGAACGACGCCACCACCGCCTCCCGCTGGCGCGACGAGCTCGCGATTCATCGCGCTGCCTTTGCCGCGTCCTCCGCACGTACGCGTGGTCAGCCATCGCTCGTCGAGCTCGCCCCCGCGCCGGCCGACGCGTGGCGCACGCAGGTCACCGACATCACCGACGCGATCGCCGAGGGCACGTGCGAGAAGATCGTCGCCGCACGCACGTGCAGCGTCCTCGTCGCCGGCTCGATCCGCACCTCCGAGCTGCTCGCCGCCCTCGACGATCGACACGCCGACTGCGTGCGCGTCCTCGTCAAGCCACCCGGCGCAGGAGCGCTCGTCGCTGCCACGCCCGAGCGCCTCGTTCGTCGCGACGGCGACGTCGTCCTGTGCGACGCACTCGCCGGCTCCATCGCCCCGAACGGCGACGCCGACGCCGCGGCCGCGCGACTCTTCGCCTCCGCGAAGGATCGCAACGAGCACGAGCTCGTCGTCAGCGCCCTGCGCACCGCGCTCACCGATGCCGGCGCCCAGGTCGACGCGCCCGTCGAGCCCGGCTTCAAGCGACTGCGGCACATCATTCATCTCCACACGCCGTTCCGCGCCGTGCTCCGCACGCCGCGCCACGTGCTCGAGCTCGTCGCGCGACTCCACCCCACCCCCGCGGTCGGTGGCACTCCGCACGCGCTCGCTGCCGACTGGATCGCCACGCACGAGCCCGAAGCTCGCGGCTGGTACTCCGCGCCCGTCGGGTGGTTCGATCTCGACGGCAACGGAGAGCTCGCGGTCGCGCTTCGCTCGGGCGTGATCACCAACAACCGCGCGCACCTCTTCGCGGGCGCGGGCATCGTCGCGGGCTCCGACCCTGACAAGGAGCTCGCTGAAACGGAGATGAAGTTCCGCGCGATGCTGAACGCGCTCGGAGTGAACGCATGACGACCGCGAGCAGATCGCGAGGATCGAGCACGACGGGTGCGACGAACGCACCGAGCGCCGTGCAGACGATCTGGTGCGAGCTGCTCGTCGGCACGCTCGTCGACGCGGGCGTGTCGCTCGTCGTCATCAGCCCGGGCTCGCGGTCGACTCCGCTCGTCACCGCGCTCGCCGCGGAGGCGGCACGTCTCGCGGCCACGTCGTCTGCGTCGTCTGCGCCGCATCGCCGGCTCTCGCTCGTCACGATCATCGACGAGCGCGCTGCCGCGTTCTACGCCCTCGGCGCGGCCCGCGCGACCGACGAGCCCGTCGCGCTCGTGTGCACGTCGGGCACCGCTGGCGCGCACTACCTACCCGCGCTGATCGAAGCGCACCTCTCGCGCGTGCCGCTCATCGCGATCACGGCCGATCGCCCGCCCGAGCTGCTCGAGTGCGGCGCGTCGCAGACGATCGACCAGGTCGACATGTTCGGCCGCTTCGTGCGCCAGTCCTTCGACCTGGGCGCGCCGCTCGGCACGACCAGCGCTCTTCACGCTCTGCGCCGCAAGATCGCGCAAGCGATCACGCTCTCGCGCGGTCCACTGCCGGGCCCCATCCACCTCGAGGTCCCGTTGCGCAAGCCACTCGAGCCGATCGCGCCGTCCACCGACGAGGATCGCGCGCTCGCATCCGTCGCGCACGCGTTGCGCGGCCCGCTGCCCGTCGCGCCGCCATCGCTCGCGCCCGACGCGTCCGCGCTGCTCGATCTCGCCGCCGCGATCACCGCCGAGCCCGACGGCATCATCGTTGTGGGCGCGATGCCCGTATCCTTCGCGCGGGCGCGCGACCTGCTCGTCGCGCTCGCGCACCGCGCGGGCTATCCGATCATCTCGGAGTCGGGATCGCAGCTCCGACTTCGAGGACACGCATTCTCCACGGCGTCCGTCCCCGCGCCGGGGGCCTCGTCGTCCGCGACGTTCGTCGATCATCTCGATCTCATCCCGGTGTCGCGTCGGCCGCCGCCGCGCATCGTGATCCAGCTCGGCGCCGAGCCCGTCGCCGCGTCGTGGCCGCACTGGGATCTCTCGCGCGCGGAGCGCTGGGTCCTCGCGCCCACGTGGGCCGATCCGACCTCCACCGCACGCGTGGTGCTCGGCGATGTCGCGCTCTCGCTCGACGCGTTGATCGCGCAGATCGGTGATCGCAGCGCGCCGCAGCAGCGCATTCGCACTTCTGCGTGGCTCGATACGTGGCGCGACCTCGACGCGCGTGCCGCGCACACGATCGATCGCGCGCTCGCCGAGCATCCGCACAGCGAGGGTGCCGCGATTCGCGCTGCCGTTGCGAGCCTGCCGCCGAACGCCATCGTGCAGGTCGGCAACAGCTTGCCGATTCGCGTCGTCGACCAGGTCGTCTCGCAACGCGCCGACGACCACGCGTCTCCACCACGCGTATCGCCCCCCCCCTCCGAGCACATCCGTTCAAACCAGGTTCTAACAGGCGTTAGAACCCAGTTTGAACGTGATCACGTTCAGGGGGGTATTCAGATCATCACGCAGCGTGGCGCAGCGGGGATCGATGGGCTCATCGCATCGGCCGCGGGCGCCACGTACGCGGGACGCCCCGTGCTGCTCGTGCTGGGCGACGTCAGCTTCGCGCACGACATCGGTGGCTTGCTCGCGGCGCGCTGCGCGAAGGCGCCGTTGGCGATCTTGGTCGTCGACAATCGAGGCGGGCAGATCTTCGCGGGCTTGCCGGTGGCCAAGGCCGGCATCGACGCGAGCGTCGTCGCCGAGCATTGGCTGACGGAGCCGGGAATCGATCCCGCGGCGGTCGCGACCGCGGTGGGCCTTCGGGCGAAGACCGTCGCGTCGGCTGATGCCGTTGCGGCCGCGCTCGAACACGCGATGCGCACGGACGACGACGCGCACGTCACCGTCATTCACGCACCTGTTTCTGCGACCGGCGCACACGATGTTCGCCGGTTCGCGATCGCACTGATGGAGGAACAACATGACCAGCCGCAGCCGACACGCTCCCGCGATCTCGAACGAAGCCCCTACGTGGACACGCCACGAGGGCTATGAAGACATCCTCTACGAGACGTCGCCGGATGGCATCGCGAAGATCACGATCAACCGGCCGGAGGTAAAGAACGCATTTCGGCCGCGCACCGTGACGGAGATGATCCGCGCGATGGATGCCGCGCGCGACGACGAGAAGGTCGGCGTGGTCATCTTGACCGGCGCGGGCACGGAGGCGTTCTGCTCGGGCGGCGACCAGCGCGTACGCGGCACGGGCGGCTATGTCGGCACCGATGGCATTCCGCGGCTCAACGTTCTCGATCTGCAGATGCGGATTCGCTATCTGCCGAAGCCGGTGGTCGCGATGGTCGCGGGGTATGCGATCGGCGGCGGACACGTGCTGCATCTGGTGTGCGACTTGACGATCGCCGCCGACAACGCGCAGTTCGGACAGACGGGGCCGCGCGTCGGAAGCTTCGATGCCGGGTTTGGCAGCTCGTACATGGCGCGCATCGTCGGCCAGAAGAAGGCGCGCGAGATCTGGTACCTGTGCCGCCAGTACGACGCGCAGGAAGCGCTCGACATGGGCCTCGTCAACACGGTGGTGCCGGTGGCCGAGCTCGAGGCGACGACGATCCAGTGGTGCCGCGAGATGCTCGTGCACTCGCCGACGGCGCTGCGCTTCTTGAAGATGGCGATGAACGCCGACTGCGACGGACAGGCCGGCATGATGGCGTTCGCCGGCAGCGCGACGCTCATGTACTACACGACCGACGAAGGACGCGAAGGCAAGGAGGCGTTCCTCGAGCATCGCCAGCCCGACTTCACCAAGTTCAAGCGGTACCCCTGAGGTCATGAGCATCTCGCTGTGGATCGCGGCCTCGCGGCCAAAGACATTGCCCGCGGCGATCGTGCCGGTGGTAGTCGGGACCGCGTGCGCGTATGCGGTCGGGGCGATCGCGTGGGGACCGGCGCTCGCCGCGCTGGCCGGAGCGATCGCGATCCAGATCGGGACGAACTTCGCGAACGACGTGTTCGACGCGGAGAAAGGTGCGGACACGGCGGAGCGCATCGGCCCCGTGCGCGCGGTCAGCGCCGGGTTGATTTCCGCCGCCGCGATGAAGCGCGCGATGATCATCGCGTTCGCGATCGCGTGCGCGTTCGGTGCCTACTTGGTCTCCGTCGGTGGATGGCCGATCGTCGCGATCGGTGGGGCGTCCGTCGCGAGCGGAGTCGCGTACACCGGCGGGCCGTATCCGCTCGGCTATCACGGGCTCGGCGACGTGTTCGTGATGGCGTTCTTTGGCTTCGTTGCCGTGTGCGGAACGGCGTTCGTGCAGCTCGGCTACGTGCCCGCGCTCAGCGTGTGGGCTGCGGTGCCGGTCGGTGCTCTCGCCACGGCGATCCTCGTGGTGAACAACGTCCGCGATCGCATCGGCGATGCGCGCGCGGGCAAACGCACGTTGGCGGTGCGCTTCGGGCGCGCGGCCGCGCTCGTCGAGTATGCGGCGCTGATCGTGGTCGCATATGCGGTCCCGGTGGGACTCGCGCTGTGCGGGCGGCCGTGGGCAGCGCTGCCACTCGTGACGTTGCCGCTCGCGATCGTGCGAATGCGCGCGCTCGTGCGAGCGACGACGGGCCCCGAGCACAACTCACTGCTCGCACAGACCGGGCAGTTACTCGCACTGCATGGTGTGTTGTTCGCGACGGGGCTCGCGCTCTGAGCGGGAACGGCCTCACGCTATGAATCGCGTCCTCGGTTAGAGTGCCTCGCATGCGGATCGTCCGCGCGCGTACACGACTCGTTCGGTGGCCGATCGCCCCGGATGGTGCGGCGCGTGGGCGAAGCGAGCGTGCGGCGCTGCTGCTCGAAGTGGTGACCGCCGATGGGCACGTCGGGCTCGGCGAAGCGGCGCCGTTGCCGCAAATGTCGGCGGATTCGATCGAGGATGTCGAAGCCGCGTTGACGTCGTTCGTGAGGCGCGTGCCGTTGGATCTCGCCCCGGTGCTGGAAGAGCTCGCGATCTCCGCGTCCGGACGCATCGTCTCGCTCGTGCCCGAGGCGGCGCCTGCGATGGTTTCGGAGGACAGCGCGGCGCCGATCGCGACGTCGAGCGAACGCACGCCGACGACACCGATGGAGATCGCGCGCGCGGGTGATACGGCTCGACACCGCGCGCGACGCGACTCGACGCGATACACGCAAAGCCCGGCGACGCGTGGCGTCCTCGAGGAGGTGATCGCGGTGTCATCGTCGACGTCGGCGCCCTCCGCACGCTTCGCGATCGAGACCGCGTTGCTCGCCGCCGCCGCGCTCGAGATGGGCATGCCCATGGCGTCGCTGCTCGTTCCGCGCCCCGCGGCGTCGCTGCCGTGCGCGATGGTCGTCGACGATCCCGCGAGCGCACGACGCGCCGTGCTGTCCGGCGCGCGGACACTCAAGGTCAAGGTCGGCGCGAGCGGCGACATCGATCGCGTGATCGCGATCCATCGCGCTGCTCCCGACGCGCTGCTGCGTCTCGACGCCAATCGCGGCTGGCCGCGCGATCGCGTCGCGTCGATCATGCGCGCGCTCGCCGAGCTGCCGATCGACTTCATCGAGGAGCCCAGCGCCAACTCGTTCGCGCTCCTCGGCGAGGCGCTGCCCGTACCGATCGCACTCGACGAGAGCCTCGCGGTGCTATCCCCCGAGCAGGTCACGCGCGCGCTCGCAGCACGTACGCTCGGTGCGCTCGTCATCAAGCCGACGCTCGTCGGCGGATTGCACGCGGCGACGCAGCTCGCGGTGAAGGCCCGCGAGGCCGGCAAGCGCGTCGTGATCAGCCACGCGCTCGAAGGGCCGATCGGCACGGCCGCGTGTGCTGCGCTCGCCGTCGCGATCGGCGAACGCGACACCGCGATGGGCCTCGCGCCGCACCCTGCTCTCGCGAGCTGGCCGATCGGCTTGCCGCACCTCACGCCATCGACGCTGCACGCCGCCCTCGAGCCGGGCCTGGGCCTCGATCGCCTCACGCGCTTGGCGGCGCGGCTCGACGCGCCGGCGCGCCTCGTGGATCTCGCCGGACACCTCGAGCGCGCCCTCGAGCGCGCCGCGCTGCCGAACGACATCGCGGTCATCACGCCGTCGCGATCGATCCGCTTCGACGAGCGCGAGTCCGCCGCCGTAGCCCACGGTGGCACCGGCACGCAGGGCTCCGGCGCGCAGAGCGCTCGCGTGATCGTCGCGACACCGACGCTCGATACCGCGCGCGCGAT
>JAEYYV010000164.1 GCA_023428295.1 Pseudomonadota bacterium
CCACACCCCCACGACGCACACGAGTGATACGCACGCCCCGCGCGCCGCCAGCGCCGGCGGCAAGATCGCGCGCCGCGGGAGCTATCCGCGCGCCGCGATGACCGCGTTCGCGCGACGGCTCGACGCGCGCGACCTTGCCGCTGCGATCACGAGTGCGCGCGACGCGCTGGCTACGGCCGTCGACGCGTCCGCCGATCTCGCGGCCGTGCTCGTCCCCATCGTGACCGGCCTCGTGCGGCACCGCGCGTTCGACGCTGCGCGCGCGTTCATCGACGAGCACGCCGCGCACCTCGAACACGGCATGGCGGACCTGCTGCGCGCCAAGGTGCTGCTCGGCGCGAACGACGCGAGCGGGGCCGTCGCGCACCTCGAAGCGGCGATCGCAGTCGAGAACCCCTACCATCAAGCACGACACCTCTTGCCCGAAGCGCTGCGCCGCGCGGGCCGCCCTGCCGATGCGCGCGTAGCGCTCGAGCGCATCGTCGGCGACACGCTCTATCCACACGGCCCGTTATCCACGCTCGCCGAGTGGAGCTGGCTCGACGGCGACCACGCGCGCGCGATCGACGAGATGGCCCGCGCCATCGAGTCCGCTCCGCCGAACCGTCGAGGGCGCCTGCGCACGCGGCGGGCCGAGTGGCTCCTCGCACGCGGTGATGCAGCGTCGGCGCGCGCGGAGATCGAGCGCGCGATCGTGGAGGATCCCGCCTACACGCGCAGCCGCGACGTGAAGGCCCGTCTCCCTCGCGACGAGAGCTGACGCCCGAGCTCCTATTTAGAAGATCGCGTCCAGGTCAGCGGCCGAGTGGCGCTCGGCGAGGTGCGGCTTCTCGCCGAAGGTGCGATTCACGGCGAGTCCGCGCTTCACCGCCGTACGCTCGCCGATCGCGTTCGCCCAGCGGCCGACGTTCGCGTACTCGTCGAGCGCGAGGAACTCGGCGGCGTTATAGATGTTCGAGCGAACGAGCCCGCCGTACCACGGAAAGATCGCGATGTCGGCGATCGAGTAGTCCGTGCCGGCGATGAACTCGTTGGTCGCGAGGCGCTTGTCGAGGACGTCGAGCTGGCGCTTCACTTCCATCGTATAGCGATCGATCGCGTACTCGATCTTCGTCGGTGCATACGCGTAGAAGTGGCCGAAGCCGCCGCCGAGCAGCGGCGCTGCCCCCATCTGCCAGAACAGCCACGACATCGTCTCCGTGCGCGCGGCACCACCGGTCGGCAGGAGCCGTCCAAACTTCTCGGCGAGGTAGAACAGGATCGATCCGGACTCGAACACCCGCTGCTCCGTCGCGCCGCTGCGGTCGACGAGCGCCGGAATCTTCGAGTTCGGATTCACCGCGACGAACCCCGAACCGAACTGATCACCCTTGCTGATATCGATGCGCCACGCGTCGTACTCCGCACCAGCCTCGCCGGCGGCGAGCAGCTCCTCGAGCATGATCGTCACCTTCTGGCCGTTCGGCGTCGCGAGCGAGTAGAGCTGCAACGGGTGCGTGCCGACCGGCAGCTCCTTGTCATGCGTCGCACCCGAGATGGGCCGATTGATGTTGGCGAACGGGCCACCGTTGCCCTTGCTCCAGGTCCACACTTTCGGAGGCGTGTAGTCGTCGCTCATGCAGGCTGGATATCACGCCCCTCGGATCGCGGTCGTTGTCGCCGCAGCAACAGTCTTGCTATGCGAGGCGGAACACGCGCTGCGCGGTCGCCGTGGTGGCAGCGGCGACGGAGTCGAGCGACTCGCCGCGCTCGCGCGCGATCGCCGCCAGGACATGCACGAGGTGCATCGGCTCGCATCGCGTGATCTTGGGCCGCACGTCGCGCGGCGCGAGGAACGGCGCGTCCGTCTCGATCATCAGCTTGTCGAGCGGGATCTTCGCCGTGAGCTTCCGCAGCTCCAAGCCGCGCCGCTCGTCGCAGATCCACCCGGTGATGCCGATGCACGCGCCGATCTCGAGATACGCGTCGAGCTGCGTCGGGCCGCCCGTAAAGCAGTGCACGACAGCGTCTGGCAGCGCGCCGATGTGCTCGCGCAGGATCGCGAGGAAGCGCTCGTGCGCGTCGCGCTCGTGGAGGAACACGGGCAACCCGAGCTCGGCCGCGAGCTCGAGCTGCGCCGCGAACCATCGCTCCTGCACCGGACGCGGCGAGAAGTCGCGATTGAAGTCGAGGCCGCACTCGCCGATCGCCACCACGCCGGGCAGCGTCGCGAGCGCGCGCAGGCGATCGATCGTGCCTGCATCGCATGCGCTCGCGCCGTGCGGATGCACGCCTGCCGTCGAGAACAGGACGCCCGGGCGCGCCGCGGCGAGCTGCTGCGACTCGCGGCTTCCCGCCTCCGACGTGCCGGTGAGGATCATCCTGGTCACGCCTGCCGCGATCGCGCGATCGATCACGGCAGCCCGATCGCTCGCGAACTGGCGATGCGTGAGGTTCACTCCAATGTCGACGAGCGCGGACGGCACGAGCGCAGCTTATCGAGCAGCTCTGCTACCGCCACGCCGAGGACAGGCGGATCGCCATCTGGTGCGTGCGCATCTCTTTGTAGATCATCAGCGATTCGCTGACCCTAACTTCCCGCCACAACACTGAATACACGTACAGCCCCAGTGAAGTGCCTCAGATCGGCCAGGAAACGCCCCCTGCGGCAACGTGGCACGAGCCGCTTCATCTCCGCGTGCGCATCCTACGTGGCAACATGGTCCCTGGAATGCGGCGAGCGCTCAAGACAATCGGAACGGTCCTCGGAGTTCTCGTGGCCGTGTTCCTGGCGATCCAGATCATCCCGTACGGACGCACCCACTCGAACCCGCCGACCGTTCTCGAGCCGGATTGGGATACGCCGCGCACGCGCGAGCTCGCGGTCCGTGCTTGCTTCGATTGCCACTCCAACCACACGCGCTGGCCGTGGTACGCGAGCGTCGCGCCGTTCTCGTGGGCCGTGCAGTTCGACGTCGATGTCGCGCGAGAGGTCGTGAACTTCTCGGAGTGGAACCGCACGTACCCGCTCGGTGGCTACTCGGGCAAGCGCACGCTCGACGGCAACATGCCGCCCGCGAAGTACATGGTCGCTCACCCCGAAGCGCAGCTGACCCAAGCGGAGCGCGAGGAGCTCGCCCGCGGACTGGACGCCACGATCAACGGCGCCCAGGTTCGCAACTAACGCGTGCGGCTCGCGTGCGGCTCGCGTGCGCGCACGCGGCGCGCGCCGGCAAGTTCGCGAGATCACGTGGCGCGAGACGGTACGGCGCGTGCTGTTACGCGAGCGCCATATGAGCCTCGACCCCACCATCCTTCGCGCTTCCTTCGAGATCGTCATCGACCGCCGCCCCGATCTGACGCTCCGGTTCTACGAGATCCTGTTCGCGAAGTACCCCGCCCTCGCGCCGATGTTCCGACGTGATCGCCAGGCGCAGTCGAAGATGCTCGCGGGTGCGATCACCGCGGTGCTCGATCACCTCGAGGACGCGCCGTGGCTCACGACCACGCTCGGCGAGCTCGGCGCCAAGCACGTCGACTACGGCGTCACCGACGAGATGTACGGCATGGTTGGCGACGCCCTCCTCGCCACGCTCGCGGAGGCGGCGGCCGAAGCGTGGACGCCGGTCGTCGCCGAGCAATGGACGCTCGCATACACGGCGATCGCATCGATGATGCAGGCCGGCGCGAATCAGCGCGCGAGCATCTCGGAGACGAGCGCCGCGTAGGCTGCACGCCACGCGGTCTCTGCCGCAGGCGACCAGGCGTCGCCACACGCTTCTGCGAGCGTCGCGATCAACGCGTCACCGACCCACGTGTACATCTCGTTGGTCACGCCATACGTCGCGTGCGTGGCGACGAGCCCGGCGAGCTCGCGCGAGAGCCACTGCGGATCGTCGATGTTGTCGACGATGGCGATCAGCTTCTGCGCGAACAGCTTGTTCATCGCGCCCTGCGAGTTGCGATGGAACATCGCGCGAACCTCGGGGTGCGCCTCGAACAAGCGCTCGTAGAACCGCGCCGGGAACGTGTCGTCCCGCGACAGCGTGAGCTCGAGAGTTTCGCGCAAGAGTGGATCGCTCATGCATCCTCCGCCACCGACAAGCCGTGCTTCTTTAGCAGCCGAAGCAGTACGAACCGATTCTTGAGCCCGAGCGCCTTGGCCGCGCGAGTCGGGCTGCGACCGTTGTCCGCGAGCGCCTTGGCGATCGCGTCCCGATCGAGCTGCGCGATGTCCACGTCGGCCTCTGCCGACGCGACGAGCTCGGCTTCTACAGCGGGCGTGATGCCGATGAAGTCGGCGTCCGCGGTTCCGAGCGCGAGCCACACGAGGCGCTCGAGCTCTCGCACGTGATGCGTGAACGGATGGCGCAGGAGGCGCACGACGAAGTTCGGCGCGAGGCGCGGCTCGGCGACGCGCCCCTGCCGGCGCTCGAAGAACCGCGCGGCGATCGCTGCGTTGTCGCGTGCCGTGCGGCGCAGGATCTCGGCGAGGACGAGCGGGATGTCATCGCGGCGCTCGACGATCCCGGGCACGACGAGGCGATGCGTGAAGCGCGCGAGGAAGTCGTGCTTGAGCAGCTCGGGCGCACGGTTGGTGGCCGCGACGAGACGAAATGACGAACGACGCGACGTGGACTCGCCGAGCCGCTGATACTCCCCGCCGTCGTCGAGCACCCGCAACAGGTGCACCTGGCACTTCTCGGGCAGATCGCCGATCTCGTCGAGGAACAGCGTCGATCCATCGGCCTCGCCGACGAGGCCCAAACGCTCCGGCATTCCCGGGTTGGGATAGTTCTTCACGTTTCCGAACAGCTCGGCATCGATCAGCGACTCGGGCAGCGTGGCCGCGTTGCGCGCGACGAGTGGCCGACCAGCGCGCTTCGAGCGGCCGTGGATCGCGCGCGCGGCGAGCTCCTTGCCACAGCCGCTCTCGCCCATGACGAGGACATGCCGATCCGTGGACGCCGCGAACGCGATCGCATCACGCAGCTTGTGTGCTGCCTCGCTCTCGCCGACAAAGCCGACCTCGTCGGACAGGCCGAACATCGCGTCGTCGTTGGTGCGCTCGACGATCGCGCGCGACACGACGAGGAACACCGCGGCGTTGTGAATCTCGACGATGTCGCCGACATGCGCGATGCCTTCTTTGGTCTCCATGCCCGCGATACGCACGCGCGCCGCACCGACCGAGCGGACATACAACGCGTCCCCACGTGGCTCGACGATCAACTGCCGCCGCGCGATGCGAGCGCTCGCGATCGGAGGCGTCGCGCGGGTCCTGCGCAACACGCCGCGGGGGTGCGGATCGTCGGGAAGCGCCGTGCCGCGGCCGATCGTCAGCGGACCTTCCACGGCGAGCGACTCTCCGATGCGGTCGGGCTCGTCGAGTGACCACGCGAGGACCAGGTGTAGCGCGCGACGCTCCATCGCCGCGCGCGGGCGATCCCACGGCAGCGACGTGTCATGGAGCACCTCGTCTGGATCCAAGGTCGCTATCGTATCGCATGCGACCGAGTTACGGCCGCGGTCCGCGCTGCTCGAAGTCAGCGATGATCGGCCCGAATGCCTCCGGCGCTGGAATGTTCGGGAAGCTGTGCGGCGCTCCGGTGGACGCCCACGGAAATCCTTCCGCGCGACACGTCTCGACGAACGGCGCGTACCACGCGTGATCGTCGAGCATGGTCGCGCGCACGTTCACGAAGGCATCCATGCCCTCGGGTCGCGTGAACGCCCAGGTCTTGCAGTGCGCGCAGTGAAAGTGCTGCGCAGGTCCATGCAGACCACCGATCACCGCCTCGCCCTCCGTCACTTCGAAGCCGCTCGACGGGACGAGGATGCTGAGCGAGAACGCGCTCGCCGACATGCGCTGGCAGCCCGCGCAGTGACAGGCCATCGTGACGATCGGCGGTTCGCTGATGCGCATGCGCAGTCGGCTGCAGCGACAGCCGGCGGCCCACGGAAGCTTCCAGTCGGTCATGGCGTCTAGATGACCATACCCGGCTCGCGGGTGCTTCCATCGAAGCCGCGCACGACACGCACGACCATCGCGTCGTGGTCCGCTTCGCGCTGCGAGCGGGCGGCGAGGCCCATCGAGAGGTCGGTGCCCTCCCCGACAACGATCGTCGCGATCGCCTCGTGATCGTAGCTCACGAACCACACCGGTTCGTCGGGAAACCAGCCGTCGAGCAGCGACGAGTTGAAGTCCGCCGACGGCGTACCGACATGGACCGGCCCGAGCTCTCGCAGCGCCGCCTTCCCCGCCGCTTCGATCTGGTCGAGCGTCGCGGTCACCGGCAGCTCGTCCGACGGAGCTGTGTAGAAGCACGTGCCGTTCTCGAACACGACCCACGCCATCGCGGGCGGGGGGCTCGAGCCCGTGACCGGGTTGTCCGAGGTGAAGAGGTGCTCGAGGATCTGTGCGGGTGTCATCGGGCCCGAGCGTAGAACAGGTCGACCGCACAGTTTCGGAGGCGTCGCTTGTCTGAACGTGTAGGAGGCACGAATGACAAACGAGAGCATTGCCCTGGCGTACCTGGATGCTGTGGGCAAGAAGGACATGAAGCGCGTCGAGGAGCTCCTCTCCCCGGATATCCAGTTCACCGGCCCCGTGATGAAGCTCAGCGGCGTACGAGAAGTGCTGGCATCGTTTCAGCGCATCGGCGCGATCCACGTGCGAAACGACATCGTGCGCGTGTTCAGCGACAAGGAAGAGGTCTGCGTGATCTACGATTTCGTGACCGATACGATTGGCTCGGTCCCCACGATCGAGTGGCTACGCTTCGCGAACGGAACGATCATGGGCGTGAACCTGTTCTACGATCAAGTCCCGTGGATGGCGCTGCGCGAGGAGCTCGCGCGTCGCGCAAAGGCGACCGCATGATCGATCGCGACGCTCTCGCTGCCCATCGGCCGGATCTATTGCGCCACTGCTATCGCATGCTCGGCTCGTTCGCCGACGCCGAGGATGCGGTGCAGGACGTGATGCTGCGCGCCTGGGACGCGCGCGCGTCCTATGCGGGGACCGCGCCGCTCGCGCACTGGCTGATGCGCATCGCCACGAACACCTGCTTGAACGAGCTCGCGAAGAAGCGTCGCCGCGGCGTGCCGACAGAGCGGGCGGCGTCGGTGGCGACGGCTCCGCTCGAGGAGATCCAGGAGCTCGATGACGCCGATTGGATCACGCCAGCGGCAGACGCGGCGCTGTTCCCGTCGCAGGTGCTCGAGGCGCGCGAGAGCGTCGCGCTCGCATTCATCGCGCTGTTGCAGCGCTTGCCGCCCAAACAGCGCGCGATGCTGTTGCTCAAGGACGTCGTGGGCTGGTCCGCCGACGAGATCGCGGATGCGCTCGAGCTGACCGTCTCCTCGGTGACCAGCGCGCTCCACCGCGCACGCGAGACCATCACGCTCCCGGCGGCGACGCGCGATCCGGCGCCCGAGGTCGTGCGCGCGTACATTCGCTCGTGGGAGGAGCACGACGTCGACGGACTGGTCGCGCTCTTGCGCGAGGACATTCGCTTCGCGATGCCTCCGTGGTCGACGTGGTTCGACGAGCGAGGCGAGCTCGAGCAGTTCCTGCGCGGCCCGCGCTTTGGGGCGCGGTGGTCGCAAGGGTTTCGCGTGGTGGAGACGCGCGCGAACGGACAGCTCGCCCTCGCCTTCTACCTGCGCGGCGCGGCGGGCTTCGCGCCGCACGCGATCCAGCTCGTCGGCTTCGACGGCGACCGCGTTCGCGACATCACCACGTTCATCGGGGCGGCCTACTTCCGCGGCTTCGACGTGCCGCAGGCTCTCAGCCAAACAATCGGCTGAGGAGGCCCGGCTTCTCCGGCGGTTCGCCCTGTTCGAGCGCTGCCTTCATCGCGAGCGCGGACTCGAAGCGCTCCTCGCGATCACGCGCGAGCGCCTTCGCGACGATGTCGTCGAGCCACGGCGGAATCTCCTCGCGGCGATTCCTGGGATGGCGCTCGAGCTCGCCCTTCATGACCTTGCCGAGCAGATCGCGCTTGGTGCTCCAGTCATAGGGCCACTCGTTGGTGAGCAGCTCGAACATGATCACGCCGAGCGAGAACAGATCGGCGCGACCGTCGACCGCGCTCGGATCGAGATACTGCTCGGGGCTGATGTACAGCGGCGTGCCGAGGATGTGCTCCTTGGACGTGAGCTGCAGGTTGTCCTCTACCTTCGCGAAGCCGAGGTCGAGCAGCTTCACCTGCTCGCCGTGCGGCGAAGGTGACACGTAGATGTTCTGCGACTTCAGATCGCGATGGACCACGCCGCGCGCGTGCAGCGCCGCGAGTGCGTCGGCGATCTGGATCGCGAGGTGAATCACGCGCTCGGGCGGAAATGCCCCTTGCTGTTTGCGCAGGCCGTACAGCTCCGCGCCGCTCAGGCGATCCATCTCGATGAACGCACAGCCATCCGACGTGGTGCCTGCATCGTGAACGCGCACGAACGCCGGGTGACCGAGCGCCGCGGTCTCCCTCGCCTCGCGCACGAAGCGCCCGGTGAGCTCGGTATCCTTGGCGAAGCGCTTGTGCAGGATCTTCAGCGCGACCTCGGTGCCGAGCACGGGATGCTTCGCGGCATACACGGCGGCAATCCCGCCCACGCCGAGGAGCGGGCCGATCGTGTACTTGTCGTGCTGCTGTCCGGTCCGCGCGTGCGGGCAGACCGCACCCTCGTCGGGATGAGAGCCGCCGCACAGCTGACAATCCGCCATCGGCGGGCACCATATCACTCCGGCGGTGGAGTCTCTGCAGGGAGCGGATCGCGGTTGAAGCTCGCTGCGAGCTTCGCGATGCGGCCGTAGCTCTTGGCCTGTGCATCCGCGACGAGTGCTGCGCGCTCGGCGTCCGCGTCATCCGCTCCCGTGATCACCTTCACGAGCACGCGAGCGAGGCGCGCCTCGAGCTCGAGCCCGACAAAGCCGGTCTTCTTCGCATCCGCGATGACTTGATCGATGCGGTCGGGCCCGAGCACCCCGTCCTCGTCGGCTTCGCCGCGATATCCGTGCAGCTGACCGAGCGTGAGGTTCGCGATCATCTTGGTGCGATACGCCTGCAGCGCGTCGGGATCGATGTCCTCGAACACGTCGAGCGCTCCCTGCGGATCCGCTTTCGCGAGCTTGATCCGCGACGCGAGCACGGCCGCCTGCGCTTCGCAGCTGACCGCGCCTCGGCGACGCGCGTCCTTCTGCAGCTTGGTGATCGTATCGAGCGACGCGTCGTCTTGCTTCGCATCGAGCTCGAGCTGCGCGATCGCGAGCTGCAGCTCGGCGATGCGGTTCTTGTCCTTGGCTTGCTCCGCGAGCGCCATACCGGCCGCGTACGCGCCTCGCGCGACCGCTTCGTCACCGCGATCCGCGAGCGCGTCGCCTTGGATCTGATGGCAGATCGACGCCGACACCGGCGCGATCGGCGCGAGCTGTTTCACGCAGCTCTCGCTCCGCGTGATGGCGGATCCGAGATCGCCTCTCGCCCACGCGATCGACGCGGCGGTCATGTCCGCGTAGCCGACGGCCGCCGGGTCCGTGCCCTTCGCCGCGTCCGCTTCTTTCAGCTTCGCTTCTGCAGCCGCGATGTCTCCGCGCAACACGAGCATGAGCGCAGAGACCGCACGCGCGCTCGCGGCCTTGACGGGATCCTGCGTGAGCTTCGCGTCGTCCTCGTACTTCTTCGTCGCGTCGTCGAGCCGGCCGTGATCGAGCGCGTTCGTGATCCCGCTCGGATCCACATCGCGGTTCTCCGTGGCGATGGGTGTGGGCGCTGGCTCCACGACGACAGGCGCTGGTTGCACGACGGCCGGCTTCGGCTCCGTGCGCCCGTCGAGGATCGCGATCGACGCGGCAGCTCCCGCGCCCACGACGACGACGCCCGCGATCACCATGAGTGGCTTCTTGAGCGACGCCGGACGCTTCTGCAGCGCGGCGAGGAGCTCCTCCATCGACGAGAATCGCTCCGCTGCGCTCGTCGAGAGCCCACGCGAGATCGCGTCGCGAACGTGCACCGGCACCTTCACGCCCGCGGGCGGCGTCCTGCGCCGGCCGTTGATCACGTTGTCGGCGAGCGCGACCGCGGTCTTTCCGTCGAACGGCCAGTCGTTGTACAGCGCTTGATACAGCGCGACGCAGAACGCGAACTGATCACTGCGTGCGTCGGCGGTCTTGCCCTCGTGCTGCTCGGGCGCCATGAACATCGGCGTCCCCATCACCACGCCCGTGCGCGTGAGGTTCTGCGCGAGCGCGCCGCTGTCCATGTCCTCGGGCATCGGTCCACCACCCGGCGCGGTGGCCATGAGCGCAGCTTCCGCGGTGCCGACCTCGCGTGCGAGACCGAAATCGGCGACGCGCACGCGACCATCGTTTCCGAGAAGGACGTTCTCGGGCTTGAAGTCGCGATGCACGAGGCCCACCGCGTGCGCGGCGGCGAGGCCCCGCCCGGCCGCGACGAACTTGCCCAGGATCGCGTCCTGCGAGTGCGGCTTCTCGAGCCACTCGCCGAGCGTTCCGCCGTCGAGGAGCTCCTGCGCGAGGAACACGACGCCGTCATCGGAGCCGACCTCGAACACCGTGATCACGTTCGGGTGCGTGATGCGGGCCATCGCTTGCCCCTCGCGGAGCATGCGCACGCGATCGATCTCCTCGACCGACGCGGTCCGCATCACCTTGAGCGCGACGTGGCGATCGAGCTCGCGATCGTGCGCCGCGTAGACGACGCCCATGCCGCCCTTGCCCAGCTCTCCCACCACGACGAAGCGGCCGATCTTCGTGCCGTGCCGGAGATGGGATTCGGGTGCACTACCTGCGGTCACGCCGTGACTATTGCGCGGCAGCGAGCCCGAGTCGAGCCACGTTGCTACCGACGACGACGGCGCAGCGCCACGAGCGCGATCGCCAGACCGACGCCGCTCGTGCCACCGGTGGTCGAGCAGCCGCCGGTGATCTCCGACTCGCACGTGCCACCGACGGCGTCGCACAGGCCCGTGGTGTCGCTCGCCTTGATGCTGCGCATGTTCGTGGTGCCCGGCACGACCTGCACGTACATCACGGCGTTCGCGAGATCCGCCGAGACGCTCTCGCAGCTCGGCACCGGCGTGCCGTCGCGATCGGTGGGCCACGCGCCGTCCTCGACGCCACAGTTGTGATCGAGACCGAGCGCGTGACCGATCTCGTGCGTCACGGCGCTCTGCAGATCGATCGCGTTGGCGCGGCCGTCGGTCGCGAGCGTGAAGCCCACGGCGTTCACGTCGATATCGACCTCGACGATCTCGCCATCGCGCGGAGACGATGGCTCGTCGACGTACAGGACGCGCGTCACCGCGACGGCGTCGGGCGAGTGACACACCTCGGGATCCGCGATCGAGCCGGAGCCCGGCCGGCACCACGAGGTGTCGCGAAAGTGGATCGTGTTGACGCCGTCTTTGCCCTCGGGAGCGTCGTCGACGACGATCGTCGTGAACCGCACGCCGCCGCACGACATGCTCGACGACGCGGTCTCCCACGCGGTGAACGCCGCCTCGACGGCGAGCCACTCGCCCTCGAGCTTGCTCGAGCCCTTCGCGTCGAGCTCGAAGTTCACGCAGCCCGTGGGGTGATAGAGCGGCTTCTGGCTGCGCGACGTACGCTGCACGCCGATGCCGACGGCGGTCGCTGCCGTCGTGGTTCGCGCGCTCTGGTTGGGGCGCTCGATCGCGAGGCGGTGACCATCGATCGCGACGCCATCGCCGACGCGCGGCACCGTGCGATGCGAGACCGTCATGCCGAGGCCGCCGACGCTGCCGCCGTGCTCGACGAACGTGATGCGCGAGCCATCGGCGCCGCGCACGACGACGTCGGTGACGATCATGTCGCCCGACCAGCGCGAGTGCGTGGACTCCACGATGCCGTGACGTGGTGCTGCCGTGGCGACGCCGCCGAGCAACGCGACCACGATGACGGCACGAAACATCACGACAACTGTACCAGCGCTTCGCGAATCGCCGCGAGCAAATCGCGACGAACCGCAGCTTCGAAGTCATCGCCGGTGGTCGTCGGAGCGAGCTCGTTCGCGACGCGCTCGAGCGTCGCTTTGCTCTGCCGCGCGCCGAGCGCGACGAGCGCGTGCACCACGATGACCTTCGGCGCGGTCGCGACAGAGCGATCGAGCAGCTCGGCTTCGAGCGGCCCGATCGCGCGCGCATCGCCCGTCTGACCGAGCGCCTCGTAGATGTGCAGCAAGTTCGCGAGCGCCTCCGGCGATTGGCGGCGCTTCTCCGACGCGAGCAGCGCGAGCAGGTGATCGACGACGTTCGCACGATCCTCCGCCTCCGCCTTCGCGGCGATGCGGCCCATCGCGTAGATCGCCGAGGGCGCAGCCCACGGGCGCGCGACGATGTCCAGCTCGACGAGCGACGGCAACGCAGACAGCGCGCCGCGTGCGACGAGGCCGTTCGCCGACTCGGCGACGACGACGGCATCGGTCGACGTCAGGCCCGCGACGAGAACATCGACCGTGCCGGGCTCCGTCGACGCTTGCGCGTACATCACCTCTTCGATCGACGGCGCATCCGTCGTCGCGGCAGGATCTGGCTTGGGCTGCGGCGCGCCCGGAGGTGACGATGAAGATGACGATGCGTTCATCGTCGCGTGCTTGGCGCTCGTCGCGGTCGTCTCCGCTGTACTCGTCGACGTTGTCGCGGGCTGCGGCGAAGATGCGACCGTGGACTCCTGCGACGCGCGAGAGAGGACGAACACCACCACCAGTGCTGCCGCACCGACCAGCGCTCCGCACACCGCACCCGCCCAGCGTCGCGGTGTCGCCACCGTTAGCACCCTGCGAGGCTGCAGTACATCGTACGCATCTGGCTCGCCGTCTTGGACGGCTGACCATAGCGACCCGGCGGCAGCGACGCCCACTCGTACGAGAGCTTCGACATCGCGTTGGTGAACTCGGCCGCGGTCATCGCGCGGTCCTGCGGGACGCTCACGCGACGCGTGGTCGAGATGAGGTACGCGGCGCCGCGCTCCTGATTCTCGGGCTCGAACGACTGCAGGTTGCGCGCGCTCGCGACCGAGCGCCACGTGCCGGTCAAGAACTGGTAGCGCCCCGCCGCGGTCGAGCACGTCCCGCCGTAGCGAATGCACGTGTTCGGGTGGCTCTGGCAGCTGTTCATCAGACGGAACGAGAACATGACGTTGTAGCCGTCCTGCGAGTAACCGCGCGTACCCTCGGCGAACGCGAGCGAGTCATGCAGCGCCTTCTGGTACGACGTGATCACGCCGTTCGCGCGCGACGGCGAGCACGACGTTCCACTCGGAGCGGCGGGCTCCGCGCCTTCGCGAACCACGTAGCGACCGAACACCCAGCCGCGAGTCCCCGTGGGGGTCTCGACCGCGACCCAACCATTGGAGCCGCTCGTGGTGGTAACCGTCAGCTTCGAGTTGTTCGCGAGCGAACCGACGACCGACGCGCTCGTGCTGGCGCTCGATCGCAGGTTCAACGAGGACGCCGTCACGCGGAGCTTGGTGCCCGCCGTGACGATCTCGTTTACCGCGAGCTCGTTCTCGTTACCTGACGAGTCGCCGACCGTCACCTCATCGCCTCCCACCACGCAGCCGGCAAGTAGAGTAGCCAGTGAAACCAAAAGGATGGAGCGCATGTGACAGGGAGCAGGAGCAGCAAACGTGCCGCGATCAAATTGCGCAACGACGCGAGGTTGATCCACCTCTGGTCGTGCATTCGCCCACGACTGGTGGCACCTCACCTCGCTTTCCCTGGGGGAACTCTCCTCGCTCGAACCACCGATCTCGATCCCGCAATGATCTCGACGGCAACCGCAGTCGCCAGGGACCCTCCATCGGCTCGGCCAGTTGACCGGCGATGCACACGGCGCGCTTTGACGTCGCGGATCCGTCGAGTGGTACAACCTCTGCGATGCAACGCGTCGCTCTCTGCATCGTCCCGCTCCTCGGCGGGCACATCGCGTGCTCCGATCCGGCGCCCTCGCCCATCGATCACATCGATCGCTCCGCCTTCGAAGCGGACCTGACCGCGCTCGCGCAACAGCCACGCAGCCCCAACACGCCGGGCTGGCAAGCTGCACAGGACCTGTGCGCCGATCGCTTCGCCGAGCTCGGCTTCGCGGTCGAGCGCCACACCTACGCGACGGGCACGAACGTCATCGGGGTGCGCCCCGGCACCTCCAAGCCCGGCGAGCGTGTCGTGGTCTCGGCGCACTACGACAGCGTCCCGAACTGCACCGGCGCCGACGACAACGCCACCGGCGTCGCCGCTACCCTCGAGGCTGCCCGGGTCCTGTCCAAGCAGTCCCACGCGCGCACGCTCGTCGTCGCCTGCTGGGACGAGGAAGAGCGCGGGCTCGTCGGCTCGGCGGCCTACGTCGCGCGCGAGAAGGCCGCCAACGCGCAGATCGTCCTCTCGCTCGTGTTCGAGATGATCGGCTACCGCAGCACGGAGCCGAGCTCGCAAGAGAGCGACCCGCAGCTCGAAGCGATCTTCCCGGACGCAGGCGCGCAGATCTCCTCGAACGACTACCGCGGCGACTTCGCGCTCGTTGTCAACGACGAGGCCGCCACCAGCGCGGTCGCCGAGATGCAGAAGGTCGGCAAGGACGTCGGGCTCCCGATCGTGAACATCTCGCTGCTCGCGGCGCTCAAGCGGTCCCTCGATCCACTTCGCCGCAGCGACCACGCCCCGTTCTGGGACGCCGACTACCCCGCGCTGTTCATCACGGACACGGCGAACTATCGCAACCCGCACTATCACTGCCCGCAAGGTACGAGTGATGCGGTCGCGGACCTCGACCTCGACTTCGCGATGAAGAACGTAAAGGTCGTTGTCGGCGCCGCCGCTGCCGCGCTCGAGTAGCCCGCGCCGTTTCGCAGTACGATACGCCGGTGAAGCTCGTGGGGCTGTCGTTGCAACGTGCGCACGACGACCCACGTCGGGCTCGAGTGGTCCTTCACGCTCGCGTGTGAACGCGGTGGCGACCTCGTGCTCGATGAGGTGATACACCCGACGTCCGCCGTCGGACCGTGCGGCCGCGTCTCGAGGGGGCGCGACCCGAGACGTCGACGATGCCATCGCTCGCGCACGGTCCATCGCTCGGGGACCTTTGCCGAATCTCGAGAGCGCACTGGCCACGCAAGAAAGCACGCAACCGCTGCTCGTGGCGGACGAACGGCCGCACCTGAGGAAATTCAGCCCATGGCCGACCTGAGAAAGCACACCGACCGAAACCTCGCCGCCTTCGCGAACCACTCCATCGCATCTGTGTTCACCGTGGGGGACGTCTAGTGGTGGCGGTACGACAAGTGATGCTCGCGGATCTGGATCGCTCGCTGAGCCTCGCGACAACCGGCTATCGCAACGTGCGCGAACTGCTCGACGACGCACTTCGAATCGTTCAACACCGGGTCGCTCACGTTCAGGAACACGGCGACATGATCGCCGCGACAACGCCAAGTGACCTGCTCGCCCAAGAATCGCTCGTCCGCGGTCGCATCGATGCCTCGGAGATGTCGAGGGTACCCATCGCGCAGCTACGGAGCAGGTTCGGGCTTGGCGACACCGAGGAGCGGCTGTTGTGGGTGCTAATTGCGCACGAGCTGTGCGCAGTCACCCGTCGTTCGTTGCGGGAGATCAACACCGAGCAGGTCTCCGATCCGACAACGGACACTCTGCGCCGAGTTGTGTACGGCGAAGCGGCTGTGTCGCTGGATGCGTGGCGTGATCTCGAGGAGGACCGGCCTCTGCGGAGGTATCACTTGATCGAACGCACGGACGGTCTCGCAGCTGCTCCACTTCATCGGCAGACCTGGAAGGTCGCGGATCGCGTTCTCGCTCTCGTCTACGGAGAGCTGAAGCTCGAGCCATCGCTCGCACGTCTCTCTTGCGTAGGAGAACCGCCGGTTCCAGTCCGCGCACTAGCCCTCGCCCCAGGAGTAGCTCGACAGATAGCGCACGCGTGCTCGCGCGAGGGGATTGTGATCGCGGTCGGCCGTGCCGCCAGCGGAAGGCGCTCCGCGCTCGCGGCGGTGTTGGCCGAGCGCAACAAAGCCGTACTTGTCATCAACGGGAGAGAAATCGCGAAGGATCGCGAGGCTGCCCGTCGGGAACTACGATTGCTGGCACGCGAGTGCGTGATGCTGGGATTGGTCCCGCTCCTGCGTGATGTCGATGCGTTGTCCTCGAGTGGCGACATCGCGGATCGAACGGACCTGATCGAGACGAGCTTTGAAGGCATCGTGTGCGCGACGTCGACCCGGCCGATCGCACGCCACTGGCAGCGTCCGGTGGTTCAGGTCGAGGTCCCAACGATCACGGGCGCCCAACGCGCGGTGCTGTGGCAACGTGCGCTACCGGCGTTCACGACCGAGCAAGCCGACGCACTCGCAAATCTCTATCCGCTCGCGCCCGGACTGATCGACACCGCGGGCATGCTCATTCGCGAGACTGCGGGAGATGCGGTCCCGTCTCACGAGCAGCTCACTGCGGGAATGCGCGCGATTCTCGACGATCGGATGGCGGGTCTCGCGACGCGCGTGGTCGTGACGCAGAGCTGGACCGACCTCGTACTTCCCGAGGATCAACGTGTGGCGATCGTCGAGCTCATGGCGCGAATCCGCCAGCGCACGACCGTCTACGAGGACTGGGGCTTCGCAACCAAGGTCGGTAAGGGTCTTGGCGTAGCCGCCTTGTTCTCTGGTCCGCCTGGCACTGGCAAGAGCATGGCAGCAGCGTTGGTCGCGAAGGAGTTGGATATCGAGATCTATCAGGTAGATCTCTCGAAAGTCGTCTCCAAATGGATCGGAGAGACGGAGAAGAATCTTGCGGCGCTGTTCGATGCTGCGGAGGCCGGTCACGCCATTCTGCTGTTTGACGAAGCAGATGCGTTGTTCGGCAAGCGCACCAACGTGACGTCGAGCAACGATCGGTTCGCAAACCAAGAGGTCAACTATCTCCTCCAGCGTCTGGAGAGCTTTGCCGGAGTCGCCATCCTCACGACGAACCACGCCAACGCGATTGACGAGGCATTTCGGCGTCGTCTGTCGGTACATGTGCAGTTCTCGATGCCGGAAGCAGACCAGCGCGCCAAGCTCTGGCGCGCGATGCTGCCGTCGGGAGCACCCACCCACGGTGACCTCGACCTCGGCGCGCTCTCTGCGCGGTTCAACATGGCCGGAGGTTTCATCCGCAACGCTGTCCTCCGCGCCGCATTTCTAGCGGTCAGCGAAGGTTGTCCCATTCAATCAACCCATCTGCTTCGTGCTGCTCATCTGGAGTACGAGGCAATGGGCAAGATTTCTCTCGGCGCGTAGGAGGCTTCAAATGCCAGGTGGTCCACTTGTAGCCGCTTCCGGGTTTCGGGTGGGTCTCCGACGAGGTCAGCTGCGGACGTGAGAGCGCCGCGTGATGGCGGTAGGTTTGGTCGGTGCAGGACACCGATCTCTACCGTCAGCTCTTGGGGCTTGAGAA
>JAEYYV010000199.1 GCA_023428295.1 Pseudomonadota bacterium
ACACAGGTGCTGCATGGCTGTCGTCAGCTCGTGTCGTGAGATGTTGGGTTAAGTCCCGCAACGAGCGCAACCCTCGCCCTTAGTTGCCATCATTCAGTTGGGCACTCTAAGGGGACTGCCGGTGATAAGCCGCGAGGAAGGTGGGGATGACGTCAAGTCCTCATGGCCCTTACGGGCTGGGCTACACACGTGCTACAATGGCGGTGACAGTGGGCAGCAATGGCGCGAGCCGGAGCTAATCTCTAAAAACCGTCTCAGTTCGGATTGCACTCTGCAACTCGGGTGCATGAAGTTGGAATCGCTAGTAATCGTGGATCAGCATGCCACGGTGAATACGTTCCCGGGCCTTGTACACACCGCCCGTCACACCATGGGAGTTGGCTTTACCCGAAGGTGGTGCGCTAACCTGGCAACAGGAGGCAGCCAACCACGGTAGGGTCAGCGACTGGGGTGAAGTCGTAACAAGGTAGCCGTAGGGGAACCTGCGGCTGGATCACCTCCTTTCTAAGGATGGACCTCCAGGGCTCACGCCCTATTGGTTCGTCACTGATACTAAACAGGTAGCGGGGCGCCGCCGTCTTCGTTTCTCTTTCCGTAAACATCGCAGCCGCGAAAGAGGCTGCGGTGCGATCGCGCGTTCGGGCGCTGGATCTCTTGACCCCCTGGGTCGGGATCGCGCCTGGACGGACCGCTTCAAGGGCCTGTAGCTCAGTTGGTTAGAGCACACGCCTGATAAGCGTGAGGTCGGCAGTTCGAGTCTGCCTGGGCCCACCACACATCGTGTGACACCTCGGGCGGACAGACAGATCGACGACGGACCCCTTGCAGAGGGGCGCACCCGCTGGGCCGGCCTCTATTCGGTTAGGGGCCATAGCTCAGTTGGTAGAGCGCGTGCTTTGCAAGCATGAGGTCGTCGGTTCGAACCCGTCTGGCTCCACCAGCGCTGAAGCGCGTAACGCGATCGAGGAAACCTTGGATTTCCCTCCGCCTGGCCGAGATGGCCTGGTGGTGTGGATGTTACATTGTGAATTGAAGGGTTTATCCGGCCCGCGCCTCTTCGGGGGATGCGGGTTCGAGGGTGGACCTGAGAAGACATCATTGTCTGCAAAGACAAAACGAAGCGCATGTGTGGGCGTCGTCTTCGGGGTTTCGTACCCCCGGGGCGGCAACTTCTGTCCCCACGCATGGGTTTTGCTGAGAACGATCAAGCGCATAAGGGCTTCTGACGGATGCCTTGGCACTGAGAGGCGATGAAGGACGTGGCACGCTGCGATAAGCTTCGGGGAGGCGCGAGCACCCTTTGATCCGAAGATTTCCGAATGGGGAAACCCACCTTTACAGTCTGCGAATGTGAGCTCCAGCTTCGGCTGGGGTTCTGGTTCGTAGGTTGTTCAAAGGTATAATGACCTGAATAAAATAGGGTTCATTAAGCAAACCCGGGGAACTGAAACATCTCAGTACCCGGAGGAAAGGACATCAACCGAGACTCCCGTAGTAGTGGCGAGCGAACCGGGACCAGGCCAGTGCTGTCGTGACATAAAGCCGAACGACCTGGAAAGGTCGGCCATAGCGGGTGATAGCCCCGTAGGCGTCAATTAGCGACAGACTCGAGTAGGGCGGGACACGTGAAATCCTGTCTGAACATGGGGGGACCATCCTCCAAGCCTAAGTACTCCTCAGTGACCGATAGTGAACAAGTACCGTGAGGGAAAGGTGAAAAGCACCCCGACGAGGGGAGTGAAATAGAACCTGAAATCGGAAGCCTACAAGCAGTCGGAGCCGCCTCGCGCGGTGACGGCGTACCTTTTGTATAATGGGTCAGCGACTTCATGTGCCGTGCAAGCTTAAGCCGTTAGGTGTAGGCGCAGCGAAAGCGAGTCTGAATAGGGCGAATAAGTACGTCGCATGACGACCCGAAACCAGGTGATCTATCCATGAGCAGGTTGAAGGCTGGGTAACACCAGCTGGAGGACCGAACCCGTGAATGTTGAAAAATTCTGGGATGACTTGTGGATAGGGGTGAAAGGCCAATCAAACCTGGACATAGCTGGTTCTCCGCGAAAACTATTTAGGTAGTGCCTCAGACGAACTCCTTGGGGGGTAGAGCACTGGATGGATGAGGGGGTCGCGAGATCTACCGATTCTAACCAAACTCCGAATACCCAAGAGAGCTATCTGGGAGACACACGGCGGGTGCTAACGTCCGTCGTGAAAAGGGAAACAACCCTAACCATCATCTAAGGTCCCCAAGTAATGGCTAAGTGGGAAACGATGTGGGATTGCTTTGACAACCAGGATGTTGGCTTAGAAGCAGCCATCATTTAAAGAAAGCGTAACAGCTCACTGGTCAAGCGATCCTGCGCGGAAAATGTAACGGGGCTCAAGCCATTCACCGAAGGTATGGGTGTGCGTAAGCACGCGGTAGCGGAGCGTTCCGTAAGCCTGTGAAGGTCAGCTGCGAGGCTGGCTGGAGGTATCGGAAGTGAGAATGCTGACATGAGTAGCGATAAAGAGTGTGAGAGACACTCTCGCCGAAAGTCCAAGGGTTCCTGCGTAAAGCTAATCTGCGCAGGGTTAGCCGGCCCCTAAGGTGAGGCCGAAAGGCGTAATCGATGGGAACCAGGTGAATATTCCTGGGCCAGTTGGAAGTGACGAATTCCGTAAATTGTCGGGGCTTATTGGATTGCTCCCGGCAGTGAAGGAGTTCCTGGAAATAACTCCAACAGAGACCGTACCCGAAACCGACACAGGTGGACTGGTAGAGCATACCAAGGCGCTTGAGAGAACTATGCTGAAGGAACTCGGCAAATTGCACGCGTAACTTCGGGATAAGCGTGACTCACCCTGGGCAACCAGGACTGAGTGGCACAGGCCAGGGGGTAGCGACTGTTTATCAAAAACACAGGGCTCTGCGAAGCCGTAAGGCGACGTATAGGGTCTGACGCCTGCCCGGTGCCGGAAGGTTAAAAGGAGGAGTGCAAGCTCCGAATTGAAGCCCCGGTAAACGGCGGCCGTAACTATAACGGTCCTAAGGTAGCGAAATTCCTTGTCGGGTAAGTTCCGACCTGCACGAATGGCGTAACGACTTCCCC
>JAEYYV010000318.1 GCA_023428295.1 Pseudomonadota bacterium
GGTGCGCTGACCGCGCCGCGCGCGCGATCGATCACGCGCACCTCGGGCGAATCCAATCCGCGCGCGATCGCGGCGTACCGGCTCGAGATGGCCACCGCGGTCAGCGCTCCCTCGACAGCCGGCACGGTCCGCATCGGCGACGCGTCGGACACGCGCCACTCCGTGAAGCGTCCGTCGCGATCCACGCCCGCGACCTCGGTTTTGTCACCGGGTGCGAAGGCGAGCGCATCCACGGCGATGCCGGTGTCATCCTCGAACGGCACGCCATAGCGCGGGCTCTCGCCGCTCGTCGTCCACTGCTTCACGCTGCCATCGAGCGATCCCAGCACGACGACATCGCCGCCCACCGCGATCGAGCTGACGGGGCCGTGTTGATTGCTCGTGGCCCACAGCTGCTGCAGCGTCCCGCCTCCTGCCAAGCACCGCTCGAGCGGCGTCGGCTCCGTTGGCGAATCGATCGGATCCACCGGGCCCGCACCATCGACGCCACATCCACTGCATAGAACGAGTCCCATCACGAGTCGCTTCACGTTGCCTCCCATGCCGCAGACACTAAGCGATTCGCTCATCCCGAGAATCGGTATTGTTGATACGCGATTGTACGGATATGCTGAACTATGCTTCCCGACCTCGAGACGCTGCGGTGCTTCGATGCCGCCGCCACGCACTTGAGCTTTCGCGTGGCCGCGCGTGCCGTGGCCCTCTCGCCAGCCGCGTTTGGCGATCGCATCAAGCGCCTCGAAGAGCAGCTCGCCACGCCGCTGTTCGCTCGCACCACGCGACGCGTCGCCCTCACAGCGGCCGGTCACCGCCTCGTGCCGCAGGCGCGCAGGGTCCTCGACGAAGCGAGCAAGTGCCGCTCGATCGCTCTCGACGATGCATCCACGGCTCCGTACGAGCTGACGATCGGTACGCGCTTCGAGCTCGGTCTCTCGTGGCTCGTGCCGTCGCTTCGCGCGCTGCGCTCGTCGCGGCCGGAGCGTACGATCCACCTCGTCTTTGGCGACAGCGCCGACCTCGTGGCTCGCACGCGCGACGCGCTCCTCGATGGCGTTGTCACGAGTGCGCGTCTCTCCACCACCGGCCTCGCGTACGAGCGCCTGCACGCGGAGTCCTACGTGTTCGTCGGCAGCGCCTCGCTGGTGCGCCGTTCGCCGCTCTCGCGCGCAGAGCACGCGCCGTCGCACACCTTGCTCGATGTCTCGGCCGAGCTGCCGCTGTTCCGCTACTTCGTCGATGCGCAGCGCGCCTCCACGTGGCGGTTCGCGCATCACGAGTACCTCGGCACGATCGGCGCGATCCGCTTGCGCGTGGTGCAAGGCGCGGGTGTTGCGGTGCTCCCGCGCTACTTCGTGGAGGACGATCTGCGCGCCAAGCGCCTCGTGCGCATCGCGCCACGCACGCCGCTGCAAGAGGACGCGTTCCGTCTTCTCTGGCGCGCGAATCACCCGCGCGAACACGAGCTCCGCGCGCTGGCTCTCGAGCTCGCGGCGATCCCCCTGAGATGAGGCGCGAAGCTCGCGAATTCGCCACGGTGCGCGGGCGCGCACGGGCGATGCGCGCCTATCCGCACACACGATCCGGGTAACTTCTCGGGGATCCTTGGTGGCACGCGAGGTGCTCGTGATGTCAGGGCATGAAGCCCACGAACCCGAACGGTAACCAGGGCGAAGGCGACCGCGTCTCCGCTCGTCACTACAATGACGCCGCGAGCGAGTTCGCCGCGGACGACGAGAAGGTCGAGAAGGCGGCGCGCGATGCGGCGACGTATGTCGAGGCCGAGCCCGACGATGCGAAGCACGCCGAGCGCGTCGCGAAGCGCGGTCCGAAGGGCACGCGTGTGTCCGTCGACGAGCTCGTCGACATGGGTCGCTCGGTCATCGACCGCGTGAAGCCGTACGTCGATCGCGCGATCGCTCGCGTGAAAGCAAAGCTCGACAAGTAAGGAGCCACGATATGCACATCATTCTCACTCTCATCGTCGGACTCATCGTCGGCGCGATCGCGAAGCTGCTGATGCCCGGCAAGGATCCGGGCGGTGTCATCGTCACGATGCTGCTCGGCGTTGCCGGCTCGTTCATCGCCGGCATGCTGGGTCACGCACTCGGCTGGTACGAGGTCGGCGATGGCCCGGGAATCATCGCGTCGGTGATCGGCGCCGTGATCTTGCTCGCGATCTACCGCGCGTTCACGGGCCGGCGCGCGGCTGTCTGAGGAGGACCCCATGGCGACCACGCATAGCAACCCGCCCGTCACGATCGAGCCGCACAACCCGGTTCGTGACGACTCCAAGCTGTCACCGACCGAAGACCTCGATCGGATGCCCGACGGTGCTCCACATCGTGTGATCGGCATGACCGCGTTCTTCTCGGTCGTGTTCGCGATGCTGGTCGCGTTCATGTTGCTCGTCGGCAGCACGTGGACACGCGTCGCCGCCGTGCTGCTCGCGGTGATCGCGATTCCGATCGTCGTCAGCCAGCTCCGCAAGAAATCCGAACGCGAGCGCGACCACGTTCACCCGTCGCGCTGACGAAGATAACGATGCTTCGCCTCTCGCTCACCATCACGCTCCTCGCGATGGTTGCCGGCGGGTGTGCTCGTGGTCCGGTCCATCGACCGGGCGACGAGTACCTCGCCGGCATTCACGTCGAGGGAAACCACGCGCTCGGCGACTCGACGCTCACGACGGGCCTCGCGCTGAAGCGAACGCAGAAGCGTGGTCGCGCGCCCGATCCGTACCTCGTCGATGTCGATGCGGATCGCATCCGCGGCGAGTACGTGCGGCTCGGCTATCTCGATGTCGACGTGAAGGCGCGCGTGGAGCGCGACGGCGACGCGGCGACCGTCATCTACACGATCAACGAGGGCGTTCGCGCGAACACGAAGATCTCGATCACGGGCGTCGACGACCCCGCGCTCGTCGAGAAGATCCGCGAGCAACTGCCTCTCAAGGAGGGCGAGCCGTTCGACTACGAGGTCTACGAGCTCGCGAAAGATCCGCTCAAGAACGTCGCCGAAGACGCGGGCTATGCGCACGTGAAGTTCACGCCGCAGGTCATCGCGGATCGCTCCACGAACACCGCGATCATCTCGCTCGCGTACGACCTCGGCCCGAAGAGCACGTTCGGTCCGATCGAGCTCACCGGCGTAGAGGGCAAGCTGCGCAAGGCCGTCGAGTCGCGCATCGCGTTCCAGCCTGGGCAGCAGTACTCCACGGCGGCGATCGCCAAGACGCAACGCGCGCTCTACGGGCTCAACCGGTTCTCGAGCGTCGGCGTGCAGCCGCACAAGGAAGGCGAGGGCCCCGTGATCGCCACGAAGATCGCGCTGTCCGAGAGCGCGAAGCACGAGGTCCGCCTCGGCGGTGGTCTGGGCCTCGATCCCGCGGCGTACGAGATTCGCGGACGCGCGGGATACACGATCACCGACTGGCCGTTCCCGCTCGACACGACGTCCGTCGATCTTCGTCCCGCGTACGCGCTGCTCCGCGACGGCAGTGGGTTCGAGCCGCGTATTCGCGCGCTCGCCAAGCTCGAGCGCAAGGACATCTTCTGGACGTACTCCACCGGCGAAATCGAAGGCGGCTACGACTACCTCTCGTACGAGGCGTACACGACCTACGGCCCGCGCCTGCGCCTCGGCGTGAGCACGCCGCTCGGCACGGACCGCTTGCAGCTCCGCGTCGGCTGGGGCATCCAGCAGGCGGACTTCCGCAACTTCCATCCGCTCCTCGACGAGTCGCTGCAGATGCAGATCGGCGTCGACGACACCCAGCGGGTCGCGGCGTACACGCAATCCCTCGTCATCGATCTGCGCGACAACCTGATCGAGCCGCGTCTCGGCGCCTACGCGGAGGTTCGCGTCGCGGAAGGTACGAAGTACGCGGGCAGCAACTACGACTACATCCAGATCGTTCCCGAGCTGCGCGGCTTTCTTCCCATCGGGCCGACAACGCTCGCAGCGCGTGTTCGCAGCGGCGTGGTGGTCGGCGACCTTGCTCCCACCGAGCGCTTCTTCTCCGGCGGCGCGTCGAACCAGCGCGGCTTCTCCGAGCGCAAGCTCGCGCCGAGCGCGATCGGCGAGTACGACGGTTCGCTTCGCTCGATCCCGTATGGCGGCGGCGCGCTCGTCGAGACGGGGCTCGAGCTTCGCGTTCCGATCACCACGATCAAGGAGATGCCGCTCGGTGCCGTCGGCTTTGTCGATGGCGGCGACGTCACCGAAACCTATGACGAGCTCGACGTGACGAACCTCCACTGGGCTGCGGGCGTGGGGTTGCGCTTGCTCACGATCATCGGTCCGGTGCGTGTGGACGTGGCCTACCGCTTGAATCGCAAGGGCGGGATGAACCCGGATCCCGACTCGTCGTTCGCGTTTCACCTCGGCATCGGCGAGGCGTTCTGATGTCGCCTCGCGGTCGCAAGGTGCTTCGGTGGAGCTCGAGGATCTTCCTCGGGCTCCTCGGCTTGCTCGTCCTCGCGATCGCGGGCGTTCTTGTCTTTCTGCACACCGATCGTGGGCGCGCGGTGGTTCGTGATCAGGTCGCCGCGAAGCTGAACGACACGTTCGTCGGCGGCGCGACCCTCGGGTCGATCGAAGGGAGTCCCTTCGGCGAGCTCGTGCTGACGGATCTCGTCATCAACGACCCCGAGGGTCAGCCGGCCATCACGGTGAAGCGCCTCGCCGTCGAGATCGCGCTGTTGCCGCTGATCCGGCAAGAAGCGCAACTGACGAGCGTCATCGCGAGCGACATCGACGTGAACCTGCGCCGCGATGCGAACGGCGAGCTGATGGCGGGTCGCATGGTGAAGCCCAGCGACGAGAAGTCCGGGTGGAGCGTGGACCTTCGTCACCTCGCGGTGCACCGCGCTCACGTGCAGGTCGCGATGCCCGACGGCCCCATGAACATCGACGGCATCGAAGTGTTCGGTGCTGCCACGCTCCCTGCGGCGGGTGCGATCGCGACGAGCGTCGGCTTGCGCGCGGTCTGGCGCGAGAAGAACGCGCCGATCCTGGTCGACGCGATCGCGCGCGTGAACGAGGGGATCGTCAGCGTTCGCACGATGAACGCGATGGTCGGTGGCGTGCGGCTCACCGCCGATGCGGTCCGGCTGGCGATGGGCGAGGGCGAGCAGCCGCCGCGCCTCGACGGCTCGTTCACCGTGGATGCGCCGAAGCGCGAGGTCGCCAAGCTCGCGCCGGATGTCCAGCTGCCCGACGACGTCTCTGCCGCGATCACCGTTCGGGATGGCGAGCCGTTCACGCACGTGCGTGTCCTCGGGCGTCTCGGCAAGACCCACGCGCAGCTCCTCGCCGGGGCCGACCTCGGCGCCAAGCGCGCCGCCGGTGTGATCACGACGAACGCGCTCGATCTCCCGCTGCTCACGCAGGGCAAGGCGCGCGGCACCGGCGGCGCGATGGTCGCGTTCGACGCGGCGCTGGTCGACGAGAAGCCGCTGGCGAACGGCGTGGTCACCGCGTGGGGCCAGGTCAACGAACTCCCCGATGTGAGGAGCGCGATCACGTTCTCGACGGATCTCGCGCATGCCAAGGCACGCATCGGCGTTCGCGCACCCGCGGTGCTCGCGATGATCGACGCGGACGTCACGCGCAGCGGCGACGCGATCACGCTCGATCGCTCGACCGTCATCGCGTCGACCTCGAGCCCGCGTCTCGCCAGCGGCGGCAAGGCGCCGATCAGCGGCTCCATCGACGTGCGCATGTCCGCGACCGGCCAGCTCGCACCGGCGGTCAACCTCGCGGTCGACGGCCGCGTGAAAGGCAAGCGCCTGCGCGCTAACGGCATGTCCGTGGCGTCGCTCGATCTCGCGATCGCGGCCACGAACCTCCCGAGCGCGCCCAAAGGCAAGGCCGAGATCCTCCTCGAGAACATCGTGCGCGGCGACATGGACCTCGGCCAGCTCAAGCTCACCGCCGCGAACCGTCCCGACGGCACGCTCGCTGTCGCGGTGCGGTCGCGGCCCAAGTTCGACGAGTGGATGATCGATGTCGACGCGCTCGTCACGCCGCCCAAGAAGAAGCGCCCCGACACGTGGATCGTCGATCTCGTCAAGCATCGCGTACGCGCGGGCGACAAAGGCGAGTGGTCCGGCACCACCGGGCACCTCGAGATCGGCGACGGTCACTACGCGATCGAGAACTTCGCGAGCACGAGCGCGCAAGGTCAGTTCACGCTGTCCGCCTCGATCGCGCCGCGCGAGCTCGACCTCGCGCTGTTCGTGCAGAAGACAGGCATGGGCATCGCGCGCCTCGCGCTCGATGTCGACGCGCCCGTCGAGCTCACGAACCCCGTGGCGTGGAAGCGCCTCCCGCGCAGCGCGATCCGCTCCGGCACCTTCGAGCTGCAGGGCCTCGACCTCGCCGAGATCGCGAGGCTCGTCGACAAGCCCGGCGAGATGCGCGGCCGCATCGACGGCACGATCGCGCTCACGCCCACGTCGACCACCGGCAAGATCGACATCGCGAACATCCAGACCACGGCGACCGCCAAGCTCGGTCGCCTCGACGCGGGCCTCCACATCGCCTCGGAAGGCAACGAGGTCACGCCGACGCTCATCGGCAACCTCGCCGCGGTCGGCCGCTTCCAGGCCACCGCCACCGTCGCGTTGCCGGAGCGCCCGTTCGATCCCGTCGCGAGGCAATCCGTCGGGCTCCCCGCGCTGCGCGGCGCGAACGTCAGCGTCGACGAGATCGCGATCGATCCGGGCCTCCTCGATCGCTTCGGCGTCACGTCCGAGCTGCGCGGCCGCGTCAAGCTCGCCGCCTCCGTCTCCGAAGGCGCGCGCAGCGCGAAGGTCTCGTTCGATCTCGCGCAGCTCCGCGGCGACATGATCGCGCAGCCGATCGACGCGTCCGTGACCGCCGTCCTCGACGAGCGCTCCGGCCGCACCAACATCCTCGTCACGAGTGGCCGCACCACGCTCCTCGACGTGAAGGGCGAGCTCCCGGTCACCATCGACGAGCTCTTCGCGAACCCGCAGCGCCTCATGACCACGCCGTTCACAGCGCAGGGCTCCATCCCGAACGCGCCGGCGCGGACCATCCTCGCGATCTTCGGTCGTGGCGAGGTCACGAGCGGCACCGTCGGCGGAACCATCGACGCGAAAGGCACGTTCGCGTCACCGTCGGTCACGGCGAAGCTCACCGGATCCAAGCTCGGCGTCCCACCGGGGCCGCGCAACACGCCGGTGAAGATGCTCGAGAACGTCACCATCGACGCGAGCTACACGGGCGGCGTCGCGAAGGCGCGGATCCAAGGCACGCAGCCGAGCGGCTACCTCGATGTCTTCGCGACCGCCAACCCGAAGAACCTCGAGGCCGGCCGCGTGACCATCAAAGCCAAGGCGTTCGACCTCCAGCCGCTCCTCGTCTTCGCCCCCGGACCCGCCGGCGCCGCCAAGGGCCGCCTCGACGCCGACCTCACCGTCGAGGGACTCGATCCTGTCAAAGCTCGCCTCGCCGGTACACTCAAGCTGACCAACGCGCGGGTGCCCATCGCACCGCAGATCGGAACGCTGCGTCGCGCGAACGTCCACGTGCAGATCGGCCAGAGCAGCATGAAGATCGACATGGACGGTCGCCTCGGACCCGGCACCGTCAAGGTCGCTGGCACCATCGCGCTCTCCGGCGCTGCACCCACGTCCGGCGAGGCGCAGATCACGCTGCGCAAGGTCACGCCGATCGGTACCGTCGAGCCGAGCATCGACGCCGACATCTCCGCGAAGCTCGTGCGCGAAGACGATCGCTGGGTCGCGAACCTCGTCGTCACCAACGGCTCGGTCAAGGTGCCCGACGGCCGCGGCGAGAAGCTCAAGCCCGTCGGCGCCCCGGCCGACATGATCTACGCCAGCGGCGAGAAGGTCACCACGCGTCCCATGCAGAAGGCACCGCCCAAGAAGGCGGTCATCGTCGCGAACATCACGCTGAAGCCCACGTACGTCGAGTCCACCGAGGTCCGCGGCGTCATCCGCGGCAAGATCCAGATCTCCGCCGACGCCGAGTCTCTCGGTATGAACGGAACCATCGAGGCCGATCGCGGCGACCTCGATCTCTTCGGCCGCCGCTACCAAGTCGAGCGCGCGGCCGTCGTCTTCGACGGAACGATCGATCCGCTCCTCGACATGCGCATCATCCACGACTTCTCCGACGTCACCACGCGGACGCAAGTGCGCGGTCGCCTGTCCAAGCCCGAGCTCGTCATGTCGAGCGACCCGGCGATCTACTCGCAGAGCCAGCTGCTCGGCTTCCTCCTCGGCGGCGAGCCCAATGGCGATCCGCAACAAGGGAGTGCGCGCGAGGTGGCGACCAACGCAGGCGCGTCGTTCATCGCCAACAAGCTCGGCGGCTACGTGAAGAAGGCGCTGCCCGTCGACATCGATGTCGTGCGCTACGAGGCCGCCACGGCCAGCGAGTCCGCTGCCGTCACGGTCGGCACCTGGATCACGCGGTCACTGTTCGTGGCCTACCGCCGCCGCCTCGAGGCGCGACCCGACGAGAATGCGAACGAAGCCGAAGCCGAGTACTGGCTCTCGCGTCGCGTGCTCGTCGAGGGCACCACCGGCGATCGCGGTGTCAGCGGCGTGGATCTCCTCTGGCGCCGTCGCTACTAGAGACCTCGCCTCACTCGTAGTAGGGAGCCGGCGCAGCCTTCGGCGTGTCGCGCGTGCGAAGGCGCGTCGCCTCGCGTGCGAGGAGCTCGATCGACTTCTCGATCACCTGCGTGTCCACGCCTTCGAGCGGAAGCACGACGCGAAGGACGAGGTGGCCGTCCTGAAAGCACAGCGCGCCGATGGCCAGTTGCGCGTTGTGAGTGAGCGCGTCATAGCAGGTCATCGACGACGCCGTTCCGACGTTGCAGCTGATGACGACATGCGGTGCACCGAACGCGGTGGTGGATTCGATCCACTGGCGCTGCGAGGCGCCCTCAGCGTCGGGGAAGCGCCACAAGAGTCCCAGTCGAGCTTCTTCACGAACCGCAATGTGGAACTTCGTGCACAGGTGGGTTCGTAGCGCATCCCAGCGTTCGACCATGTTGGATAGACTGCGGGCCGGCTGGGTGTGACAGACGTACGCTATCTCCTCGTCCTTGCTTGCGCTCTGTGGGCGTGTGGCGGGGGCAAGCGCGCGCCGACGCTGACCCGCGAGACGCTGGTGGCGATCGAGATCGAGGGGACCACAGCGATTCCGGTGGAGGACATCGCGCCGGGGCTGGCCATCGAGCGCGCGCGTGGGGCGCGGGCGACCGATCCGTATCAGCTGTCGACGGACACGGAGCGTGTGCGCGCGGCGTATCGGAAGCTCGGCTACTTCGACGTGCAGGTCGATGCGCGGATCGAGGCCAAGGGGCTCGCGCAGACCGTCGTGTTCAAGGT
>JAEYYV010000270.1 GCA_023428295.1 Pseudomonadota bacterium
CGATCGGTCCCATGGTGATGGCCGCGGTCGCGCTCGATTCGCGCGCGGCGTCCGCGCTCACGCGCAAGGGCCTCTGCGATTCCAAGACCTACGGCGCGGGCGAGGAGGCTCACGAGGTGCGCGCCAACCTCGCGGCCGAGATCCGTCAGCGCGCGACGTTCCTCGCCGTGATCGAGGTGGAGCACACCGAGATCGACGAGCGAGTCCTGCGCAACGAGCTGAACGTCCTCGAGCGCGAGCTCGCCACCAAGCTCATCACGCAAGCGCCCTCGTGCGATCGCATCATCGCCGATGGCAAGCGCATGTTCGCGCCGCTGTGCGGGCGCTTCCCCAACTTCGAGTCGCACGATCGCGCCGAGGAGAAGCACGCGTCCGTCGCCGCAGCGTCGGTGATCGCCAAGGTCCGCCGCGACGAGCGCTTCCTCGCCATCAAGGCGCGATATGAAGACGAGCTCGGTCCCATCGCGGGCGGCGGATACTCCAACGCGGCGACCCGCGCGTGGGTTCGCAAGTACGTCGAGAAGTACATGCGTCTGCCCGAGGAAGCGCGTCGCTCGTGGCCGCACGATTACGTCGAAGACTTGATCGGGAACACGCGGCCCGCGGGACCGCAGGTCGAGCTGTTCGGCTAGTTCGTCGGCTCGGACGCGGCGTCCGGCGCGGGTGGCTCGAGGCACCGCGAGATGCTGGCGCTCTTGAGCACGCGATTCTTGTACGTCTGCGGATCCTGCTTCGCGATCTTCGCGGCGATCGAGCGCACCGACGCGCAATCGTTCTTCGCCGCCGCCACCTCGCACTGCTTCAGGAGCTGCGCGACCGACGCATCGTTCACCATACGATCCTCACCCTCGATCGACGGCAGCGGCTTTCGCGAGACGGGCGCGGGCGGCGACTGCGGCGCGGCGCTCTCGGTCGCAACGGCACCGCCCTTGGGCGCCATGTCGTCGTCGGACGCGATCGCCATCGGCGCGACATCGTCCTTGCTCCGCCCCGACCTGGACTCGAGCTCCTTCTTCGGCGCGCGCACGGGCTTCCCATCGACGGAGTCGGCGGGCTTCTGCTTCGCGGACAGACTGCCGCTCGACTTCGCTGCCGGCCGCGAAACCACCGGCGGTGGGGCGTGTGCTTCCTCGGCCTCGGCGGCCGGCGCCGGTACGCCCGCCGACGGTGCGCCTCCTTCGTCGAGGGCTCCACCCGATGGAGCGGATTCGGCTCGATCCGCGACCGCGCCCGGTGCGCGCGCCGACTGGGAGACAGCCTCGGTCTCGGCCTTCATGTCGTCACGCTGCGAGATCACGACGGCACCACCGATCAGCACCACGACGGTCGCCATCGCGAGCACGGGCGGGCGGCGCAGCTGCTCGAGCAGCACCGCGAACCACGAGCGCTTCGGCTTCATCTCCTCGGCCTTCTCGCGCGCCGCAGTGAGGAGCGCGGCCATGCCCTTGTCGCTCGGTTCTTCCTCCCGCATCTCGCGGAACATCGAGCGCATCGACGACAGGTCGAGATCGAGATCGTCGTCGAGCTCCTCGTCCTTGCGCGGCGAGTCGGTCACGGCGCCGCCTTCGCGAGCTCTTTGTACTCGTCGAGCTCGAGGCGCAGCTTCTCGAGCGCGTAGCGCATGCGGCTCTTCACGGTGTTCTCGGGAACGCCGACGACATCCGCGATCTGCTTGAACGGCATGTCGAGGAACTCGCGCATCAAGAACACTTCGCGCTGCTCTTCACCCAGAGACGCGATCGCGCGCTGCATGGTCTCGTGCAGCTGCTTGTTCACGCTCTTGCGATCGCTCGACATCTCGTTGCCGGGGATCACATCCAACAGCGTGCCGCTCTCTTCGCTCGCGTCCATGGGCGCGTCGAGAGATGCGTGCTTGCGGTGTTTGCGTCTCCTGGTTTGGTCAACGCACAGGTTGCGCGCGATGGTGTAAAGCCACGTCGTAAACTTGGCCTGTCGCTTGTAAGCCTCGGCGCCCTTGATGACGCGCATGAAGGCTTCTTGCAGCAGATCTTCGGCGGTCTCTTTGTCGCCGACGAAGCGCAGGATGAAGTTGTAGACGGGCTTGCGATGACGCGACAGCAGTACCTCGAAGGCGCGAACCTCGCCCTTCTGGTACATGACCATCAGGTCTTCGTCGGCTTGTTCCGTAATCATCGCGCGGAGCTAGGACCTGCTAGGAGCGGCCCTCGCCCGGACACTACCAGGGCTAGACCGCTATGGGGCTTGGCACGTTGGACAGAAGTAGGTCGCACGACCTTGGAGAACGCTTCGCCGGATGGACGTCTTACAGCGCGGGCACGGTTGCCCCTTCCGATCATAGACCTTGAGGTAGTCGTAGTTGCTGCCCTCGGCGCCATCTCCGTCGACGAAGTCGCGGAGGCTCGTGCCGTGGTTCGCGAGTGACGTGCGAAGCACCTCGTCGATCGCCTTCGCGAGCAGGGTCGCCTTCTCCTCGGTGAGCCGCCCCGCGCGCTTGGTGGGACGGAGCTTCGAGAGCCACAGCGCCTCGGATGCGTAGATGTTCCCCACGCCGGCGAGCACCGTTTGATCGAGAATGAACGCCTTGAGCTGTGACCTCTTCTTCTTGCGCGAGCGCGCGAAGAACACGATCGGATCGATTCCGTCGACGATCGGATCCGGGCCGAGGTCCTTCAGCGCGACGTGCTCGCGCTCCTTGCCGCGCGTGACCACATCGAGCTGACCGAAGCGCCGCGCATCCGAGAAGCGCAGCTCGCGCCCGTCGACAAACGAGAGCACGAGGTGCGTGTGCTTCGCGCGATCGTCGGCGCCGGCGTGCAGACGGAATCGTCCCGTCATGCCCAGGTGCACGAGCAGCGACTGCGGCGTGTCCGTGTCGACGAGCAGATACTTGCCGATGCGGCGCAGCTCCGTGATCGTCGCACCGACGAGCTTCTTCAGCTTCGCGCGCGGCGGCTTGCGTTGCATGTGCAGACCGAGCCCCGAATCCCACGCCTTCGCGATGCGTCCACCGACGGCAGGGAGCAGCGTCTGGCGAACCGTCTCTACCTCCGGTAGCTCGGGCATGTCCGCTACCTAGCAGGAATCGCGCGAGCGAGCGCGCCGAACTCGCCGATCTCGAGGGTCTCGCCGCGGCGCTGTCCGTCGATCTCCGTCGACGCGAGCGCTGCATCGACCGCTGCTTCGTCGAACACGGCGCGCAGCGCGTTGCGCAAGGTCTTGCGGCGCTGACCGAACGCCGCGTGGACGACGGCCGAGTAGTGTTTCTCGTCGGTGATCTCCGTACGCGGCTTGGGGAGCGGCACCATACGGATCACGGTCGAGTCGATCTTGGGCGCCGGTACGAACGAGCCCGCGCCGACCTTTGCGACGGTGGTGACGTCCGCGTACGTTCGCAGCATCACGCCGATCGCGCCGTAGTCTTTACCGCCAGGTGGCGCGACGATGCGATCCGCCATCTCCTTCTGGATCATGCAGACGGCGTGCGTGATCACGTCGCGCGCGTCGATGATCTTGAACAAGAGCTGCGAGGCGATGTGATACGGCAGGTTCCCGCACACCGAGATGGGATCGCCGCGCCACTTCGCCGCCATTCGCAAGTCGTAGCGAAGCGCGTCGACATGCTCGATCTCCACGTTATCCACGCCAGCGAGCTCGCCGCGCAGCACGGTCACCATGTCCGGATCTGCTTCGAGCGCGATGAGCTTCCCCGCGGTCAGCCGCTCGGCGAGACGCATCGTGAGCGTGCCGAGGCCGGCGCCGATCTCGACGACCCAATCCTCGTCGGACCTGACGGTCGCGTCGACGATCGCGCGGAACGCTCTCTCGTTGATCAGGAAGTTCTGACCGAACGACTTCTTCGCGCGAAGGCCATACTTGTCGAGCAGCATGTGCGCCGTGGGAAACGGCTCGGCCGCGCGCAGCGGATCGCTGAGCTTTGCGTGCCCGTTACCGTTGCTGTGCCCGTTGCTATGTCCGTTGCCGGTGCTCATCGCGCGTGTGCCCTCGGCAAGGGCTTGCTCGGCACTGCGTCGAGGTCGAGCGCTGCACGTTCGCCGCGTACGAGGTGGTGATAGCCCGCGGCCGCGATCATCGCCGCATTGTCGGTGCAGCGGCCCGGCGGAGGAATGTAGAGCGTGAAGTCATCTTCGACGGCCGCGGCCTGCATGCCGGCGCGCAGGCCCGAGTTCGCAGCAACGCCGCCGCAGATCTGCACGTGTGCGAGTCCTTCTCGTCGAGCGGCGCGACGCGTCTTACGCACGAGCACTTCGACGATCGCCGCTTGATAGCTCGCGCATAGATCGGAGAGCGCTTGGCCCTCGGGCACGCCCTTCGCGCGAACGTGGTGCAACAGCGACGTCTTGAGGCCCGAGAACGAGAACTCCGCGCCGGTGTCGCCAGCGGTCATCGCTTTGGGAAACTTCACCGCCGTAGGATCGCCCGTCTTCGCGAGTCGATCGATCACGACGCCGCCGGGATAGCCGAGCCCGAGGAGCTTTGCCCCTTTGTCGAACGCTTCACCTGCCGCGTCGTCGCGTGTGGCACCGAGCTCGATCACGTCGCCATGATCGTTCACGCGCACGAGCGACGTGTGGCCCCCGCTGACGATCAGCGCGAGGTGCGGCATCGGCGGCGGGTGCGGCTCGAGATACACCGCCGACAGATGTCCCTCGAGGTGGTGCACGCCGACGAGCGGCTTGCCGGTGACCCAGGCGAGCGACTTTGCGGTTTGCAGCCCCACGAGCAGCGCACCGATGAGCCCCGGCGCGTTGGTCACCGCGATGCCATCGATCGCAGCGAGCGTCACGCCCGCGCGATCGAGCGCTGCTTGCACGACGGGCACGACGTTCAGGATGTGCGCGCGCGACGCGAGCTCGGGGACGACGCCGCCGTACTTGGCGTGCACCTCGTTCTGCGAGGCGACCACGTCGGCGAGCACGCGCGTCCCGCCCTCGACGATCGCCGCGGCGGTCTCGTCGCACGAGCTCTCGATTCCGAGGACGCGCATGGTCAGGGCTTCTACCGCCACTAGCGTTGCGAGTCGAGGCGCTTCTGGATCATCAAGGACTTCTCGCCTTCCGGCCAGTTCTCGAGGTAGTGCACGTAGTACTTCGTGGCCTCGTCGTAGCGCTGGGCGGCCCACAAGATCGAGCCGAGCACCTCGTAGTTGGACGCGTACTTCGGCGCGAGCTTGATCGCGGTCTCCATCGCCGCGATCGCGTCGTCGACACGACCGAGTCGCTGAAGCGCTTGCGCGCGCACGATGTTGGCGCGAGCAGTGCGGCGAAGCTTGAGCGACGCATCCGCGAGCTCGAGCGCTTTGGCAAAGTCGCCCTCTTGGATCGCCTCGTACGCTTGTTGATAGAGCTGCTTCGCGTACGCGAGCGGATCCCGTGCGCCCGCATCCGTGGGACCGATGATCACCACGCCTGCATCGATGCTCGCGACGACCGTTGCATCGGGCGCGACCGCTGCATCGACGGGTACGGCCGCGTCGGGAGCCATCGCGACGACCGCAGCATCGGGAGCCATCGCGACGACCGCAGCATCGGGGGCGACCGCGGCGATCCCGGCGTCGATCATCATCGGTGCATCGAGGACCTCGGCCATCGCCGCATCGCTCGGCATCGCCGCTTGCGTCGGCTTCTTGAGCCACAACACGATGGCCACGACCGCGAGCACGACAGCGAGTGCGATCAAGCCGAGCGCGCCCGCACCCGGCCCCGTTTGCCGCCGGACGCCCGAGCCCTGGGGCAGCGAGCGCGGCGTGGCGACGCGTGGAACGGCAGGCACCGGCGGAATCTCTGTCGAGGTGCTCGGTGTTGCGGCAGGTGCGTCGGCGGGCGTCTGCACGATCGCCATCTCGCGCGTGATGCGTCGAGGGAGGATCGTCACGAGCTCGCGCTGCGGCTCGGCCGTGGGCTGCGTCGACGCTCGCTCCCGCACCGGGACGAGCTCACCCGATGCCTCCGCGCGATCGCGTCCGAGCGAGCCGATCATCCGCAGGCCGGAGTCCTCGGTGCGCTTGGCGAGCGGACTTGGCGTTTGCTCTGGCGCTGGGACCGCAGACACGCGACGCGTTCGAGTGCGCGCTTCACCGTTGGAGCCGTTGCGCAACGACGGCAGGCCATCCCGCTCTGCCTCGGCCGGAATCTCCTGCGGAATGCTCGTCTCGGTGGTCTCGAGCGCAGGCACGCCCGTCGCGGTGCCGTCTTCGTTCGCGAACTCGGATGGATCTGCGAGTGGCGCAGCGACATCGAACGACCGCTCGGTGTCCTTGGGCTGCGATGCCACGGCGCCGTCCGAGAACAGGGACGGATCGATCGCCTGTGCGGCTGCGATCGCATCGTCGATGAGCCGCAAGCTCGACGGACGGTAGCGACCCATGAGCGCCGAGTCTTGAACGGGCTCGTCGGCTCCTTGTTGCACGAGCGCATCTCTGCTCGCATCTCCGCTCGCATCTCCGCTCGCTGCCTCGCTCGTTTCTGCTCGCTCCGTCGGTGGTGGGGCCGCGGCCTGCTTGATCGCCTCCTCGGAGATCACCTGCGAGTCGCGAACGCCGAGCTCCTCTTGGATCGTCGCGTGACGTCCGGAATCGCGAAGCGCGCGCTGGCGTCCCGAGTCGCGGTCCTCCAGCGCGTCCGCGTGCGGTCCCGAGGCGACCTCTTCGATCGGCGTCGGCGCATCTGGCACCTCGACGAGCGGCATCGGCTGCCCTGTCGTCCGCCGTGCCTTCTTGCCGTGATCGAGATCGATGAGGATCTCCTCGAAGAACAGGCGCGAGATCGCCTGCACACACTCGAGGTCGCCGAAGTCGGAGTTGTCGATCACCTCGAGCAGCGTGCGCTTACCGTCGATGAGCCGGAGGATGCGGTTGTTGTCATCGGGAACATCGCCGAGTCGTGCGGCGAGCTCCGCCGTGTCGATCTCGAAGCGATGCGTGAGCGGCGGCAACTGCTCGAGCAAGCGCGACCACTCGTCGAGCCGCCGCATGCCTTCCATGAGCAAGCCTTGCGAGCTCGTCTGGATCACCTCGCGCCGGCGCACCGTGCGGAACACGACCTCGAACTCGCCCTCGCTCCACGTGAGCAGGCGATACACCGCGTCTTCGCCCTGCAGCGTTCCGGCTTCCGCGTCGATCACTCGACCGTCGCGAAAGTAGATCGCGGCTTGTCGGCCTCGCTCGCCGACGAACTGGATCACGCCCGACTTGCGGCTGATCTCGATCGTCTGGATCACGTCGACCACCGGCATGTCCGTCACGCGACCGGCGAAGCGCGTCCGTCCGTCCTTGCGTTCCTCGAAGCGAATGCGCTGCCGCTTCTGGAGCAGGATGTTGATCCGCGTGACGATCTCTTTGATGTAGATCGGCTTGGTCAGGTAGTCGTCGACGCCGAGCTCGAGCCCGCGGATCTTGTTCTCGATCGCTGCCTCGGCAGTCAGGAAGATGAACGGGATGTCCGCCCACTCCTGGGTCGCGCGTACGCGACGGCGCAGCTCGAACCCGTCACCGTCGGTGAACGTGGTCTCCGAAATGATCAAGTCGGGCGCGTGCAGCTCGAGCTTGTCGAGCGCATCCTGGACGGACACCGCCGGCGTGACGGTGAATCCCGCCTTCCGAAGGGAGACCTCCAGCACTCGGAGGCTGCGAGTGTCCCCGTCGACCAGGAGCAAGCTTTGTTTGGACACGGGAAGTAACGAAGAAGACCGGCGAAGCCGGAGCGATAAATCGTAACCAAGGAATTAGACTGCCGCCAGGAACCGGACCGCTCATGGTCGAGCTCCCTTACGGACGTACCCCCTACCCACTCGACCTCTCTGGTCGAGAGTACACGCTCGTCGCCCCGACGTCCCTTCCCGCCCCGCAGCCGTTGAGCTCGCTCATCGACAACGCGCTCGATGCACCGATCGGCCGCCCGCCACTCGAGACCCTCGTCTCACCGGGAGCGCGAGTCACGCTCGTCGTCAGCGACCCGTCACGCGCCGAACCGCGCCGCGAGCTCGTCACCGCCCTCCAGGCCCGCCTCTCCCACGTACAGTGGACTCTCGCGATCGCCACCGGAACGCATGGCCCGTCCAACCTCGACGACCTCGGTATCCCCTCCGATGTTCTCGCATCCGCGACGATCGTCAATCACGATGGTCATAGCGGGCGCGACCTCGTCGACCTCGGGACCACCCAGCGTGGAACGCCAGTTCGCCTGCACCGCTGTGTGGTCGAGAGCGATCTGGTGGTGGCGACCGGATGCATTCGCCCGCATTACTTCGCGGGGTTTGGCGCGGGCGTCAAAGCGATCTTTCCCGGGCTGGGTGAGGCGCGCGCGATTCGAATCAACCACGCGCTCAAACAACACCCGAGCTCTCGCGCCGGAGTCATCGAGGGAAATCCGTGTCGCGAAGACCTCGAAGAGGCGGTTCGCGCGATCGCCACGCCGGCGTTTCTAGTGAACGGTGTCTGTGCTCCCGACAGCAGGATCCACGCGGTGGTCGCGGGCGATCCAGTTCAGGCGTTTCGCGCCGGTGCATCGCTCGCGCGCGCGTGGTTCTCCGTTCGCGCTCCTCGGGCTCCGCTCGTGATCGCATCCGATGCGTGGCCCGTCACGGCGTCGCTGTATCAGGCAGCGAAGATCGTCGCTGCGGTCGCGCCGCTCGTGACCGAGGGAGGAACGATCGCGCTCGTCGCGGAGTGTGGTGATGGTGTGGGGCCTCTCGACGTGGTGAACGAGGCGATCTTTCGCATCGGTGTGCTTCCACGATTGCCTGCGAACGTGCGTGTCCGGTTGATCAGCAGCCTGGATCGCGCGACCGTCGACACCACCTTGCTCGACTACGCCCCATCGATGGCAAACGTGCTCGCCGAAGCTCCGGGACCTGCTGTGGTCATTCCGCGTGCGAGTCAGCTCTTGTTCGAGGCCGAATGACGCGGCGCGTTACGGATCCGAAGCTGCGGGCGTTCATGGCGCTCTTCGAAAAGTGGAATCAAAGCATTAACTTATCGGCGGCTCGTACACGTGATGAGCTTGAAGGTCATGTTCTCGACTGCCTTCACGTGGTCCCACATCTCGGGGGCGCCACATCAGTGCTCGACGTGGGATCGGGGGGTGGATTGCCTGTCGTGATTGCAGCGATCTCCTTGCCCGAGGTTTCATTCACGGCGCTCGAGCCGGTTCACAAGAAGCACGCGTTCATTCGCACGGCGGCTCGCGAGTTGGGACTCGCCAACCTCGAGGCTTTCGCGACGCGTATCGAGGATCACCCTCGTCGCGACTACGATGCTGCGTGTTCGCGGGCGACGTTCGATCTCGGCGAGTGGCTCTCGCTCGGACTCGCGTATGTGCGACCTGGTGGGTTCGTCATTGGGTTCGAGGGTGTCGAGCGTTCTGACTTGCCGATCGCGATCGAGCGGCACCCCTACGAGCTCGAGAACAAGGCACGTGCGATCGTGATTGCTCGACGAGCCGCATGAAGTCTGCGAAGAGGTCTGCGAGGAAGCCAAAGCCACATCCGATCACGGGTGCTTGGACACCCACGAAGGAGCAGCTCGCGAAAGCTACCCACGAGCGAGTGCCTGATCTGATCGCTCCCAGCCTCGATGTTCTTTTCTGTGGGATCAACCCGGGCCTCTATTCAGCTGCTGTTAGCCATCACTTCGCCGGTCCAGGAAGTCGCTTCTGGATCACGTTGCGCGATTCGAAGCTGACGCCTCGTCTCTACTCGGCATTCGAAGAGGACCAACTCCTCGGATTTGGTTATGGGATCACCAACCTGGTTCCTCGTGCTTCTGCGACGTCCAGTACCAGCCTCGGTACCTCGCTGTTCTTGGCTTCGTCACGTATCGGACTGCGTTCAAGCAGTCGAAGGCAGTCGGTGGTCTTCAGCCGGAGCCGATGGGTTCGACGCAGGTCTGGCTTCTTCCCAATCCGAGCGGACTGAACGCGCACCATCAGGACGCGGGGCTTGCGAAGCTGTTCGGCGAGCTCCGAGCTGCCGCAAACGTTCCACGGGAAACATGTTCGACGAATGTCTTCGATCCCGTGGACGCCTAGCCCGCAGCAGCTTCGTGCTGCAGTCAGCAGACGACTTCCGGACTTGCTGCGCCCTGGGCTTGCCGTTGTCTTCTGTGGGATCAACCCAGGCCTATACTCGGCCGCAATCGGACACCACTTCGGTCGGCCGGGTAACCGGTTCTGGCCGACTCTTCACGCTTCTGGTTTCACGCCGCGACTCTTCACTGGCTTCGATGACCACGAGCTCCTCGACTTGGGCTTTGGGGCGACCAACCTTGCTTCACGAACCACAGCCTCTGCCGACCAGCTCTCGGTCGAGGAGCTTGTTCGTGGTGCACGAGCCCTGCGTCGAAAGGTCCTGAAGGCAGCGCCACGGTTTTTGGCGATCCTCGGAGTGACGGCGTTTCGGATCGCGTTTCGCGCGCCGAAGGCTGTCCTGGGACCACAGCCCGATCAGATTGGCGACACGAGAGTCTGGGTTCTCCCAAACCCCAGCGGTCTCAACGCGCATTACCCGCCTCGCGAGCTCCAGCGTCTGTTTACAGCGTTTCGCGAGCTCGCGAACGTTCCACGTGCAACACCGCAGTGACTTAGTCACCCCTGCGATTGCAACGTTCCACGTGCAACACTCACATCAACTCCTCTACGCGCTCCAGCGTGAGTACGCGGCCTGACCACCGCTTCCGAATCTCCACGATGTTGCTCTGAACCAGCGAAGCGGCATCGTCGGGCCGGTTCGACAGAACGAGAGCGGCGATGTCGAACCCATCTGCTTCGATGGCGCCAATGGTGAGCAGCGAGTGGTTGATGGTGCCGAGTGTTGCGCTCGCCACTACGACAACCGAGGCGTTCACCAGCCGAGCCAGATCCCGCATCTCGAAGCGATCCGAGATCGGAACTCGCCAGCCACCCGCACCTTCCACGAGCAGCAGATCCACAGGGCGGCTAGTGGGGGTCCGGGATGCACGCTCGAGAACGCGCTCGATTCGCTCCAAGTCGATCTCGATGTTCTCGTGGACCGCGGCCACAGCTGGAGCAACTGGAAGCTCCAGCTGGTAGCTGCCAAACTGGACCGCTTCCTCCATCGACTGAAGCCACTCGCTCGAAGCGAGGCGAAGGAGCGCTTGGTCCTCGCCTCGCCTCTTGCCATCGACCAGGGAACAACCGGTTTCGATCGGCTTATGAGCGACGACCTCGAGGCCCCGTGCGCGCGCGAGTTTCGCCAATCGACAGGTCACAAACGTCTTGCCGACGCCCGTCCCAGTCCCCGTGACGAAGTACCGCTTTGGAGTCACGAAGCGAGACTCTCTCGAATCGCTGCGATCGTCGCGCGCTCGAGCAGAGCCAGTTCCTCATCGGAGATCGACAACGGCGGCATCCACACCACCACGTCACCCAGGTTCCGCAGGATCACTCCATGAGAACGAGCTCGATCGCAGACTTCGACTCCGAGAGAGCGATCGTCGATGGACGCGAGCTCGATGCCCGCCATCAACCCTCGTTGCCGGATCGCTGCCACGCCTGGAACCTTTGCGACACGTTCGAGTGCTGACGCCATGGTCGGAATCCGAGCCTGTGCATTGGGAAGTGTCGACTCGCGAAGCAACGCGAGCGACTCCACGCCAACAGCGCACGCGAGAGGATTCGCGGTGAACGTGTGGCCATGGAAGAAGTGCTTCATCTCGGACCGCTTCCCGAGGAACGCGGCGAAGATCTCCTCGGTCGAGAGAGTTGCAGCGAGCGGCAGGTAGCCGCCGGCGATCCCTTTCGCGAGGCACAAGAAGTCTGGTGAGACGCTCTCCTGTTCGCACGCGAACATCGTCCCGGTACGCCCGAACCCGGTAGCGACCTCGTCGACGATCAAGTGAACGTCGAAGCGTTTGCAGAGCTCGGACGCCTTCGCGAGAAAACCAGGCGGATGCATCAGCATGCCTGCCGCGCCTTGAACCAAGGGTTCCACGACGAACGCAGCGATCTCGTGGGCTCGCGTTTCGAGCTCGCGGTGCAGCACAGCAATCGAGGCATCGAAGCCGACGTTGGCTGGCGACGGAATCGCGATCGACTGCACGAGCAGCGGTCCAAAGATCCGATGGAACAGATCGATGCCGCCGACGCCAACCGCACCGAGCGTGTCGCCGTGATACGCGTCGCCAAGGCGAAGGAACTTCTGTTTCGAGCGCGAACCCGATCGATCGACGAGCTGCCAGTACTGGAACGATTGCTTGAGAGCAATCTCCACCGCCGACGATCCCGAATCCGAAAAGAAGACTCGCGTCAGACCTTCGGGCGCTACATCGATCAGCGCAGCAGCGAGTCGAATCCCAGGCTCGTGACTGAGCCCGAGGAACGTCGAGTGGGCGAGTCGATCGATCTGCGTCTTGAGCACGGCGTCGAGTCGCGGATGGCGGTGGCCATGCACGTTGCACCACAGCGAACTGACGCCATCGAGATAGCGATTGCCGTCGACATCGAACAGAAAGCTGCCCTCGCCTCGCGCGATCACGAGCGGCGACCACTCCGCCATCTGGGTGAAGGGATGCCAGGTAAACTTTCGATCTAATTCATGAATATTCGACATGACGCGATGCGTTATCGGAGCAGCTTGGCTGCCTGTTCGAGGTGCTCGACGGAATGAGCCGCCGAAAGGCTCGCGCGAATTCGGGCTGTTCCTTCAGGAACGGTAGGAGGGCGAATGCCCTGTGCGAACACTCCTCGATCGAGCAACTGCCGCGTCAGCTCCATGACCCGGCGATCGTTCGCACTCGCGTTGTCGTCCGTACTCGCGATGCGAATCGGTGCGATCGCACTCTCGCGCGCACCGCCTGCACGAGGAACGAGCTCGCGAAATGCGCGTGCATTCGCAACGAGCCGACGACGACGCTCGAGACCCTCGGCACCACGCACGATCTCGAGCGCCGCGAGCGTCGCCGCGGGAATCGCGGGTGGCAACGCCGTCGAGAACACGAAGCTGCGCGCGCGATTCCACAGCAGCTCGGCGATCGCGTGCGAGCTGACCACGAACGCACCAAACGTTCCGAGCGCCTTTCCAAACGTTCCGACGAGCACGTCGGGGACCACCGCTGCCTCGGCCGCGAGCCCCCTGCCCTCCGGTCCGTACGCTCCGACCGCGTGCGCTTCGTCGACGATCAGCGCTGCGTCGCGCCGCTTGCACACGGACGCGATCGCGGCGAGATCCGCGATGTCGCCATCCATCGAGAACAGCGACTCCGTGACGACGATCTTCCTCGACGCGGTGCTCTTCGCGAGCGCCTCGTCGAGCGCCGCGACGTCGAGGTGCGGATACACGACGACGTTGGCGCGCGACAAGCGGCAGCCGTCGATGATGCTCGCGTGGTTCAGCTCGTCGGAGAACACCGCATCCCCCGCGCGCACGAGCGTCGCGAGCACCCCGGTGTTCGCCGCGAACCCCGAGTTGAACAAGCGCACGCCCTGCTCCTTCTGCGTGTCCCAGCGCATCCAGTCCACGACCGCTCGCTCGAGCGCGACATGGGCGCGATGCGTCCCCGCGATCAATCGCGATGCACCCGAACCCACCCCGCTCTCCTCGAGCGCCGCCATACCCACACGCGCGATCCGCAGGTCCCCGGCCAGCGATAAGTAGTCGTTCGACGACAGGTTGATGACCTCTCGTCCATCGAGAACGAACGTCGGTCCCTGTCGTGTCTCGACGACCCGCGGCTCGCGCCGCCGATGCGCAGCCTCGAGAGCGGCTAGCTCGGCGCGCGCATCATCGTCGAGAAACATCGGCGCGGACTATACGCAGGATCCCGCCGCCGTCACGGGGTTCCGCCCACGTACCAAGGTGCGGAGAGAGCCGACCACTCCCGACGAGCGCGATGTGACCTCGTGCGACACGAGCGGTTTTTTCAGTCACGTCGGTCGCGCGAGCGTACGCTAGTCCCAATGCCGATCGGATAGCGCTATCCCCTCGACGAGAATCCGGAATTCAGGAAGTCGGCGCGGGGGGTATCCGGAAGCGGTGCGGAGGATCAGGATGCGGCCATGGCTCGCATGGCCGACCGAGTGCTCACGCCGCCGAGCGGCGAGTTGTTGCCCAAGTTCGTCGCGAGCCTCGATCCCGATTGGATTGAGGCGGCGCTCGCGGCGACCGGCACGGCCACGATCCGGCGGCGCCGCCTGCCTGCGGAGCAGGTCGTGTGGCTGGTCATCGGCATGTGCTTGTTCCGCGATCTGTCGATGCGCGAGGTAGTGGCGACGTTGGACCTTGCGTTGCCCGGTGCGCGCGGGGAACGCGTCGCGCCGAGCTCGATCGTGCAGGCGCGTGAGCGCTTGGGCGATGAGCCGCTGCGGTGGTTGTTCGAGCGCATGGCGTCCACGTGGGCGCATGCGAGCGCGCGCACCCATGCCTGGCGCGGGCTGGCGCTGTACGGCGTCGATGGCACGACGCTGCGAGTGCCTGATTCCGACGAGAATCGGCGCCACTTCGGCGGTCAAGACACGCGCTGGAACAGCACCAGCGGCTATCCCCTGGCGCGCATGGTCACGCTGATGGCGCTGCGCTCGCATATCCTCGCAGGTGCGCAGTTCGGCCCGTATGGGACGGATGAGCGTGTGTACGCCGAACAGCTCTGGCCGCTGCTCCCGGCGAATTCCCTGGCGCTGGTCGACCGCAACTTCCTGGCGGCACGCACCCTGTTCGGGATCACGCGGGGCGGCGAGAACCGCCACTGGATGACGCGTGCGAAGTCGAGCACGGTCTACCGGCGCCTCCAGCGCTTCAGTGCCGGTGACGAACTGGTCGAGCTGAATGTCTCCAGCGAAGCGCGCAAGAAGGATCCCTCGCTGCCTGCAACGTGGCAGATGCGCGCCATCCGCTACCGTCGGCGTGGCTTCAAGCCGCAGACCCTGCTGACGTCCTTGGTCGACGCCAAACGGTATCCGGCGGCGGAGCTCATCGCCCTCTACCACGAGCGGTGGGAGATCGAGCTCGGCTACAACGAGGTCAAGCGCGTCATGCTCCGGCGCGAGGAGTCGACCCGTAGCAAGAGCCCGCGCGGTGTCGCCCAAGAACTCTGGGGCCTCAGCATTGCGTACAACCTTGTGCGCTACGAAGCGGAGCAAGTCGCGGCCCAGGCCGGCGTCCCACCGACGAGGATCAGCTTCGTCGCCGCGCTGAACTTCATCGAAGGTGCGTTACGGATGTGGGGCACGGACAGCGCCGGCCGGATCCCCGAGCGGCTGCAGCGTCTCCGCGATGACCTCAGCCATTTCATCCTCCCGGAGCGACGACAACGCAGCTACCCGCGGGCGGTGAAGATCAAGATGAGCAACTACACGCGGAAGCGCCCCATCAGATCCTCGTCGAGGAGCCGCACTAAGTGACCGGCATTG
>JAEYYV010000284.1 GCA_023428295.1 Pseudomonadota bacterium
GTCGGGGGCCAAGCGCGATGACGAACCATCCGCCGCGTCCTCTGCGTTCTTCGCGTGTCCGGGGGCGAGGTCGTTGTCCTCAGCCTCGTCGTCGACAGTGACGTCCTCGATCGCCTGCGCGTACACGACGATCTTCATCGCGCTCGTGTGATTCGACGCCCAATCTTCGACCGGCACGCCACCTTGCCCCTGCGCGTTCGTCTTCACCTTGACCGACTTCCCAGCGGCGTTGTCCCAGCGCCAGGTCTTGCCGACACGGTTCGCCGTGTACGCCTCGGGGAGGTCTCCAACCCAGACCGCTTTCGATTCCCACGAATCGATCCGATCGCCAGCCGCTACGACGACGACCTTCAGGATCGCGTTGGGCTTCGCATCGCTTACCTTGGTCGCACCGCGCTTCTTCTGCGTGGGTGCGACGCGGGACGGCCCTGCTTGAAGCGGCCCATCGACACTGGAGAACAATCCGTCCCTTTGTCCCGCCTCGGTGTTGTCGTCGTCCTGTGCGGATCGCTTCTCGTCGGTCTCGGCGAAATGACCCAACGAAACGAGGAGGTGTTCGGGATCAGGCAGCGAGACCTTTCCATCCAACGAGGGGTCATCGTCAGGGGGAACGGCATTCCCGTCACCCTCGGCAACGCCGCCGCCTGCATCGCCCGTGGAGTCATTCTCGTTCGAGGATTTCTCCGCGGGCGCGAACGGATCCGAGGGCGGACGACGTTCAAACGAGGGCATGGAGACGCTCGACGTCTACGAGTTTGGAGCCGAGAGCCAGGAGACGAGTGACGCGCCCGGCGGTCGGCGGGATGTGTGAAGCGATGAGCATGACTACGCGATCGCCCCCCGGCGGCGCGTCGTACGTCGCGCCAGCCATCGAGACAGCGACGAATGCGTGACGCCGAGGTGAGGAGCCGCACCCGTCACGCCACCGAACTCTCGGATCGCGATCATTCGTCGGACCGACTCCGCGACGTCGGCCAGCGATTCGAGTGGCCATTCACAGATCGCATCACGATCCGTCGCGCAGTAGCTCGTGGTGCGCGCACCGAGCGAAGCGATCGCGTCGAGTGCGAACGCGTCGACGATCCGCGGCAACTCGGCGCGACGCGACTCCAGCGTCGGCACTTCGATCGGAAGGACATGCGCGGCCGATGCGGCGCACACGATGACGCGCGGCGCATCTGGCGCACACGCCATCGATGTCACCGATCGGAGATCGCGTGTCGCCTTCTCCGACACGAGGCATGAGCACGAGCGCAATAACTGAGGGCTGAGCGAGTCGCGGTGAGCAGGCAACGTGAGGGGAATAGCGGAAGCCCCTCGAAGAACTTGACCATTCAAGCCAGCGAGGGGTTCCTCTCCTTTCAACCGGACAGTCGGAAGGAGGCCTCACCTGTGCCACGAAGCGCTCGTCGATTCCAGAGTCTTGCTGCTGCTGCCGCGAATCGATGCCGACCTCGCGGCGAAGGCGCAAGCGGCCGGGTGCCCGGCGTGCGGCGGGCGCCTCGACGTGGCGAACTACCCACGTAAACCGCGCGGCGCCGACGGGCTCGGCGACGACTACGAGCTGCGAGCGAGCTTCTGCTGCGCCGTCGACGGGTGCCGTCGTCGTCGCACGCCACCATCGGTGCGCTTCCTCGGCCGCAAGGTCTACGTCGGTGCCATCGTGGTGCTGGCATCGGCGCTCGTGCGCGGACCGACGAAGAGGTCAGTGACGAAACTGTCGGCGGCGATCGGAATCACCCGGCGGACGCTGGCGAGGTGGTGTCGGTGGAGGTCGACGACGTTTGCGACGAGTCGATTCTGGGAGAGCGTGCGCGGTCGCTTCATGCCCACCGTCGAGGTCGCGATGCTGCCAGCGTCGGTGCTGTCGCGAATGACGATGAACGTCGACGAGCCGGTGGTCGCACTGCTGCATCTGCTCGCGCCGATCTCGACGAGACCGGGGCTGGAGGCGAGCGGTATGTGAGGGTCGACAGCGACCCGCAGAAGATGCACGTGTCGCCGCGAATCGGATCCGCGTAGTGGTCGTCGACTCACTCGAGGACACCGACGATGAGCACGACACCGAACCGACGCCACGAGCGATGGGCGAACCTGCGCCATCAGATCATCGGCGCCTTGCTCGCGGCGCCACCGGCGCGTGGCGAGCTGCGCGCCGCCATCGAGGCGATCGCCGAGCGCACGTGGCGGCACCCGATCACAGGCGAGCCGGTGCAATTTGCTTTCTCGACCATCGAGCGCTGGCTGCACACGGCCCGGAAGGCGGCAGGACATGGCGACACCGTCGCGGCACTTCGGCGCAAGGTCCGCGCAGATGCCGGGAGTCGGCGTGCGGTGTCGTCGGCGGTGATCGCCGCCATCGTCGCGCAGCACAAGCTTCACGCGACGTGGAGCTACCAGCTGCACGCCGACAACCTCGTCGCGCAGGTCGAGCTCGGCGAGCTCGCGGGGCGCGTGCCGTCATACACAACAGTGCGGCGGCTGATGAAGGAGCGTGGGCTGTTTCGTCAGAAGCGGCGGCAGCGTCGTGGCAACGAGGAGCTGCGCGACGACCACAGCCGGGAGATCTTCGAGGCGCGCGAGACGCGCAGCTTCGAGAGCGAGTACGTGCACGGCCTGTGGCACCTCGACTTCCACGGCGCCGACTTCGTGCGCATCGTGCTCGCAAACGGGAGGCTGGCGACGCCGAAGCTCCTGGGCATCCTCGATGACCGGTCGCGGCTGTGCTGCCACGCGCAATGGTACTTGGAGGAGACCGGCGAGGCGCTCGTGCATGGGCTCTCGCAAGCGATCCAGAAGCGGCGACGACCGCAGCAGCTCTTGACCGACAACGGCTCGGCGATGAAGGACGGCGAGGTCCGCGAGGGACTCGCGCGCCTCGGCATCTTGCATGCACACACGCTGCCGGCGTGCCCCGAGCAGAACGGCAAGCAGGAGGCGTGGTGGAACAGCGTCGAGGGGCGCCTGCTCGCGATGCTCGAGAGCGTGGAACGCCTGACGCTCGATGCACTCAACCACGCGACGCAGGCGTGGGTAGAGCTGGAGTACAACCGCGCTCGCCACTCGGAGATCGGCGAGGCGCCGGCCGATCGCTTCCTGCGCGGTCCGGACGTCGGACGTCCGAGCCCGAGCGCCGACGAGCTGCGGCTCGCGTTTCGCGTCGAGGAGACGCGCGTGCAACGGCGCAGCGACGGGACCGCGACGATCGCGGGCGTGCGCTACGAGGTGCCGTCGCGCTACCGGACGCTCGAGCGGCTCTCCGTGCGCTACGCGTCGTGGGACCTATCGATGGTGCACCTCGTCGATGCGCGCACCGGCGCGCTGCTCGCGCCGCTGTATCCGCTCGACCGAACCAAGAACGGACAGACGTCGCGGCGTCTCGTCGCCGAGGTCGCGAGCCCTGTGCCCGCGTCGACGACGATCGCAACCAACCCCGAGGTGGCGCCGCTCCTGCGTCAGCTCATCACCGCGTACGACCGAGCGGGACTGCCGCCGGCGTACGTGCCGAAGGACTGATGCCATGGACGCACGCAAGCTCTCCGCCCTGTACGGGCTCAAGTGGAATCCGTTTCTGCCCGACATCCCCGTCGAGGCGCTGTGCGAGACGCCGCGCATCAAGCACTTCGCGTGGCGCATCGAGGACCTCGTGATGCACGGCGGCTTCGCGCTCGTCACCGGCGACGTCGGCGCGGGCAAGAGCGCCGCGCTGCGCATGCTCTCGACCAAGCTCACGCCGCTGCGCGATGTCGTCGTCGGTGAGGTGACCCGGCCGCAGAGCCGTGTCACCGACTTCTATCGGGAGATCGGTGACCTCTTCGGTGTGCCGGTGTCCACGTCGAATCGGTGGGGCGCGTACAAGACTGTGCGCGCGAAGTGGCAGGAGCACATCCAGCAGACGCTGTTTCGCCCGGTGCTGCTCGTCGATGAGGCGCAGGAGATGTCGCCGCTGCTGCTCGCCGAGCTGCGCCTGCTCGGATCCACCAAGCTCGACACGTGCACGATCGTGACGGTGGTCCTCTGTGGCGATCGTCGACTCGAGGAGAAGCTGCGCACGCCCGACCTCTTGCCGATCGCGAGCCGGATCCGGACGCGCCTCGTGCTCGACGCCGAGCCTCCCGACGTGCTCGGGACGATGCTGCGTCACCTGCTCGCGGCGTCCGGCAACGCGACGCTGATGACCGAGGAGCTGCAACGCACGGTGTGCGAGCACGCGGCCGGCAACCGGCGCGTGCTGATGCACCTGTGCAACGATCTGCTCGTGCTCGGCGTGACCAAGAACGCGAAGCGCCTCGACGAGAGCCTCTACCTCGATCTCACGTCGGCGGACCAGCGTCCGTCGCGAGCGAGCACGACGCCGGCGCGCACCAAGCCGGCGCGGCGATGACAGCGTCGCTGACGTCGCTTCCTGTCACGCGTGCGTCCGACCTCGCGGACGTGCCGCATGCACGGCGCTGGCTCGTCGAAGATTTGTGGAGCGACGAGGCAGTCGGCATCGTCGGAGGCGAGCCGAAGTGCTGCAAGTCCTTCCTCGCGCTCGACCTCGCCGTCGCGGTCGCGTCCGGCGCTCCGTGTCTGCGCCGCTACGCAGTCGCGCGGACAGGTCGCGTACTGATCTTCGCGGCCGAAGACGCACTGCATGTCGTCCGCCAGCGGCTCGCCGGCATCGCGCGCGCGGCGGGTCGCGAGCTCGTCGACCTCGACATCCAGGTCATCACCGCGCCGAGCGTCCGCCTCGACGTCGAGCGAGACCGCGACGCACTGACCGAGACCGTCGACACGCTGCGGCCGCGGCTGCTCGTCCTCGATCCTTTCGTGCGCTTGCACCGGATCGACGAGAACCTCTCCGGCGAGGTCGCTCCGCTGCTCGCGTACCTCCGCGAGCTCCAGCGCCGCTACCACGTCGCCGTCGTGCTCGTGCACCACGCACGAAAGGGCGGCGCGAAGCTGCGCGCCGGCCAGGCGCTCCGCGGCTCGAGCGAATTCCACGCGTGGGGCGACTCGAATCTGTACCTGCGACGCCACGGCGAACAGCTCACGCTATCCGTCGAGCACCGCGCGGCCGCGTCGATCAGCAACGTGCAACTGGTGCTCGACACTGCGGACGCCGCCGTAGCGCTGCGCACGATCGAATCCAGCACCGTCGCCGAACCCGCGATCGCCGCGACACGGCCGGATCTCAGCCTCGAACAACGGCTCGTCGATCATCTCGCCGCCGCCACGACGCCGATCACCGCGACCGCGCTCCGCAAACTCTGCCAGGTCCGGAACACGGCGCTCTCGCACGCGCTCGCCGCGCTCGTCGACGCGGGGCGGGTCCGCAAGGACCGCACCGGCTACGCGCTCGCGCGCTGATTCCCGAGTTCCGCTTCCCGTGATCCCTAGGAGTACGCCGGAACGGGAACGGGAACACCCTCAATTAACGCGCCCGCAACACCATCAAAGAGCGTGCTCACGCTCACGCTGAGCCCGGACCGCGGTCCGGTGAGCTCACAGGCGTCACCTCTGACGCTATCGCTGACCGAGCGAATGCTGATCGTGCGCGACAAGGACAAACAAGTGGCGAAGCTCGATGTCGGCGAGCCTCCGCGACCAGGGCCTGGCCTCGAGCAGACCTATTGGAAGGCGGTCGCGTCCCTGTCCGGCAACCTGATCGCCCTGTGGATCCGGAGGCCGGACGTGGCGCCTTCTTCTCCGCCTTCCGAGAGTGTTCACCGACCGAGGAAGCCTGCGTGCGCGGAAGACTCGCTCGGCGATTGCATTGTCGAGTACGTCGCCGAATTGTGGTCTGTCGTCGGTGGCAAGCCACAGCTCGTGTGGCGCATGCGTCCCGACGGGAAGCGCCCGCAGCTCATGCGGAGGTGGCCATATCCCAAGTCCGCATCGGGACCGATCGCATTCACGCCTGACGGCGCGTTCGTGCTGTTCGGCTTCGAAGACGGGGATGTGATCGTCCGCGCGACAGACGCATCGGCGACGACCCGCGTCGAATCTCTGCATCGCGCACCGATTACACGAATCGAGGTTGCCCCCGGTGGACGCTGGGTCTTCACTGAAGACGCCGAGGGCGAACAGCGCGTATGGCCCCTGTAGTGATGATAGGGAACGAGGGCGCCCAGAACGGTCTGCGTGGAGGGCCTAGCGTTCAAGCAGAGGTGCGATCGAAATGCCTCGTCGACGGGGATGGCGTCGTTCGAGGCGAAGCGGATTCCGAAGGCGGTCAACACGGCTGGGTTTCGGCGACCTCGGGCGGTGCCTCGTCGGTGGTGGGTGGTACGTCGATCGAGCGGCGACCGCTGACGATGACCTCCTCGCGTCCGTCCTCGGTGACGTGACGCACGAGGCGATAGGTCGTGTTGCCCTCGGCGCGCGCGACCTCGGGCGCTGCGATCAGGAGCTGCAGGTCGAGGCTCTTGCACAGATCGAAGAGCACGCCGAGGTTGTCGCGCGAGAGGCGGTTGGCCTCGTCGAGGAACAGGAAGCGGAGCGAGCCGCTCGTGCGCCGCGCGCGTAGGAGGTTCGCGTCGCGCTCCCACTCCGTGAGGACAACCATCATGAGCGCTGCACCGACGCCGATCGCTTCACCCGTCGAGAGCTTCGTCGGGCTCGCGGTTTCCCAATCGGTGGCGCTCGCGCGGCGGATCTCGACGGCGAGCTCGAGGTACTCGCGATAGTCGAGGAGGCGCTGGCCACCCGCGCGACCGCCGCCGCCGTAGCGACGGAAGATCTCGTCGAGCGCTTCTTCGATGGGGACGGCGGGCGTGAACAGCAGCTCTTGGGCTTCGCCGAGGCGGAGCGCTTTGAGGATCTGCTCCATGCGCTCGACGCGCCGGATCTGGACCCGGATGCCGTGGATGCTGCCGAACTGGATGCCCTCGAGGTGCGTGTTCAGGCGGCGAACCTGACCGTGCGCGCGACGGACTTGCACGTCGATGCCGCGCGCGACGTCTTCCGAGGCGCCGCGAAGGTCTTGTTCTTGGCGTGTGAGGCGGCGCTCGAGGACGTCGAGGTGATCGCGGAGTCGCTCGAGTGCGAGGAGTGGCTCGTCGACGTCGGCGACCTGGGCGGGGACGCGACGCTGTAGCCACTCGCGGGTGGCACGCCAGGACGCGAGGTAGCCGTTGCCGTCGAGTGGGGACTCGCGAACGAGCGTGGCGGTCTCTTCGCCGCCGCGTGCGCGCGAGAGGCGATCGACGAGCAGCTCGCGCTTGCTCCATGCATCGGCCGAGAGTTGGATGCTCGAGCGATCGGTGGTGGAGCCGACGAGAGCTGCGTGGAGCACGCCGTCGCTCTGTGCGCTGGTGCGGAGCTCGGTCCATGCGGCGAGCCGGGGACCGGCGGCGCGCGTCGCGGCGTCGAGGCGCAGGCGCGCGTCCTCGATGGAGCGCGTCGAACGCTCGAGGCGCTCGGCGTACACGGCGCGTTGCGCGACGAGCTCGCGTGCTTCCGCTTCGAGGGAGGCGACGCGCTCGGCGAGCGAGCTCGTGTCGAGGAGCGATGCGTCGTCGGCGATCGGGCCCAGGCTCGCGAGCTCGGCGCTCACGCGATCGCGGTGGGCGCGGGCGGCGAGCTGGCTAGCCTCGGCGGCTTGAAGCTCGCGCGTCGCGGACTCCCACGCGGTTTCGGCGATGGCTTCGGCCTCGGCGGCGGCTTGCACCGCAGCGCGGGCGGCGGCGTGTTGTGCTTCGAGCGCCGGGGCGAGTCCCGTGCGCGCGTCGAGCGCCGCCTCGGCGTCGGTGAACGCGCTCGCGTGCCGGTGGAGGAGGACGTCCTCGAGCGCCGCGCGCGCGGCGGCGAGCTCGTCGAGGCGCACGGCGAGGGCCGCCTTCTTCTCGGCGAGCGCGGCGAGCTCCATATCGTCGGGCGGCGGCGAGCGCAGCACGTCGAGCAGATCGCCGAGCGTGGCGCGGGCGGCGGCGTGCTCCTCGGAGGCCTCGACGAAGCTCGCCTGGAGTGCCGCGAGCTCGGCCGCGCGCGCG
>JAEYYV010000303.1 GCA_023428295.1 Pseudomonadota bacterium
CATTCATCGCGTGGGCGACGTCCACACCCGATCCTGTCGCGGTGGCTCGACGAAACGTTGGTACGGCATCGTGCGCAACCCTGCATGAGACTGGCTCGCGCCAGACCACGGCAGACCGTGCACGTGTGCGAAACAACATGTACCGTCGATTGGTCCCTACCTGGGACGATTTACGGGACAACTCTTAGCCGAGAGTGCATCTAGCCGAGCAACGACTTCAGCACGCTCGCATCGCCTTCGAGGGCCGTGCGCTGCATGTAGAAGTGCAAGCCGCGCTCGCCGCCGAGCTCTTCGCCGCCACCAGCGCGACCGGGGCCGCCGTGCAGGAGCGAGGGCAGGGCGGTGCCGGGACCGGGCGATTGCGCGGCCATCTTCGACGAGCCGAGATACAACCGACCGGCCCACGGAGCCGCCGCGCCGACGAAGCTCGCGACCCAATCGCGCTCGTCGGAGTACGCGCTCGACACGAGGCAGCCCTCGCCCTTCGCGACGAACGCCGCGGCGAACAGCGCGTCGCCCGGATAGCTCGCGATCGTGGTGACGGGACCGAACACCTCGTGCTCGTGCAGCGGCGCGCAGCCCATCGCGTCCTTCGTCGAGCGCACGACGGGACCGACGAAGAAGCCCTTGCCCGCAGGAACGCCGAGCGCGTCGATCTGACCCGTTTGGCCGAACACGCTGTCCGTGGCGGCGGCGAGGCGCTCGATGCCAGCGAGGATGTCCTTCTTCTGCGCGGCGGTGGCGAGCGGTCCCATGCGCACGTCGTCGCGCGATGGATCGCCGACGGCGATGCCACCGAGGCGCTCGCGCAGCGCGTCGAACACGTCGCTCTCTTTGCCGGCCGGAACGAGCACGCGGCGGATCGCGGTGCACTTCTGTCCGGTCTTCTGCGTCATGTCGCGCACGACGTCGGCGAGGAACAAGCCGCCGGTCTCGCTCGACAGATCCACGTCGGGCGCGAGGACCGCCGCGTTGAGCGAGTCGGCCTCGACGTTCAGCCGTACGCCGCGCTCGAGGATCGCCGGGTGCGCGCGCAGCGTCTTCGCCGTCGCGCTGCCACCGGTGAACGCGACGACATCGCCGTTCGCGAGCTGATCGAGCAGCGCGCCCGCGGGACCGACGAGCACTTGCAGCGCGCCGGCCGGAAGCAGCGGCGCGAACAGCTGCGTCATGCGATGCGCGACGAGCGCGGTCGCGGTCGCGGGCTTCGCGATCGTCGGCATGCCGGCGAGCAGCGAGCACGCCAGCTTCTCGCACAGACCCCAGCCCGGGAAGTTGAACGCGTTGATGTGGACGGCCACGCCGCGCCGGCGCGTCCACACGTGCTGTCCGCCCATGCGTGCGGTGCGCCCGACCTGAATCGCGTCGCCATCTGCGAGGTGATTCGCGCCGCCGAGCTTGGCGCCGAGCTCCGCGTAGTACGACAGCGTCGCGGCGCCGCCGTCGATGTCGAACTTCGCGTCGCCGCGGGTGTTGCCGCCGTTGGCGACCGCCATCGCGATCAGCTCTTCACGCGCGCCGTGGATCGCCTTGGCCAAGGACGCGAGGAGCGCCGCTCGCTGCGCGAACGTGAGCGCGCCCAGCTCGGCGACGCCGGTGGTGCGCGCGTACGCGAACGCGGCGGCGAGATCGTGTCCACCGCTCGGAACCTCTGCGAGGACATCCTCGGTCGCCGGGTTCACGAGGGGCGCTCTGGTGCTCGCACCGTTCGACCACGTTCCCGACAGGTAGCTTGCGAGGAGCTGCATGCGCGCTTCATAGCAAGGCAGGACGGCTCCGCGCTATCGCCGACCTCGGTGTTAGGTTTTCAACACCCCGAGCAATCTCCAACAGTTCCGCCGCGACGAGTCGCGTGTTAGTCAATCCCTGGTGCCTCGTCTCAGCGTGATCGTGCGCTCGTACAACCGCCTCGGCGCGTTGGCAGAGCTCCTCGCGCGCTTGCTCGCACAAGACCACGACTCGTTCGAGATCGTCGTCGTCGAGCAATCCACCGATCGCCCGGCCAGCGACCTCGCGGCCGTCGACGCACTCGCGCGCGATCCACGCGTGCGCATCCTCCGCTCCGCACCGCTCGGCGGTCCGGGCGCTCGCAACGCCGGTGTTCGCGCATCGCGCGGCGACCTGCTCGTGTTCATCGACGACGACGATCTGCCCGCGTCGCGCGACTGGCTGCGCCTTCACGAGGCCAACTTCGACGACCCGCGCTGCCTCGGCGTGACGGGCCGCTTCATCTCCGAGGACGGCGCGGAGCCTTCTGCCGCGTATCTCTCTCGCGCGCGCCGCCGCGTCCTCTCGCTCAACACGCTCAAGTGGCAAGTCGTCTACGCGCGCGCCGATCAGCGAAAGAAGGTCGAGTCGCTGATGGGCGGCAACGCCGCGATCCGCCGCTCCACGCTCGAGCGCTTCGGCCTGTGGGACGAGTGCACGCCGATCGAGGACGAGCCGTCGCTCGCGTATCGCATCAACGCGGGGAAGCGCGACGACGAGTACCTCTTGTTCGATCCCGCGCCGGAGATGATCCGCCGCCTCGAGGTGCCGGGCGGCATGGCGAAGCGCACGATGTCGGGACCGCGCTACGCGAAGCGCGTGTTCACGTTCCTGCACAACATCGTCGGGCACTACTTCCCGCTGCGCTTCGCGCTGCTCTACCCGGCGTACTTGGTCTTCGTCGCCTATCACACGGTCGAGTGGATCGGCTGGGACTCCAAGCGTCACGACACGTTCGGTAAGCGCGCGTGGGCGACGTCCGGTCTCGTGCTCTCGATCATCCCGTTGTGGTTCGTGTGGGTGGCGCAGGCGTGGGC
>JAEYYV010000306.1 GCA_023428295.1 Pseudomonadota bacterium
GCGACGACGATGCCGGCCGCGCTGCGCGGTTCGTACGCCGCTGGGATCGGCGAGAGTGATCGCCACTGCGGGTTGTCTCGATCCGTGTCGAGCGCGAACGCCTCTCCGCGCGGGATGAAGTCCGTGCCCTCGGCGCCGCCAAGCAAGTACAGCGTTGCCGACGCAGACGCGAGGTTGGTGTGGGTCCACGCGACCGGGGCCGAGCGCAATGCACGCCACTTGCTGCCCGGCGGCGCGAACATGTCGTACTCGATCACGTCCGTCGTGATCCCGAGGCCGTCGGCTTCGCTCTGATAGAAGCCACCGGCGACGACGATGCGCTGTCCGAGCGCCGTGACGCCCGGCTCGAGCCGAAGGCCCGGCATCGCCTCCTCGGTCGACCACGCGGTCGGCCGGGCGTCGGGCGCGGGATCAGGCGAGGAGCACGCTGCACTCACGAGTGCGAGAGCAGCGATGCGATACATGCCTGCAGTCTAGCCGAGACTCAGCCACGCCAACGCGTGCGACCAGCCACCACCGCGCAAACCGGGGATACACCACAGCTGGCACAGCGCCTCGATGGGGCGGGCACTCGCGGCCTCGCCCATGTCGGCAACGCCCCACCCGAACTGCTCGAGGATCTTCGTCACGTCGGCCTTTGCCGCCGCGTCGTTGCCGCAGATGAACATCGTCGGCTTCGGCTGGAACGGCGGATCGACCATGAACGCGTTGCCGACGCTGTTGAACGCCTTGACGAATCGCGCCGCCGGAACAGCTGCCTGCAACCGCTCCATGAGCGACTCGTTCGCGTTCGTGAAGTAGCGGAGCACGCCGTTGTCCGGCTTTGCATCCGCGATCGGGTTCGTCGGATCGATGATCACCTTGCCCGCGAGGTTCGCGTGGCCGGCTTGCTCGAGCGCGCTCTCGGCGGCAGAGCCCTTCACCGCGAGGACGATCACGTCACCCCACGCGGAGGCTTCGGCCAGCGAGCCGATCCGGCACGAATCCTTCCACGCTTCGAGCTTGGCGGGATCGCGCGAACCGCGCATCACCGTGTGCCCGTACCCGAGGAACCCCTTGGTCAGCGCATCGCCGACCGAACCCGTACCGAGAATCGCAACGTTCATTCAGGGACGATACTGCGCCGTCAGGTTGAAACCCGACTTCGTCACGGACGAATCGCTCACGAACTTCAGCACGAACCACTTACCCGTGAGCTCGTCCGCGGCGGTCGGGCCGACGTTGCCCGTGTAGCGCTTGATGCGCTCCCACGCGCCGCTCGTCGCGGTGCTTCCAGACCAGCGCCACACCTCGAGGAAGTCGTAGCCCTGCTCGAGCTGGAACGTGCCCACCGTCGCGAAGCGCAGCTTGCTCGTCAGCGCCGGAAGAGCGATCTGCGCCGACCACGACGCCGCGTTGTTCTGGTACGGGTGCGCCGTCTCGAACTTCCAACCGTTGACCGTCTGCCACTGGACGCCCGTCTGCCACGCACACGCGTTCGCGTTGCACGCCCACTGGCCGGGCACCGCCGGCGCCGGGAGACCGTTGCAGTCCGTCGGAGCATCGCAGTAGTTGCGCGCGACGCACGTGCCGCCCGCGTCGGGGTACGGGTACGTGAACTGCGACGTGCCGAAGCGGCACTTGTAGTCCGGCTCGATGCAGGAGAGGCCGCGGAACGTTCCGCACGTGTCGCCGGTGATGCCGCACTCGCCCGTGTGCTTCACTTCCGCCTGCGCGCACCCCGCAGCGCAACCGTTGGAGTACGTGGTGCCGTTCACGCCACACACGGGGTTGTACACGGCGGGGCAGATGCAGCTCTGCTCTTCGCAATCACCGTCGACGGTGCACGTGCGACCCGGGTTGCACGTCGCGTCGCCATCATCGCTGCACGACGTGAGCGCCTCGAAGCGCGTGATCGCGTCGACGACCGCCGCCGTGTGCGAGCCCGCCTCGGCGCAGTACGACACGCTCTCTTGATCCGTGGTGACGGAGAAGCACTCGGTCCAGTTCGCGGACTCCGCGCGGCCCGCGCCGTAGAGAACGCCCGAGTTTGCGATGTGGTTCAGGAACGACTTCAGCTTCGCGCGATCGATCGTCGCGACGTTCGTCGACGTCTCGCCGCCCGACGGCGTGTACAGCGTGGTGGCCATCGTCGTGCCGATCGACTTCTTGCCGCTGACCTGACCCGAGAAGCCACCGCCGACCGAGTGCGAGATCGTCACGCTGTTCAGCGGCGTGCAGTGCGAGAGCTCCGCGCAACCACACGCGGGCGCCGGCTTGCGCAGATCGATCTGATCCGCCGAGCACGCCATCGCCGGAGAGGGCGAGCACGTCGCCTCGGCTTGCCACTCGAGCTGATCGATCACGAAGCCATCGCGCACGACCGAGTAGTCCGTGGTGAGCTGCACCGACATCGACTTGTTCGAGCTCAGCGTGATCCAGTTGGTCCACGTGTTGTTGCGGCTGCCATCGAACGTCTGCACCGTGGTGCCCGAGCCGTTCTTCACGCGAACGAAGTCGTAGCCCGCTTCGGTCTGCAGCACCGAGAAGTGGACCTTGACCTGCGACGCGCACGACGGGAGCACGGTGCCGAGGGACAGCGTGTACGTGCGGTTCGTGTTGTTCGCGTACGGATGCGCCGACTCGAGCGTGTACGGGACGAGCTGGCGCGGGTCATCTGCCTTGGGACCGGGCGCCTGGAGCTCGCCCGGTGTGGAGGGCGGCTCGCTCTCGTCCACCTCGCCCTTGGGGGCATCGGTTTTGTCGAGGGCGCACGCGGAGAGTAGGGTTACGCAAACAAAAGCTAGGCGCTGCATTCGCGCGCGCGCAAAAGCAATCTCGATGCCGCAGGGCGGCGCTCGCGTAAGGAGCAGAACCCACACGCGGCCAGAGAATGTGATTCTCAGATCCGAGGTGGCTCCTCCACTAGCCACTCGCCACGTTGTCACGCCTCGTGTGGTGGGCGGACAGCCGGGTGGCGTGGCAGGATGGCGCCTTCTCGCGGTGCAGCGCTTCCTCTATCCAGTCATCACGGGGCTCGTCCTGCTCGGCATCTGGTGGGGCTTGCACGCGGCACGTGCCTTTCCCGTGGGCACCGTCCCTGCGCCGGACGAGGTCGCGACGGCGTTCGGTCAGGAGATCCGATCCGGGCGCTTGCTCGAAGACATCATCGCGTCGCTGTATCGCGTCGCGTGGGGATTCGTGGCGGGCGTCGTGTCGGCGGTGCCGCTCGGCTTGGTCATCGGACGAAGCGCGGCGACGCGTCACGCGCTGATGCCGTGGATCAACTTCTTCCGCTCGCTGAGCCCGATCGCGTGGATCCCGTTCGCCATCATCTGGTTTGGCATCGGCGATCCGCCGGCGATCTACATCATCTTCATCGCGGTGTTCTTCCAGATCGCGCTCGCGACCGCCGCAGCCGCCGGTGCCGTGCCCAAGATCTACTATCGCGTCGCCGAGGATCTCGAGATGTCGTCGACGGACATCCTGTTCAAGATCACGCTGCCCGCGATCCTGCCGCAGCTCGTGATCGCGCTGCGCGTCGCCATCGGTGTCGCGTGGATGGTCGTCGTCGCGGCAGAGATGATCGCGGTGCGCAGCGGCCTCGGCTTCTTGATCGTCGACGCACGCAACGGTCTGCGCATGGATCTCGTCGTGTGCGGCATGATCGTCGTCGGCGCGATCGGCATCGGACTCGACGTTCTGTTCGCGCGCCTCGCCAGGATTCCGAGCGTGCGGTGGGGATTCGAGCGATGAGCTCCATCCTGAAGCTCGACGGCGTTGGCTTCGACTATCCGGGCACGACCGTGATCGACGGGTTGGATCTCGAGGTCGCGAAGAACGAGCTCGTCGTGTGCGTCGGCCCGAGCGGATGCGGCAAGTCCACGCTGCTCGGCCTCCTCGGTGGACACTTGAAGCCGACGCGCGGCACGCTGGTGCGCAACGGGCAGAGCCGGACGATCTATCAGGACGGTGGACTGTTCCCGTGGCTCACCGTGCGCGAGAACATCGCGGTCGGGTTGTCGTCGGAGATCGCGGGCGACGCGCGGGCGAAGAAGGTCGGCGAGTGGCTCGAGATCACGCGCCTCGCGGAGTTCGCGGATCACTATCCGCACCAGCTCTCGGGCGGTATGCGGCAGCGCTGCGAGATCGCGCGAGCTCTCGCGGCGGAGACCGACATCCTGCTCATGGACGAGCCGTTCAGCGCGCTCGACTACCAGACGCGCAATCGCATGCGCAACGAGCTGGTGAGCACGCTCGGCGAACGGCCGCGCACCGTCGTGTTCGTCACGCACGACATCGAGGAGGCCGTGCAGCTCGGCGATCGCGTCGTGGTGCTCGGCGCGCGACCGACGAGCGTGCGCCGCTTGCTGCCGCTCCCGACGGAGCGACCGCGACTTCCAGCGAGCCCTGGCGTTGCCGAGGCAGAGCAGGCCATCATGGACGAGCTCGGGTTGTCATGAACGCGAAGATCAAGCTCTCGCTGATCACGGTGCTCACGTTGGCGACGCTCACGCTCGCCCACAAGAAGCCGTGGAAGGGCACGCCGGAAGCAGCGGCCGATCATTTGATGGTCGGCTTTCTCCCCGTGACGTGTCACCTCACGTGCCCGGTGACCGACTTCGCGTCGAAGACGACCACGACCAACACCAAGTTCGATTCGCAACGCTTCACCGAGTTCCCGACGGTGGTCGAGGCGCTCAAGGCACGCAAGCTCGACGCCACATTCATGCTCGCGCCGCTCGCGATGGTGCTGCGCGCGCAAGGTGTGCCCGTGAAGATCGTGTACCTCGGCCATCGCGATGGCTCGACGGTGATGGTGCCCAAGAGCTCGACCGCGCAGAGCCTGCGCGATCTGAAGGGCAAGATCTTCGCGCGTCCCAGCAAGTACTCCAACCAGTACCTCGTCCTCACGAAGCTGATGGAGGACCAAGGCATGCAGCCCGGCGAGATCGAGTTCGTCGACATGCCGCCGCCCGACATGCCCGCCGCGCTCGCGGCTGGCGCGATCGACGCCTACTTCGTCGGCGAGCCGCACGCGGCCAAGGCAGAGATGAACGGAACTGGTCGCGTGCTGTACTTCGCGAAGGACATCTGGCCGCGATTTGTCTCGTGTGTCCTCGTGGTGCGCGAGGAGCTCATCGCGGAGCGCCCCGATGTGGTGCGCGACCTCGTGCGCGGCATCGCCGAGTCCGGTGAGTGGGCCGAGCAGAATCGCTTGAGTGCGGCCAAGGTCGCCGCGCCGTACTTCCGTCAGGACCAGAAGATCCTCGAGTACGTGCTCACGCAGCCGCCGGACCGCGTATCGTACCGACATCTCACTCCGACCGACGAGGATCTGGAGATGATCCAGAAGTACGCGCTCAAGGCCGGCATCCTCGAGCGCCCGATCGATCTGACCCAGCTCGTCGATCGTCGGTTTATCCCTGCGGACATCCAGGCCGCGAAGATCACGCCGGACGCCGTCGCCGCGCCGCCGCCCGTCACGCCCGCGTCGGAGATGACCCAGGGCAAGGCCGCTGGATCGGGCTCCGCCGCAGGTTCGGGCTCCGCGAAGTAGATCCTCTAACGCACGCGCAAGCTCTGCCACGCGGCGAGCGCCCACGCGTGATCCGACCTGCGACTCTTGCATGTGAGGATCGCGACCTCGGGTGCGCTCGCGACCAAGCCGTGCACGATGTGAACGTCCTCGTCGACGTATGCCTCCGCGCGCCCGCGTCGCGCATCCTCGTCGATCCGCCCGACGATCTCGTGCTTGGCCGGCGCCACGTCGAGCAGCGCTTGCGAGTCGTGCTCGCCGCCTGCCGTGAGCGTCGAGAGCTCGACGAGTCGATCGCCATCGGTCGCCACGTAGCGATCGTCCTCGAAGCTACCGACAAAGCTGCCCGGCAGCTCGAGCGTCCACGCACCCACTTCGAGCTCGAGCGTGTGACGGCGATAGCCGATCGTCGCCGGCCCCTTCGCCTTCGCACGGATCGGCGCGATGCGATCCTCGTCGGCGCCGAGGTGCACGAGCAGCTCGGCCCACTCGGCGTACGGCAGCTCGATCGCGGGATCCGCTTTGCGCGCCGCGCGCAGCGCACCGTCGACGCTCTTCATGAGGTCACGCTCCTCCCGATCGAGCGGCTCGCGCCACGGCACGCGCAGCCACATCGCGATCAATGCGGCCGCACGCTCGGCGTGTCCCGGCGCATCGTCCCACCACGCGAACGCATCCGCGCCGCGCGACGGATCTGCGATCACCGCGTCCACCCACGCGCGATCGCGCGGTCCCATCGACGTGTGCACCGCGCCGTCGACCTTGAACGCGAGCTCGGCCGGCATGCCGATGCGCGTGGTGCCCGCCGCCAGCTCGCGCGCGAGCCACGTGGTGATCCCCTGCTTCGGATCCGGCTCGTCCCCATCCCACACGAAGTCCATCTCCTCGAGCACGGGCGAGAGCACGGCGTTCACGTGCGCGTGATACGCGGGACCGATCGCCGACGAGTCTCCGTCGATCTCGAGATCGCCATCCGCCGTCACCACGATGCGCAGCGGCGACGCGTCCGGGTGCAGCTCGAGCGTCACGCGCTTCGTCGTCAAATCTCGCACCGCATCGCCGAGCATTCGCTTCGCGAGCATCGCGAGGCGCGTACCCACGTCGCGCGCGTCGGGCGCTTTGCCAAGAAGTGCGCGCAGACCGCCCTTGGCCTTCTTGGAACGGGCACGTCGAGAGAAGCCGAATCCCACCCTGGGATCATCGCGTAGATCCGTGTCGCGATGCGATAGTCAGCCCCATGATCACCGCATCGCACGTGCTCACCGGCGTCGTCGCCTTCTTGCACGTGTGGTTCCTCGTCCTCGAGATGTTCCTGTGGGCAACGCCGTTCGGCGCGAAGACGTTCAAGCGTCCGCTCGCCGTGATGCAGGAGCAGAAGGTCCTCGCGGCCAACCAGGGCCTGTACAACGGCTTCCTCGCAGCGGGCCTCGTGTGGTCGTACGTCGCGGTCAGCGGCTACGAGATCCGCGTGTTCTTCCTCGCGTGCGTGCTGGTCGCGGGCATCTACGGCGCAGCGACAGTCTCGCGCGCGATCCTGTTCCTGCAAGCGATCCCCGCCGCCCTCGCGCTCGGCGTCACGCTCGCGATTCGCTACGCCTAGATCGCGAGCGGCGTGTCGCGAAGGTGCGCGATCACCGGACCGTGATCGCTCGTGCCGACATCGCGGTAGTGCACGCAATGCACCGTCTCGTCGACCAGCGCACGCGACGCGGCGATGTAGTCCAAGCGCCAACCCATGTTGCGCTGGCGAAGGTTGCGCCACGGCGCCCACCACGTGAACAGGCGATCGTTATCCGGCTCGACGTGACGGCCGACATCGACGAGCCCGCCACCCGAGAGCAGCTGCTCGATCAACACGCGCTCGGGTGCGGACTGTCCGATCATGTCCTTGCGCAGCGTCGGGTGAACATCGATGTAGCTGCGCGCGACGTTGAAGTCGCCGCACAGCACGAGATGCTTGCCCTGCCCGCGGAGCACCGCCGCCCACGCGACCATCTCCTCGAGGAACTGCATCTTCGCCGCCATGTCCTTGCCGCCGTTGGGCACGTAGACCGAGCCGAACACGAGCGTGCCGACCTCGGCCACGACGATGCGATTCTCGAGATCGAACGGCGGATGCACGAACGCCGGCCTATCTCCGTACTTCGCGGTGCGAAGCAGCAACGCGACGCCCGAGTACCCGCCTGCTCCATGAAAGTGCGCGTGATAGCCGGCGACGCTCGCGATCGGTTCGGGCACTTGCGCCGGCGACGCTTTGATCTCCTGCAAGCAGATCACGTCGGGCTCTTCCTTGTCGATCCAATGCGCGAGCTGCGAGCTACGCGCGCGGATCCCGTTGACGTTCCAGGTCGCGACCTTCACTGCTTGCTCGTGTCGGCGATCTCGCCGGTCACCGTGAGGAGCTCGGGGCGCTCCTCGGGCGCCTGCGCGGATTGGATCAGCGCACGCCCGAGATCGTCGAGGCCGAGCAGCTCCGCGAACGCAGGCAGGTCGCGCGGCTTCAAGATGCCGAGCTTGTAGGGATACGCGACCGCGACCGCGAGGACCTCGCTCTTGCGACCGAGCACCGGATCCGGCGGGAACCACGAGAACAGCACCGCACCGTCGATCTTCTGGTTGACGTGCAGCGGCTCCATCGGTGATGCGAGGCGCGTGATCTCGTCGGACATTCCGCCTGCGTCGCTCTTGTCGACGTGCACCGGGATCACCTCGCGCGCGAGCTTGCCGTCCTTCTCGACGACGGTGACGAGCGCCGACGGTGCACCACGCGTTTCGGCCGTCGCGCACACGGCGCCGATCGGCAGCGGCGTGATGTCTCCGCCTTCGATGTTCGTCGCGAGCTCGACGAGCGCGACTCCCGAGTAGCGTCCGAGATACCAGTTCGCGACGGGCGTGTAGCTCGATCCATCGAACGCGGTGGCGAGACGCAAGCGAGCGGGCTCCCACGATCGAACGATCTCGGAGTTCGTGATCCCGATCGTCTTGTGACCGTTTGTCACGAGCATCACGGGCCCGAGAAGCTGCTTCGTGTCGGCGTTCACGAGTGCCGCGACCGAGCGCAGCTGCACATCATCTCGATCACGGCCCACCATCGCGTGGACTTTCTCACGCTGCGTATCTCCTCTCAACAGGTGCCGGCCGCGTCGAGTGTGCGCTCGTGCCGCAGTCGATCGCCGGGCACGGGGTCTGCACCTGTCCCCCGCATGACTCGCAATCCACGTGAACAGCAGTTTCTCGGTCGTCCGCGGAGGTACCGCATCGTCGTCGGTATCGACCTGACCGAGTACGCCGATATCGTGATCGAGCACGCCCTCGACCAAGCAGCGCGGCACGATGCGCCGGAGCTGCACTTCCTGACGGTGAAGGAGAAGCGCAAGCCATCCAGCGCCGACCTGAAGCAAGCGCTGTGGGAGCGAGTCTATCCCGAGCTCGAGACGTTCAACCGCTACGGCAAGGATTGGCGAGCGCGCTTGCACGTTCGGCGCGGCAAACCGGACGAGCAAATCTCGCTACTCGCCGCCGAGATCCAAGCGGACCTGATCGTCATCGGACAGTTCGGTCAGCACAAGGACAACATCCCGAACCGCATCCTGCGTGTGGCCTCGTGCCCGACGCTCGTCGTCGGTCTCCCCGAGGAGGCGCAGACGTCGCCGATGTGCCCCATGTGCGTGACCGTTCGTGACGAGAGCGATGGCCAGCGCTGGTTCTGCTCGCAGCACACGGACACGCGCGTCGATCACGACATCACGCCGATGACCGTGTGGACGGAAGGCCAGCTCATCTACGGCTAAGCGTTGTCCCGTAAATCGTCCCAGGTAGGGACCAATCGACGGTACATGTTGTTTCGTACACGTGCACGGTCTGCCGTGGTCTGGCGCGAGCCAGTCTCATGCAGGGTTGCGCACGATGCCGTACCAACGTTTCGTCGAGCCACCGCGACAGGATCGGGTGTGGACGTCGCCCACGCGATGAATG
>JAEYYV010000309.1 GCA_023428295.1 Pseudomonadota bacterium
ACATCGACATGTACGCGCGCGTGATGGCCGACGCCGAGAAGGCCGGCAAGCGCGTCGCCGACGACGTTCGCTTCTTCCTGCAGTTCGGATCGCAAGAGGTGGAGGCGTACGCCAAGGAGCGCGGCTACATCGACCTGTTCGAACGCACCGGCGTGAAGCTCATCAAGCCGGGTTGCGGCGCGTGCATCGGCTGCGGCCCCGGCGTGTCCGAGAAGGGTGACGAGGTCACCGTGTCCGCGATCAATCGCAACTACAAGGGTCGGTCGGGGCCGGGCAAGCTGTATCTCGCATCTCCCCTGACCGTCGCCGCGTCCGCCGTCACCGGCGAGATCGTCGAGTACCGGGACGGGATGTTCGATGGCAAGGGCTAAGAAGCCCGCCATCACCGTCGTCACGATCCTCGAGAGCAAACGCCCTCTCGTGGCGTTGCGTGGGTTCCTCGCGACGATCGGAGAGCGGCCCACCGTGCAACAGGCGCAGATCGCGCTCGGCTCCGCACAGCTCGCGCTCGCGGATGACGATCCCGATGCGCCTGCGCTGATCGATCTGATCCTCGATCATTGGGATCGCTTCCCCGTTCGCTCGGGCTTTCACGCCGAAGCGTTCCTCGAGAACGCGTTCCACGCCGACGGAGATCCGGCGCGGCTCGAGCGCGTGCTCATGTACGCGATGGCGAGCGGCATCGATCTGCTCGACGAGGAGCCACCTCTGCCGCCGCCCGTCTTCGACGAGGACGAGGACGCGCTCCGGCTCAACTAGCGCGGCTGCTTGAGCTTCAGCGGGTTCACGCCCGTGAGCACGACCGCGCCGTCCTTGCCGATGCGGATCTCCGCGACCGGCGTGCCCTCCACCTGATCGCGCGAGTAGCGCTCCGTGAGCACCTGGATGCGTTGATTGCCGGAGCCGCGAAGTCCGGTCGCGAGGCGTTCGCTGGCGACGTAGCGGCCATCGACGAGAATATCGAGGCGCGCGAGCACGGCAGGCCCGTCGGGGAGCGCGCGGATCTCGTCGATCGTGTAGCCCGAGAAGGCGAGCGTCGACATGCCGAGCGCTCGCGCGGCGTCGAGGAGCGCGATGCTCGCCGGTGCTTGCTGCAGCGGCTCACCGCCGGAGAGCGACAGTCCTTCGCTGCCCGCATCGCGCGCCGCGCGCATCTCGTCTGCGAGCTGGGCGATGGTCACCTCGCGACCGCCGCGCGCGTCGTGCGTGGTGGGGTTGAAGCACCCGGGGCAGCCGAGCGTGCAGCCCTGCATCCACACGACGAAGCGCGAGCCCGGCCCGTTCGCTCGGCTCTTCGGCTCGGTCGCGTGGATGCGAGCGACGATCACTTGGGCTTCGGGACGAGCGGCTGCGGGCGATCGCCGACGGTGACGCCGCGAACATCGAGGCGCTTCATCAGGATGTCCGGCGTCACGATGCCACTCTCGATACCGCCCGACGGAACGAATCCGTCGTCGGTGCCGCCGGTGAGCCGCAGCTGCAGCTGGCTCTCCGTCGCCGCGAGGAAGTTGTACGTGATGGTCTCTTTGCTCGTTCCGATGACGTCTTCCCACGCCGTGATCGGAACTTGATCGAGCTGCACGCCACGCACGAGCTCTTCGGTGCCGTTCGGATAGACCTTGTACGCGAGCACTGCCGGCGGAGGCAGGTTGATATCGGTGGTCTTGATCATCTGAACGAGCTCGCGACGCGACCACTCGGGCGCGCTCGTGATCGCGGCGTCGTCGAAGCGGCGGATCACGAGGCCGTACTTGAGGCCCGCACCGCGCGCCGTGGTGAGCAAACGATCGCGAAGCGCCTTGCGCGGAACGCTTCCCTTGCCCGAGACGAACAGGTTCGTCGCGCTGCCGTGGAACGCGCCACCATCGGCGGTGCGGCGCGCGTGCCCGTTGGACACTTGCCCCTTCTGCGATGGCGTACGCGACAGAAGCAACGTCTTCAAGAAGCCGTCCTTGATCACCTCGACGCGCTTCGCCTCGACGCCTTCGTCGTCGATCTTGTAGCCGCCGATGAGCGCCTTGCCGCCGCCCTCGTGCGCCGTGGGATCGTCGACCACCGTCAGCGTCGGAGCGAGCACGCGAACACCGACTTGATCGGTGAACGCACCGCCGAAGCTCTTTGCTTCTTGCGGGTTCAAGCCCTCGGGGACCGGCGTACCGCCGAGGTTGGGCGCGAGCGAGAAGCGCAACAGGCCCACCGCGCCCTCGCCCTCGAACAGCACCGGGCCGCGGTAGCGCTCCATCACGGGCGCCTTGCCGAGCTGCGCGATCAGGTCGGCGATCTTCTTTGCCTCCTCGGTCAGCTCCTTGTCGTTCGGCAGATCCTTGGCCGTGTGACCGTAGCGCAGGAAGTACTGCGACAGCGGCGCACCGTCGGCGGCTTGTCCCGTCGCCGCGATCACCACGCCGCTCGCGCGACGCGTGTCGGTGACGCTCGTGCCCTCCGTGGTCAGGTACCAGCGGCGCTCGAGGTAGCTCGTGACAGCGACGCGCGAATCGCGGATGTGCCCGAGGTCGCGGAAGTTCGCCGACAGCGCCTTCGCGCGCGCCTCCAGCTCGTCGAGCCTCTCGAGCTCGGGGACGAGCACGGGCTCCTCGCTGACCACGGCCTTGGCCGGCGTCCAGCCCGGTACATCCGCGCTGCGTCCACCGCCCGCGCGACGTGCGTCGAGCTTGGCGCGCAGCTGCATGAGCGCCTCTTTGTACGCGGCGTCGGTGACGAGCCACGCGGCGCGTCTCGCGATGCGCGGTGTTGCCTCGAGCGGCAGGTTCAGCGCGGCGACGCCGTCGATCTCGTCGGCGTTCGGCACGGCGTAGTTGCTGTTGTCGACGCCGCCGAACTCGACGCGAACGCGGGCTTCGATGTTCACGAAGTGACGGTTGCGCTTGCTCGTGGTTTGGCCGAGCGAGGCAGCGACGTCATTCACGTCGACCTCGGTGATCTTGTACGAGATGACCGACGGCTTTGGCGCGCCCGGAATCTGCAGCGAGCTGAGGCTGCGGTTCATCTCCTCGGCGACCGCGTCGACGATGTCGTTGGTCACCGCCTTGGACGGTGGGCCCTTCGGCAGCTCCTTCTTGTCGTCCTTCGGGACCGCGTTTGCCTCGCGCCCCTGCGGGACGAGCGAGAGCGGCACGACGACGAGTGCGGCGAACAGATACGAGCGCTTCACGGCGCCTCCTTCGACACGGTCGCCGATTGGCGAATCGACGGCGGCTGGAGCAGTGGTGGACGATCGGGCGGGATGAAGCCCTTCTCGATCTCGAGCTTCTCGATGAGCAGCGACGGCGCCGACGCAGACACCGGCACCCAACCGCTCTCCGCGCCGCACACGCCGTTGAACGTCTCGATCTCGCGGCTCGCCGCGCGGATCGATTGCAGCGCCACGAGCGGCGTGCCGCTGATGTCGATGCCGCGCACGAGCTCGCGCTTTCCGTCGGGATAGAGGCGATACGCCATCACGGGGTTCACCTTGAACGCCTGTGGCGCGAACGCGCTCGTGTTGGTGAAGCCGCCCGAGATGTCCGTGAAGATCATCCCGTACGGGCGGCCCTGCTTCTTGATCTCCTCGATCAGCATCTTCTCGAGATCCACGCGCGGCACGCTCTTCGTGGTCTCGACCACGAGATTGCCCTGACGCGCGACCGGCGGGAGGCCCGGCTGATGGCGCCCATGACCGTTGGACGTGGGGAAGCCCTTGATCGGGTTGCGCCCCATCACGAAGCCGACGAGCTTTCCGTTGTCGATCAGCGGAACGCGACGCGCGCGCACGCCTTCATCGTCGAAGCGATAGAAGCCGTTGAGCTGCACGCCGTTCAGCGTGGTGATCTGCGGATCGTCATAGACGCTCAGCCACTCGGGCGCGATGTCCCTGCCGACATAGCTCGCGAACGTCTGGCCACTCGTCAGCTGCTTCTGCCGGTGCCCCTCGATGCGGTGGCCGAACACCTCGTGGAAGAACACGCCGGCGGCACGTCCCTCGAGGATCGCGGGACCGACGTACGGCTCCGCGAGCGGTGCATCGTTGAGATCCGCGAGGTCCTTGGTGACCGTCACGATCATCTTGTCGACCTCGGAGTCCGGCGGGAGATCCGCGGGCTGGCGGCCGAACCGCTGCTCGAGGCGCGACAGGCTCATGCCGTCGTCGGACTTCACACCGACGGAGACGGCGAGCTGCGCGCTGGTCCACGACTGCTGGATCGCGGTGCCCTCGCTGTTCACGTACCAGTTCGTGGTCTGCGTGAACAGCACGCTGCACGTGCCGCGCGTCGCCGCTCCCTTCAGCGCCTTGGCCGAGCACCGCTTCAAGCGATCGATCCACTGCGCTTTGTCGAACTCGAGCTTGGTGGGCGCTTCGGCGTACGTCTCGGCCTTGTCGGGCGCGAAGTCCGGCGCCGTCTGGCCGCCCTTCAGGGTCGACTGATCCTGCCGTACGTAGTTCAGCGCGGTGACGGCCTCGCGGTACCGGCGATCCGTCTCGAGCCACAGCGCGTTCGCGATCGCCTGCTTGTCCTCGCCGAACGGCACCACACCGCGGCGATTGAGCGGCGAGTTGAGGCCGTTGTCGTCGCTCGCGAGGTTGCGCGTGTTGTCGAGGCCGGGCGTGCCGACGCGAACCTCCACGTCGAGGTTCCGCGCGGTGTCGTCGCTATCGGAGATCAGCGCCCCGCCTTCTGCCTCGAGGCTGACCGAGCGCAGCTCGACGAGCTGGTAGGCCAAGAAGTGCGCGGGCTCTTTCTCCGCCTTGAGCGCCGCGAACTCGCGAGCGTTCTCTTCCTTGAGGATGTCGAGGATCGGCGACTTCTTGTCGGGAGCGTTGTTCTGCGTCGGCTCGCTCTTGGTGACTTCGATCTTGCTGGGGATCGGAGGCAGATCGACCTTCATCTCCCCGGTGGGCGGCCCCGGCAGCTTGGGGGTATCGACCTTGGTCGTGCCATTGCCGGGACAACCACAAAGCCCGGCGACGGCGCCGAGCGAGAGCATCCAACGCATATGTCCGAAACACTAGCACGGGTATACTCGGCGCCACGGTGTCCTCCGGAGGTCCTACCGCGCTCGTCATTCACGATGACGGCGACACGCTGGACCTCCTCGTGCGCCTCTTCGAAGCGAGCGGATTTGACGTCATCACAGCCGTGACGGGCTTTCGCGCGCAGGCGCATCTCGAGGGCGATCGGAGAATCGATGTCGTCGTCGCCCCGTGGGACACCGCCCACAGCGTCGGCGGCGAGGTCTATCGCTGGTCGCTTCAGAAGAGGTACGACCTGCGCGACCAGTTCGTCTTCATCGGCGCCGATATTCCCGGCGAGCTCGATCGCATCGTCGCGGGGCGATGCCTCGTGGTCTCGATGGCGCGCCCCGCGGAGATCGTTCGTGTCGCACATGCCGCAGTCCGCCGGCGAACCCAGCTCGAGGCGATGCGCGACGCGATGTCCGAGGCGGACACCACCAAGCCGCGTCTGCTCCTCGCCGACGACGATCCGATGCTGCTCATGATCATGGGCGACTTGCTCGGCGACACGTACACCGTGACGCGCGTCGAGAGTGGCCACGCGGCGATCGTCCTCCTCGAGCACGAGGACTTCGACGCGATCGTCGCGGACTGGCAGATGGACGATGGCAACGGCGCCGATGTCTATCGCTGGCTCGAGCTGCACCGCCCGTCGCTCACCTCGCGCGTCGTGTTTCTCTCGACGAACGAAGCTGATGACGCCAGCTCCGTCGCACCCGGCCGCCCGATGTTCCGCAAAGGCCAGGACTCCATCGCGCTGACCACCGTGCTGAACGAGATCGTTCGCCAGGTTCGCGGTGAGTCCAACCCCGGCATCATCCCGCCTGAGGTATGAAGCAACCGTGTTGGCGCGGATCCTCGATGGCACGAAGCTGACGTCGACCACATCGCTCGAGGACATCAGGAGCGCGCTCGCCGCCAAGAAGCCGATCTGGATCGAGCTCGAGCGGCACACGCCCGACGCCGACAAGCTCCTCGCCGACGTCCTGAAGCTGCACCCGCTCACGATCGAGGACGTGTGGGGACCGCGCGGTCAGCCCAAGATCGACGACTTCGACGAGTACCTCTACGTGATCCTGCACGGCGTTGGATCCAAGAAGCGCGACAAGCTCGAGCTCGTGGAGATCGACGTGGTCATCGGCGAGCACTGGCTCGTCACGCACGATCGCGATGGCCTCGTCGCCGACGATATCGGCACCGAGCTCGATCACTCGCCGCGCCTGCTCGTCAAAGGCGTCGCGTGGCTCGCGCACGCGGTCATCGATCGCGCGGTCGATCGCTACCTCCCGGTCATCGATCAGCTCGACGCGGAGATCGAGCAGCTCGAGAACGACGTGCTGTCCAAAGCGGGCACGCCGCGCGGCAGCCGCGTGCTGAAGCGCATCCTCGGCTTCAAGCGCACGCTTCAGGATCTGCGGCGCATGTCGATCCACCAGCGCGAGATCCTCCTGCGCCTCTCGCGTGGCGACTTCGGCGAGATTCCGCCCGAAGCGATTCCGTTCTACCGCGATGTCTACGATCACTTCCTGCGCATCAACGACATCGCCGAGGGCTATCGCGATCTCGTGACCTCCGCGCTCGACGCCTACCTGAGCGTGCAGAGCAATCGCCTGAACGAGGTGATGAAGACGCTGACGCTGATGTCGACGGTGATGCTGCCGCTGACGTTCATCGTCGGGCTCTACGGCATGAACTTCAAGCACATGCCGGAGCTCGAGTGGGTGCACGGCTATCCGTTCGCGCTCGGCCTCATGGCAGCGGTCACGATCGGCATCCTCGTGTTCTTCCGCGTGAAGGGCTACATCGGCGCGCGAGACCGCGATCCGCGAGCGCCGCGTACGCGAACACCGCGACGCCCCGCCGCCAACAAATGACTGCACAGCGAACGAGCGCCCGCAGTCACCGTGGGCTCAGCTGACGACGCCGTAGACGTTCTTGTTCTGACGCTGCAGCTCGATCGAATCGCGGAGGTTCTCGAACAGCTCGCGCGAGGCCGGCAGTCCGACGATCTCGACGTGCGGCGTGGTGACGTCCGAGGCGTACACGTCGATGTGCGCGATGCCCAAGATGCGATCGATGAGGTTCTGGCGATAGCTCACGTCTTTGCAGCGCCAGAGCTGGAGCACCTCGATCCTCTTCGAGAGCAACCCGCGCTCGGTCTCGATCACCGACGAGGTCACGCGGAAGCGAATCGAGCGGCGATAGATGGTGAGGCCGAACATGTAGACGGCCGCTGCGGCGATCGGAATGATCACGCCGAGGATCTTGGTGCCCGTCGGGGTGTTCGCGTCGGACAGCGCACGCATGATCGCGATGGCGATCAGCGCCGCGAGTCCCGCCGCGATGTAATAACCGAGGTACGCCTTCCACGACGGGACGCCGCTGTAGAGCACGCGCTTGTCCGACTCGACGTCCGTGCTCGTCGAGCGCGTGAACGGCGGTCCTGGCTTCTCGACGGGCGCGGGTGCCGGGGCGGGTGCGGCCGCAGGTGCCGACGCGACCAGCGCCTTTGCCGCTTCAGGAGGAGCGGCGCTGAGGAAGGAGTTGCAGAAGCGACACTTGATCGCTTCGTCCTGAATCTCCTCGGCGCAGAACGGGCATTTCTTCATCTCAATCTACCTTCGCACTCCCCCACGGAGTGCTACGCGACCATCACGTCACATTCGGTATCCGATGCCGACCATGAAGTCGATCGCGGTGATGCGTTCGACGTCCATGCGAAGACCTTCCTTGGCCGGGCTCAGGGAGTACGCGAACGGCATCACCGAGACGATCAGGTTCTGCGTGACCGCGTAGTCCGCGGAGACGCCGAAGCGGAGGTGCAGCATGGTCAGCGCACCCGTCGTCTCCTGCATACCGGTGAACTGGCTGTTGCTCACGTTGCCGAAAAACAGGCCGCCGATGCCCACATCGGCGCGGAGGCCGAGCTTGGGGATCACGAGGTACGTCGCGCCGATGTTCGCGAACACCGCCGAGAGCGTCGCGGTCTTGCTCATCGTGCCGATCTGATACGGAACCGGCGTGAACGTGAACCCCGCGCCGAGATCGAGGACGAACTGATCGCTAAGAGCGAGCGGATAGCCCGCGATGAGGCCGAACGTGGCCTGGACGGGCACCTCGATGTCGCCGGCGCCGATCTTCGCACCGCCACCGAAGGCACGCACGCTGATCAGGTGCGGGCGCTCGGTGGTCGTGCCCTTGACGATGCCACCCGCGTCGTCGTCTTCACCGTCGCCATCGTCGCCATCCCCGCCGTCACCACCACCCGCGACCTGCTGGCCGTTCGCGGGTGGGTTGGCGCCGGTCGCGGGATCCGTGCCGGGCGGCGACGTGCCGTCCGGTTGCTTTTGCTTGAGCGCTTCGGCCTGCTTCGCACAGACGTCGAGGTCTTTGATCCACCCTTCGATCTCGGCGCGCTTCTGCGGCGACAGCGGCTTCTTCTGATCGTTGTCTTTGAGCGAGAGGTAGCGCTTGTAGAAGAAGACGGCCTGACCGCAGTCCTTCGCGAGACGGTAGGACTGCGCCACGTTGTACAGGTACGCAGCCTTCTTGCTCTCGTTTGGCTCGAGCTCGAAGCCCTTCTTGAACGCTTCGACGGCGGGCAGGAAGTTGCCGAGGTTGTACTGGGTCTCGCCCTCTTTGTAGTAGTCGTCGGCGGTCTTTGGCTGCGCCATGGCCAACGCCGGAATGAACAACGAGAGCAACGCTAGCTTCTTCATGTGAGGCTCCGAACTCCGAACTAAGTCACTCGGGCCGCTCGAGGCCCGTATCGTTTCCGCCACCCGTCTTACTTCCGGAGCCGGTGTTGCTTCCCTTTCCGGTGCCTTGCGGGTTCTTGGGTCCCGACTTCTTGGCCTTCAACGTGTAGTCCATGTTGGCGTCGTTCTCGACGGAGAACTTCTTCAGCGTCATCGTCTCGAACGCCGGCAAGCGAAGCTCGATCGTGACGAGCTTCTTGCTCTTGTCGACGGTGAACGGCTCCGGCGTCTTCTTGCCGGTGTCCGTGCCGTCGACCACGATCGCAGCGCCGGCCGGCTTGGTGATGATGGTGATCGTCGACGTCGTGGGCTCGACGACCGCGGCATCGGGCGTGGCCGCTTCGGCTGCGTCCGGCGTGGTCGCGACGACCGCCGCATCCACCGTCATCGCGACGGCGGCATCGCGCTGCACGGTCGCCTCGCCGGCATCCGGCGTCACCGCGAGGTTGTCGCTACCAGAGCCTGCCGGCTCCACCGGGGTGTCCTTCTTCCCACCCGCGACGACCGCGATCGCAGCGATGGCGCCGCCGAGGATCAACACCGCCGCGACGATGAAGCCGATCTTTCCACGACCACCACCCGTGACCTGTCCTGCCGACGCGCCGAGTGTGGTCGGCGTGGGCGTCGATGACGCGCCGGGATACGTGCCGGGACCGTAGATGCCGGACGGCGGAACGAGCGAGCCCGGTGGCGGCGTGCCGTACGTCGACGTGGAGGGGCGCGTCGGCGGAAGCTGGAACGCCACGTTCGACGGCATGAGCTGCGTGTTCGCGAAGCCGGCAATGCCGCCGTTCGCTTCGACGTAACCGACCGGGTCCGCCATGGCGCGCATGAACTCGTCCATCGACGGGTAGCGAAGGTCCATGCGCTTCTGCAGCGCCTTCATGATCACGGCTTCGACGTGGGGCGGAACGAGGCGGAACGACGACGGTGGCGCCGGGTTCTGCGTCATGTGCTGGACGAGGATCTCGCCGTAGCCCTCGCCGATGAACGGCACGCGACCGACCATCATCTCGTAGAGCACGATGCCGAGCGCGTAGACGTCCGTGCGCAGATCGATGCTCGACGTCTTGCCCTCGCACTGCTCGGGCGACATGTACGCGGGCGTTCCCATCACGATGCCCGCGCGCGTGCGCGAGCCCGTGCCGGACGCGGCGTCGCCGGTGAGCTTGGCGATTCCGAAATCGAGCAGCTTCACGACGTCGCGCTCGCGGCCGCGCGTCTGGAGCATGATGTTGTCGGGCTTGAGGTCGCGGTGGACGATGCCGCACTTGTGCGACGCGGACAGCGCGTCGGCGACTTGCAGCGCGATCGCGAGCGCCCGCTCCGGTGGCAGCGGTCCGTCCTGACGAAGCAGCGCGCTGAGCGACTGGCCGCTCAGGTACTCCATGAAGAAGTACATGACCTGGCCTTGGCCGCTCTGGATGATGCCGTAGTCGAGAATGTCGACGATGTTCGGGTGGCCGATGTTGTTGACCGCTTTGGCTTCGTTGAAGAAGCGCTCGGCGATCTCGGCGTTCCCCGAGAACTCGGAGTGCAGAACTTTGAGCGCGACCTTCTTGCCGATGCCTGGATGCTCGGCGAGATAAACCGCGCCCATGCCACCCTCACCCAACTTCTGTTTGACCAGATAGTTGCCGATGGTTTGACCGATCAGGGGGTCTTGTTGCGAGGCTCCGTGGAGGGAGTCCATGCCGTCTCCGAGAGGCATTATCCTAGCCCATCCCTCGATAGAAAGTCGCGACCACCACTCTTGACATGTCACGATTACTTTCGATGCGCTCGTTTCTGCACGCGGTCGTGTTCGCGGCCGCAACATGTGGGCTCGTCCTGCCGACGTGGGCCGACGACCTACCCGAGGTGAAATCCAAGTCCGCCGTCGTCATCGACGCAGAGACCGGTGCCGAGATCTTTGGCAAAGATGCCGACGAGATCCGGCCGATCGCGTCGACGACGAAGATCTTTGTCGCGATGGCGGTCCGCAAGAAGGGGATCGACCTGAACGGATGGACCGAGATCACGCGCACGGACTCGCGCGCCGCCGCCGGTGGCTCCCGAACGCGCCTGGATATCGGAGAGAAGTTCAGAAACCACGACCTCCTTCGCGCCATGCTGATCTCGTCCGACAATCGCGCGCCGACGGCCTTGGGTCGCGCGGTCGGCTGGGAGCCTGACGAGCTCGTCAAAGCGATGAACAAGCTCGCGAAGGACCTCCACCTGAAGCGCACGAAGTTCACGGACACGTCGGGTCTACGCGGCAACGTGTCCACCGCGCGCGAGATGGCGATCGCGCTTCGCGCCGCCCTCGAGGACGACGTGCTCCGCGCGATCATGCACACCGATTGGGTCGAGGTCGTCGCCAAGGACGGCTATCCCAAGATCGGCTATGGCAACACCAACCAGCCGCTCGTGGTGAAGAAGCACGAGGTCGTCGGCGGCAAGACCGGCTACACCAAGCCGGCGGGATACTGCTTCATCACCGGCGCGAAGTTCGACGGGCGCGAAGTCGTGATGGCGTTTCTCGGCGCGAACGAGAAGCTCACGCGCTTTGGCGACTTCAATCGCGTGGCAGCGTGGCTCGAACGCGGAGCACCCGGCTCGAAGATCGTCACGAAGCGACCGAAGCGCTCGCCGCCGAAGCTCGACGTGGAAGTGCGCGGGCGCGTGGCTGCACCGTAACCCCAACATCCCAGCGAGCTCGGTTGGTCGGATCGACACGACCGAGCTCTGGGTTAGTGTCGGAGATCGATCTCGCCGACGTCTGACGCGTTCGTGTCGATCGGCTCTCCGCGCAGCCGCGCCTTGACCGCGCGCCACAGAAACGACAGGCCGTGGGCGAGCGACGTATCCCAGTACGTCGCGTGCGTCGGCTCGATCACGATGATCGCGATCGAGGGTGACGAGCGGCCCTCGGGGTACCAGATGCGCCAGCTCTCCGTCCACAGCTGATCGATGATCGCGCGATCCTGCGTGAGCTTCGCGAGTCCTTCGACGACGACGATGCCCTTGCCCGTCTGCACGCTGACCGACACGTGCGGATCGGCCGCGATCTCGATCGCCTTGGTCGAGCCGATCGCGGTGGTCAGGTAGAGCGTTCCGTCATCGTCGCGATCGACGAGCGCCATCGGTCGCGCTGCGATGCCGCCGGTCTCGGCGAACGTGTTCAGCACGACGGTATCGGCGCCTTGCAGGATCTCGAGCAGCTTCGAGAGATGCTCGGCGCGGCTGCGATCATTGCGTTCGATCATGGTGCCCATGTCCCGATGGGCTGCAACGCACGTGCCTTCGGTCGTATGCTGAGCGCGTGAGTTGGGACCGGCGAGAGTTTCTCGCAGCACTCGGCGTCGGCTCGGCATCGTCGCTGATGTTCGCGTTCGGATGCGGCCGCCCCGCTGCGCCGCGCGCGCCCGCGCAGCGTGTCGCCGATGTCCGCGGGTGGCTGCGCGATGCCGTCGGCAAGCTCGCCGCGGTGTCGACGTACAGCGCCGTGCACGCCCTCGCGGTGACGCGCTCCCGCACGACCGCCGCCATGGACGTCCTCGGCATCGGCGTGGCGAGAGGGCGGCGCGATGGCGTGGTGCTCTCGGTGCGCGACGCGAAGGGAACCTGGCGGGAGCACGTGACGGCGGACCTGAGCCAGCGCGGGATCGACACGGCGGTGCGTATGCTCGGCGGGGCACGCACCGCGAAGAAGTTGGATCTGCCGGTGCCGCCGCCACCACTCGAGCTGCGTGACATCGACGAGCAGGAGCTGAAGAACCGCGTCGGAGCCACGCAGCGCGGCGATCTCTCGGCGATGTCGAGCCGCATCGTGTACGCCGCGGCGCTGATCGACATCGACGATGTCGACGTGTGGTCCGTCTCCACGGCGCACGATCGCCAGTACCGCACGCGGCGGATCCGCAATCGCGCGACGCGTGCTGCGTGGGCCGGCACGCGCCCGCAGATCGACGAGGTCGAGAGCGGTTGGGTCGGTAACCTTCGCGACACGGCGGGTCTCACCGACGACGACGTGACCGGTGCGACGATGAAGGCGCTGCAGCAGCTGACGCCCGGGCAGCCGACCGACGGGGAAGCGAACGTCGTGCTCGAGCCCGGCGTCGTCGCGAACATCATCGATGTCGCCGTGCGCGGCTTGCTCACGACGTCGGCAGCGCGGCGCCCGGAGGTGGCAGCGCGCATCGGGGCCGGCGCGACGCTCTCGCCGCTGCTCTCGCTCGTCGACGATCCGCTGCTGCCGGGCTCGTATGGTGGCTTCGCGTTCGACGACGAAGGTGCGCTCGCCACGCGCGTTCCGCTCCTCGAGGCGGGAAAGGTCGTCGGCCAGCTCGCGCGCGGGCTGCGGCCCGGGCACGTGGGCTCGCTCGAGGTGTCACCGTCGAACCTCGTGCTCTCGCCCGGTACGGACGCGCGAACGCAGCTCCTGTCCGACGGCTGGTTGCTCGAGGGTCGCGTCTCCGTCGCGTACGATCCTGCGAGCGATCGCGTTGTGCTCACCGTAGCGCGCGCACGTGAGCTGAAGAACGGCAGTGACACGGGGCGCGTGTTCGCGAACGTCGAGCTCGCTGGCGAGCTGGCGCCGTTGCTCGCGCGCGTCGATGGCATCGCGTCCGACACGCGCACGACGATCCTGCGCGACGAGATCGGCGGTGAGCCGCGGTGGCGAACGATCAGCGCGCCGTGGGTGCGCACGCGTGGCTTCGTGCGCGCGGGGCGAGGCATCGCGTGATCTCGCGTCGCGCACTCGTCTCGGCGCTCGAGAGCCGACGCGTCACCGACTGGGTCGTCGTCGAGCGCGATCAAGAGCTCGCGCTCGCCACCGACACGCGACGACGCACCGACGATCGAACGAGCTGGATCGTCGTCGTGCATCAAGACGTCCCGCGCGGGCGCGGCTCGGCGCGTCTCGAGATCGGTGCGCTCGATGGCGACGCGCGCGAGCTCGTGGATCAAGCGCTGGCACTCGCGCTCTCGACGATCGGTCCACCGTGGCGCTCCACGCTGCCGGCCGCTCCCGCGAAGGTCGACGTCGCAGATCCGGCGATGACGAAGGCGTCCCTCGATGACACCGCGGTCAAGCTCCTCGCCGCCCTGCCCCGTCCCGCCGACGCCACGGTCAGCGGCGAGATCGAGCTGCTTCGCGAGCGCGTGACCGTGCAGACGCGGCAAGGTCTGCGCACGGGTTGGACGGCAACGCATGTTCGGGCCTCGGCGCTCGTCGCGGTGGGCTCCAACAGCCTCGAGCTCGTGCGCGACGCGCGTCGCGTCGCGGATCTCGATCTCGCGCAGGCAGTTCCGCTCGCCGTCGCGGATCTCGCGATGCTCGGCGCGGCGAGCCCACCCCAGCCCGGACCGTGCTCGCTGATCCTGCGCGGCGATGCGCTGCTGCACGGAGGCGAGCTCGGCGTGTGGTCGGTGTTCGCTACCAACGCGGCCGCCGAGCTCGAGCGGCAAGGCCTCGTGCGCTATCGATCCGGAGCGCCGATCGTGCCGGGAGCCGATCAGATCGACGAGCCGCTCAGCGTCACGTCCGACGGCGCGCTCGAGTTCGCGACCCTGTCCTCGCCGCTCGGCGACGAAGGCGACGCCGTGCGCCGCTTCCCGCTCGTCGAGCGCGGCATCGCATCGGGTCTCGGGCTGTCGATGCGTGAAGCCGCGCGCCGCCAGACCGAGCCCAACGGGGGCGTGCGCAACCTCGTCGTCGCTTCGGGCACGTGGGGCGAGACGATTCCGCCGGGTCGGTCCCTCGACGTGCGCCGCCTGCGATCACTGTCGATCGATCCATATACCGGCGACGCCTCTCTCGAGATCGCGCTCGCCATCGATCGCGATGGTGGTGGCGAGCGAGTGATCACGGGTGGCTTGGTGCGCATCGATCTCGTCGCGGCCCTCGCTCGCGCTCGCCGCAGCTCGACGCCGCTGCGCCGCGGCGCCTACCTCGGCCCCCGGTCGATCCTGATCGCCGACGCCGAGGTTCTAGTATGATCGCGTCTCGATGATCTTCTTCATCATCATCTACGGCACCTACGGCATCACCTACTCCAAAGGCGAGCCCGGTCAGTTCCACTGTCCACAGTGCGCCGTGACACAAGCGTATCGCCACCGCCGAGTACGCCGCTTCTTCCACATCTTCTTCATCCCGCTCATCCCGCTGAACCTCGCGGGCGAGTACGTCGAGTGTGGCCAGTGCAAGGGCACCTACAAGCTCGAGGTGCTCGCGATGATGAAGGGCATCGCCGCAGGAACCCAACAAGCGAGCCAGGTGCTCCCGCTCTCCGAGGGTCAGCGCGCCGTGCGTCGCATCCTCGCGATGATGCTCCTCGCCGACGGACGCGTCGAAGAATCCGAGCTGACCGCCATCATCGAGTTCCTCCGCTACGCCGAGCGTCGCGATGTCACGCGCGACGAGGTGCTCGCCGAGGTCGAAGCCGCTCGTCACCAGCCCGCCGATATCGAGACGTATTGCCGCCAGGTGATGGGCTTCCTCAACGAGCAGGGCAAAGCCGACGTGCTCAAAGCGGCGCACGTCATCGCGAACGCCGACGGGCACGTCGATCCGGCAGAGCAGCACATGCTCGAACGCATGGGTGTCGCGCTCGGCATGCGCCCACAGCAAGTGTCCTCGCACCTGGCACAGCCGCAGCAGATTCCTCCTCCGCCGCAGCAGTTCGCGCAGCAGCAGCAACAACAGCAGCAGCAGCGCGCGCCGTTCTGCCCGACGTGCGGTGCGCCTGGCCGCTGGATCGCCGAGCACAACACGTGGGGCTGCGATCACTGCCGGGCGGCCATCCCCCGCTAGGGGGTCCCTTCTCCAGCTCGCGTCGACGCTCGTGAAGGAAGGGGGTACGCTTGGCGCATGAGAGCCCTCCTCGTCGCCTTACTACTCACTGCGTGCGGAGGCCCGAGCCGGAACCAGCTGGCCGAGACACCGACCGCAAAAACGCCTCGCACGCAGAGCCTCGCGCCGCCTGCCAACGACAACGACAAGGATCGTTACAAGGTGAACGAGAGCTTCGAAGATCAGCGCGATGCCAAGCAGGCCTATGGCGAAGCCGGTGCCGAGAGCAACGCGCCGCCGCCGGCGCCGCTGCCACAGGAAGGCTCCGGCTCGGCGGCACCGAAGAAGAACTGAGCGAGTACATGTACGTGCGACAGCTTGCGCGACCGTCGCTGCGCGAATTGCCCAAGACTTGAACAACGAGCGTCGTGCACGATCGCCAAGTGCAGACAGACGTTTGCGGCGAGCGAAACGCACCGATGGTGCACGACCTGCACTGCGTTGGCGCATGCGCAGCTTTCTCGTTGGTGTGAGTCTGTTCGCGACGACTGCTTGCCAAGAACCGCGGCCCGAGCCGACCGAGCTCGCGCAAGGCGCGACCATTCTCGAGACCACGGAGATGTCTCTCGCCGCCGCGTTCCGCAAGAACGACGTCGTTATCTATATGGAGGCGCTGCGCGGAGCCCCCACGCCCGACCAGTTCCAGGGCGATGGCGTCTCGCCGCAGTTCGAGATGGACGTTCGCTTCATCGCGGATAACGGACGCGTCTTCTACTCGCGGCGTGGCGGTGACGCGTTCATCGATCCGACGTGGGCCGACGATCTCCAGGTGCAAGCGGAGCTGCCCGCGTCGCGCGAATCGAATCGGCTGATGTTCGAGATGGCGGATGAGGCGGCCGCGGCGCTCGCTGACATGCAGCTCGCCAGCACGCCGGAGCTCGACACGATCGTCGCGATCGGTCGGCAAGCGCCGAGCACGTTCGACGCGATGGTCGAAGCGCGCATCGATCGCGGGCTCGCCATGACCGACGTCGAGTACGGCAAGTCGACCGGGCCCGAGGCTCCCGACGTCGATGTTCCTCCCGGCTACTACTACCTCGCGCTGCACGCCGATGATCTCGAGGGCTCGCCCGCCGGCTACCACAGCGCGACGCGCCTCTATCGCTGGGACGGCTACTGGGCCGTCGCGAACGACTTCTGCAACCACGGTCGCTGCCCCAACGAGAACGGCATGCCGCAACGCGGATGGGTGCAAGCGGGCGATGGCTACAAGCCGTGGTTCCGCATCAACGCGTGCAACACCGGCTACAAGCTCTACTCCGATAACGGTGGCCACAACTGCCACGACGACTCGCGCCTCCAGATGGCGAGCGTCATGTTCGGCCACAACCGCCAGGCAGATCCGGGCTGGTCGTACTGGTGCAACGGCCAAGACGACAGCTCCGATATCAGCGTGAACATCTGGGGCTGGGAGACCGACAACAGCGGCTATCCCGAAACGACGACGAGCGCGAAGAAGGGCTACACGCACGCGCACATGTGCCGGAACCAGAACATCCGCGGCTGGAACAGCCGTGCGAACTGCGGCTGCGACAACGCGTGTACGGATCGCGGCGACTGCTGCGTCGACGCCCCGTGGTGACATAGAGACCGAGCGCGAACAGGAGCGCGCCTGCGCCGCTGTGTCCGCTCGCGTCGCAGCACCCGCCCTCGTCGGGAATCGGCGTGCAGAAGAAGTCGACGCCGCCGCGATGAGCGCACTCGAAGCCATCGGGGCAATCACCGCGCCCACTCACGCAGCGCACGCTGCAGTACCCGTCGTCGGTGCACTCGCCGCGTATGCACTCGTCGTCGGCCTCGCATGTAGCGCCGATCGCGCCGGGCGTGGGCTCGCGATAGCGACACGTGTTTGCGCTGCAGTCCATCGCGTCGGGGCAGTCACTGTCGCGCGCGCACACGTCGCTGCAATAGCGCGAGAGCGGCTCGTCGCTGGCGACGACACACGAGTTGCTCGTGCAGTGCGCGTCGTACGAGCAGCGCTCTCCCACCGCGCGCGTTCCCGGTGCGGTCGCGATGACGTACGGCGCGATGAAGTCCGCGAGGTGCGCGTCGACACGCGTAGCCTTGCCGTTCGCAGCGCAGCTCGCATCGCCGCGGCTGATGACGGCCACGATGGTCTCGCCCGCGAATGCAGGTCCACCCGAGTCGCCGGTGCACGGCAGCGATGGATCCGCCGCGAGCACGATCGCCGTGGCGCTCGAGCTCGCCACGCTCGTCGTTCCGGTCCGCTTGCGCGTGGCGTCGTTGGCCCCTCCCGCGGTGTCGCCGAAGCCCACGATGCGCAGCTGCCCCGCCGGTGCGATCGATGACATCGCGACGGGCGGTGCGAGTGCCGCGTCGGCGAGCAGCACGAGCGCGAGGTCGTGCGACTCGGTGGCGTCGAACGCGGGATGTGCGATCGCCTCGACGACCTCGATCGCGGTGGTTGTGCCCAGCTCGTTGCCGAACAGCACGCGAAACGCCGATGGCTCGACGTGCACACCACAGTGCGCGGCCGTCAGCACGACGCGCTCGGCGATCACCGTGCCGCTACAGCGCAGCGTTCCGTCGGTGCGCACGATGGCCACGACGGCGGGATCCGCATCGGTGGCGATGCCCTGCGTGATCGCGACGAGCGGGATCCACCACACGTCAGAAGATCGGTGGAGGTGGAACGAAGCCCTGCACCGTGACGACAAGCCTGCGCATGTCTCCGACGGTATCACCCAGCGCTCGCGCTACGTTTGGCGATGTCAGGCGCTCAGATCAGCGATGCGCGTGGGCATCAGTCCCCGCCGACGATGTAGGCAGCGATGTCCGTGGCCAGATGTATCGGGATGGCCGTCACCCTGCCCTCAAGAAACGCGGTTTCTCCGTCGAACTTTGTGATATCGAGTGGGGCCCATGAAGCTCCACGCCGTTGCCCTATTCCTCTCCCTTGGTGTCGTCGCCTGTGGTCCCCAAGGTCGAGATCAATATGGTGGCGGTGGTGCAGACGCTCCTCCACCGTTCGGTCCGGAGGTGTGTGACGACGGCTTCGACAACGATCAAGACGGCACCGCCGACTGCGCCGACATGGACTGCTCGGGCGTCGGCAATTGCCCTGTCTGCGAGCCGCCCACGGTGCAGGCCCTCGCGCTTCCCGACGGTATCGATCAGAACGGCGGTTCGTGCTCGAGCGACGCGTCCTGCAGCACGGGCTACTGCGTCGCTGGCTACTGCGCCACGCCGTACATCTCGCAAGCGATCTGGTCCACGTTCGCCGCGAACAGCACGCTCACCAATGCCAACCAGCTGCAGAAGGTCTGCTTGGAGATCGAGCACTCGTGGCTCGCGGATCTACAGATCGAGCTCGTCACGCCGAACAACGTCCACCTCATCCTCCACGCGTACAACCGCTCGCACGCGCCGGGCGTCTTCCTCGGCGAAGCCAACGACAACGACAACGCCTCGAGCGGCGTGCAGCCGCAACCGGGCATCGGCAAGAAGTACTGCTTCGTGCCCACGGGAAGCACGCCGCTCTGGCAGGGCCCGCTGGTTCCGGTCGGCATCTTCGACGACATGATCGCGCCTGGTGACTACGTCAGCGAGCGTCCGTGGGACGTCATCGCCGGCGCACCGCTCAACGGAACGTGGGAGCTCCGCGTGACGGATCTGTGGGCTGACGACAACGGCTTCTTGTTCTCGTGGTCGATGGACTTCGATCCCGCGCTCGCGCCGGGCTGCGGCCCCGTGATCATCTACTGATCGGGAAGCCGGTCACGGACGTCCCCGAGCTTGCGATAGAGGGTACGTCGATCGATTCCGAGGACACGCGCGGCGTGCGCCATGTTTCCGCCGACCGCGGTGATCACCTGCTGGATGTACGCGAGCTCGATCTGCGCCAGCGGGCGGTGACGGCGAGCCGCCTCCGCGAGGTTTAGCTCGTCTCCGATGCTCGTCGGAGCCTTGCTGTGATCGCGAACATCATCGATCACGATCGTGTCGTGGTCGGTCAGCGCGACGGCGCGCTCGATCACGTTCGCTAGCTCGCGCACGTTGCCGCGCCACTCGTGCGCGCACAACCAGCGCATCGCCTCGTCGCTGATGCCGATGGGAGCGCGACCTCTCCGCGATGCACGTCCCAAGAATGCCTGCACGAGATCCGGAACGTCCTCGGGGCGCGCGCGAAGCGGTGGGATCTCGATGTGCACGACGTTGATGCGAAAGTACAGATCGCTACGAACCCTCGAGGCCCTGATCGCATCGTCGAGATCGCGATTCGTCGCGGCGATCAAGCGTGCATCGATCTCCACCTCCGCCGTTCCACCGAGCGGTCGCACGCGCGACGACTCCAACACCTGCAGGAGCTTTGCTTGCGCCTCGATCGGCATGTCGGCGATCTCGTCGAGGAACAGCGTGCCTCGCGACGCCTCCACGAGCAGGCCATCGCGCGACTCGCGCGCGTCGGTGTACGCGCCACGGCGGACGCCGAACAGCTCGGCTTCGAGCAAGCTCGCCGGCAACGCAGCGCAGTTGATCTCCACGAGCGGTCCATCGCGCCGTGGGCTGCGCGCATGGATCCAGCGCGCGAGCGCGCCTTTGCCGACACCGCTCTCGCCCGTGAGCAGCACCGTCGCATCCGAACGCGCGGCCTTGCGTGCGATGTCGAGCACGCTCCGCATCGCAGCACTGTTCGCGACGATCTCGTGCTCCGGGTCCTGGCCCAGATCGCGACGCAGTCGCACGATCTCGCGCCGCATGCGTCGCTCGCGGAGCGCGCGCTCGATCGCGACGATCAAGACATCGCGCTTGAACGGCTTGGTCACGAAGTCGCACGCGCCCGCTCGTACCGTCTCCACGGCGAGCTCGATGCTGCCAAACGCCGTGATGATGAGGACCGCTTGTCTCGGCTTGATGTCGAGGATCGCGGCGAGCAGATCCGGTCCGCGCATTCCCGGCATCTCGACGTCGCTGATCACCACCTCGAACTCGTCGAGCCTCACCCGCTCGAGCGCAGCCGTGGGGCTGGTCTCGCCGGTGACGTCGTAGCGACTGCCGAGCGCCTCGACGAGGTAGTCGACGACCGATCGGTCATCATCGACGATCAGGATCTTTGCGCGATCAGCCATGAGTGTCCTTGCGATGCGGAAAGCTTACGACGAGCTCCGCGCCACACCCTGGCTCCGAGATCACCTCGATCGTCGCACGATGCTCGTTCGCGATCGCACGCACGACCGCGAGCCCGAGCCCCGTCCCACCTTCCTCCGCACGCGTCGTGAAGAACGGCTCGAAGAGGCGCGTCTGCGTCTCGCGGTCGATGCCTGGCCCCGTGTCGCGAACAGACAGGCGCACGAGATCGTTCACTCGATCGATACGCACCGTGATCCGACCGCCAGCAGGTGTCGCGCTGAGGGCGTTGCGCATGAGGTTCAGCGTCACCTGCTGCAGTTGATCGATGTCTCCGACGATCTCGTGGGCACCCTCACCGGTCTCGAGCGTGACCTCGATACTTCGGCGGCGCGCCTCGCTGCCCAAGAGGTCGATGACCGCGACGACGGGAACGACCAGATCGCACGGGCCGACGCGGATCGGTTTTCTCCGGCCGTACGAGAGCAGCTGCTCGACGATGCTCGTGATGCGGTCGCACTGGCCCACCAGCAGCTTCGCCTGGCGGCGGACCTCGGGGTCCTCGTGCTCGAGGAGCGCCGATGCGCGTCCCGAGAGCACTTGAAGCGGCGACCCGATCTCGTGTGCGAGCCCCGCAGACAGCTGGCCGATGGTCACCAGCTTGTCGACGCGCTGCAGGCCCAGCTCGAGACGCGATCGAGTATCCGCTTCGGCTTCGATCTGAGCCCGTGACTGTGCGAGCGCACCGATCATCGAGTTGAACTCATCGACCAGCTTGCCGATCTCGTCGTTGCGTCCGGACTGCACGCGCGTGCGGAAGTCGCCTTCCCGCACGTGACGAACGCCCTCGAGCAGGCGCGCGATCGGGCGACTCACATGGATCGTCCCGAGCAACAGACCGGCGACGGTGGTGGCGAGCACGAACATCAGCAGAGCGAGCAGAAGCCGATCGCGCGTGCGCTTCAGATCGCTCGTCAGGTCGTCGATGGGGCGGGCGACCGCCAACGCCCCGAGGATCGTTCCATCATCGGCGGTCAGAGACGCCGTGAAGATGATGCGCTGCGGATCGAACGTGACTCGCTGCGTGCTGGAGGTCGCGGCCTGCGCGGCGAGCTGCTCCACGACATCGTCCAACGCAGCGCCGCGCGAATGCGCAAGTGGTGAACCGGTAGCGTCGTGAATGTGGATGTCGAGCGTCGGTGCGAGCTTCTCGAGCGTGTTCAGCGTCTCGTCGATGTCGGCGCGCTGCTTGTCGCGCAACGCATTGCCGATCGAGGTCTCGAGCGACTGCCCGACGATCCGAATCTCCTTCGTCGCCGCGTCACGCAGGTCATCACGCTCGCTCTGGTACGCCCACACCGCGTACGTGCCGAACAAGGCGACACCGACAGCGGTCAGAGCGAGCGTGAAGCGGAGACGGATCGACATCGAGACAGGGCTGCCCCACGTGGGGCAAAAATGCCGACGAGCGCAGGACGGCACCGAGCGGTGTCATGACCTTAGCCCGTGGCACGAGAGGTGGAAGAGGCGCGGGTGTGCCGTCTTTCCAGATGCGTGCCGTCTTCGTCTGCTTGCTGGCCGCGGGGTGCGGCACGAAGGAAGCTTCGTCGAAGACGGAGGAGGCGCCGCGCTTCCCCGTCGCGTCGCCGGACGTCCGGGACGTCGTGATCGAGCGCGAGTACATCGCAGAGATTCGCGCCGTTCGCCGCGCAGAGCTACGGTCGCGGTTTCGAGGAGTTCTCGAGTCGGTCACCGTCGACGAAGGGCAGCCGGTGACCGCAGGAAAGACGGTGTTCACCGTGAGCTCGCACGCCCTCAAGCAAGAGGTGCTCGTCGCGCGTGCGGCCACGTTGGGTGCGGAGGCCGAGCTGAAGGCAGCACAGCTCGAGCTGCAGAACACGAAGCTGCTGCAAGAGAAGAACGTCGTCTCGAGCGCCGAGCTCGCCCTCGCCGAATCGAAGGTGCAGACGCTACGCGCGAAGGTGGCAGAGGCGAAGGCCAATGCGGAGCGCGCCGCGGTCCAGCTGAGCTACGCGGAGGTGAAGGCACCGTTTGACGGCAGCGTGAACCGCATCCCGCGGAGAACAGGGAGCGCTGTCGCGGAGGACGAGCTGCTCACGACCATCACGGATACGAGCGAGGTCTTCGCGTACTTCCGGATCACGGAACGCGAGAACCTGGAGTACCTGTCGTCTGCATCGGGAGGCAAACCACGCTCGGTCTCTCTCAAGCTCGTCGACGGGACCATGCTTCCGTCCGAGGGTGTCGTCGATGCGATCGAGAGCGAGGTAGATCGAGAGACAGGCACGCTCGCGTATCGCGCCAGGTTCTCCAACCCCGAGAGCACGCTCCGGCATGGAAGTAGCGGCAAGGTCGTCATCAAGACCGAGGTGTCGAGAGCGCTGCTGGTACCGCAGAAGTCCACCTTCGACGTGCAGGGCGACATCTACGTCTACGTACTCGACGACAAGAACGTGACGCACGTGCGCAAGCTCGGCATCAGGACCCGGCACGCCGACGCGTTCGTCGTCGAGCGAGGCTTGGCCGAGTCCGAACGGTTCGTCAGCGAAGGAGTCCAGAAGCTCAAGGATGGGATGCGGATCGAGATCGCCGCGACCGCCGCGGCCCACGCTCCCACCGTCGGCGGAAGGTAGCCAGCAGCGTGCTCACGCAGTTCGTACGCCGACCTGTGCTGTCGGCGGTGATCTCGATCTCGATCACCCTGCTCGGCGTGATCGCACTCCAGCGTCTGCCGATGACGCTGTTTCCAAGCATCGCGCCGCCCGAGGTCAACGTCTCCGTCGAGTACACCGGCGCGAACGCAGAGACGGTGACGAAGGCCGCGATCGTTCCGCTCGAGCGCGCGATCAACGGCGTGCCCGGCATGAAGTACATGAGCAGCGACGCTGGCAACGATGGCGTCGGTGTCATCCAGATCTTGTTCGAGACCGGCACCGATCCGGACGTCGCCGCGATCAACGTTCAGACCCGCGTGACCGACGTGCTCGGCGAGCTCCCCCCGGAGGTGATCCGCAACGGCGTGGCGATCGCCAAGGAAGAGAACGCGATGCTCATGTACCTGAGCATCCACAGCCGCAACCCGGATCACGACGAGAAGTTCCTCTACAACTTTGCCGACATCAACATCCTCGCCGAGCTGAAGCGCGTCAAAGGCGTAGGCTTCGCCGACATCCTCGGCGCGAAGGAGTACGCGATGCGGGTCTGGCTCAAGCCGGATCAGATGACCGCGTACAACGTGTCGGCGGACGAGGTGCTCGCTGCGCTCAGCGTGAACAACGTCGAGGCAGCGCCCGGAAAGATCGGCGAGAACAGCGACAAGACCAGGACACCGCTCCAGTACACCCTCAAGTACACGGGCAAGCTCAATACGCCGGAGCAGTATCTGAACCTTCCGATTCGCTCGAAGCCCGACGGAGAGCTGCTGCGGATCCGGGACGTCGCCGACGTCGAGCTCGGCACGACCTACTTCGACGTCGAGGCAAAGTTCGACGGCAAGCCTGCTGCGTCGATCATGCTCAAACAACTCCCGGGCTCGAACGCGCGCGAGGTGGTCGAGGCCGTCAAGGAGCGACTCGTGACGCTCGAGCAGGAGACGTTTCTGCCGGGCATGGCCTACGACCTGAGCTTCGATGTCAGCCGCTTTCTCGACGCCTCGGTGCACGAGGTGGTGAGGACGCTGCTCGAAGCGTTCGTGCTCGTCGCGTTGGTCGTGCTCCTGTTCCTGCAGGATCGACGCTCCACGTTGATCCCGATCCTCGCGGTACCGGTCTCGCTCGTCGGCACGCTCGCGTTTCTCCAGGCGATCGGGTTCTCGCTGAACCTCATCACGCTGTTCGCGCTCGTCTTGGCGATCGGCATCGTCGTCGACAACGCGATCGTCGTCGTCGAAGCGGCGCATCACAAGATCACGCACGACAAGCTCTCGCCTCGTGTCGCCGCGGAGACCGCGCTTCGCGAGATCGGTCCCGCGATCATCGCGATCACGCTCGTCATGGTCGCGGTGTTCGTGCCGCTCGCGTTCATCGACGGACCAGCCGGCATCTTCTACCGCCAGTTCGGGATCACGATGGCCATCTCGATCGCGCTCTCCGGCGTCGTCGCGCTCACGCTGACACCGGCGCTATGCGCCAGCTTCCTTCGCCCGCACGACTCGCTCGCGGCGACGACGATCGTCGGCCGCCTCGCCGATCGATTCTTTACCCGCTTCAACGCGGGATACGCGCGGGTCGATACCAGCTTCGCGAGGGCATCGCGCGTCACGGCGAAGCGACGCAGCGTCGCGTGGATCTTGATCGCCGGATTCTCGGCGGGCGGCGTCTTGCTCGCGGGTCGCGTTCCTACCGGGTTCATCCCGAACGAGGACCAGGGCATGTTCTACGTGAGCATCACGTCGCCGCCGGGTGCGACGCTCGAGCGGACCAAGGAGATCGTCGATGCGATCGGCGAGGCTGGTCGCGGGCTCCCCGGTGTCGAGAGCATCGCCACGTTGGCCGGAACGAACATCCTCTCCGACGGCACCGGCGCGACCTACGGCACGTGCCTCGTCAACCTGAAGCCGTGGGCGGAACGCACGCACTCGGTCGAAGAGGTCATCGCCGCCATGAAGAAGCGCATCGCCCACCTTCAGGGCGCGGACATCGAGTTCTTCCCGCCGCCGTCGATTCCCGGCTACGGCAACGCGAGTGGCTTCGAGCTCCGCTTGCTCGATAAGACGGGGCGCGGCGACTACGTGGAGATGGAGCGCGTGGTGAAGCAGTTCATCGTCGACCTCCAGGCTCGCCCGGAGATCGCGAGCGCGTTCACGATCTTCAACGCGAGCTATCCGCAGTACACGGTGAGCATCGATGTCGATCGCGCGGCGCAGCTCGGCGTCAGCGCCGAGAGCGCGCTCGGAACGCTGCAGACGCTGATCGGCAGCGAGTACGCGACCAACTTCGTTCGCTTCGGAAAGATGTACAAGGTGATGGTCCAGGCGTCGCCCGAGTATCGCGCCACACCCGAGCAGCTGCTCGAGCTCAAGGTCCGTAGCGAACGTGGCGAGCTGGTCGCGATGTCGTCGTTCCTGGCGATCGAGAAGTCGTACGGCGTCGATCAGACGACGCGTTACAACATGTATCCGTCGGCGGAGCTCAACGGCGAAGGCAAGCCCGGCGTCAGCAGCGGTGACGTCCTCGCGGCGGTGCAAGAAGTCGCGAACGAGAAGCTCCCGCGTGGGTTTGCCATCGATTGGGCCGGCATCTCGCGTGACGAGGCCAACGCCGGCAACCAGGGATTGATCGTCGGCTTGATCGCCCTCGTGTTCGTGTTCCTCGTGCTCGCCGCCCAGTACGAGAGCTTTCTCTTGCCGTTCGCCGTGCTGCTCTCACTGCCGCCCGGACTGTTCGGCTCGTTCCTGCTCCTCGACTGGGCCGGGCTCGAGAACAACATCTACACGCACATCGCGGTGATCGTGCTCATCGGCCTGCTCGGGAAGAACGCGATCCTGATCGTGGAGTACGCGGAGCTGCAATGTCGCGAAGGACGATCACCCGTCGATGCCGTGGTCGAGGCGGCACGCTCGAGGCTTCGCCCGATTCTCATGACATCCCTCGCGTTCATCGCCGGCTTGATCCCGCTGACACTCGCGAGCGGCGCCGGGGCGGTCGCGAACCGCACCATCGGGACCGCCACGGTCGGCGGCATGGTGATGGGGACGATATGGGGAACGCTGGTCGTGCCCGGTCTCTACGTCGCGTGCAAACAGCTCGCGCTCCGCTTCGGACCGAACAAGAGCGCGGTCACGGAGACGCTGTCGTGACGCTCGAGATGCGTGCGCTCGTCGCGACGATGCTCGGCGCGTGTGCACCATCGCTCGAGTCCGCGAACGTGCGCGAGCTCGCGTTGCCCGCGTCGTTCGAGCACACGAGCGCTGGCGCGAGCATCGCGACCGTCGACTGGCGGGCCTACTTCGCCGACGAGGGTCTCAGCGCGCTCGTCGCCGAGGCGCTCGCGAACAACCTCGATCTACAGATCGCGTTGCAGCGGATCGAGATCGCTCGCGCGAGCATCCGAGCGTCGACCGACGCGCTTCTGCCGCAGATCTCCGCGGCCGTCGGCGCGGGCGTGACGCGGTACGGACGCTACACGACCGACGGCTCGGGCAATGCGACGACGGAGATCACGCCGGGTCGGCTCACGCCGAACCCTGTCGGCGAGCTGTCGATCGGCCTGCAAGCATCGTGGGAGGCCGACCTGTGGGGACGGCTTCGCAGCCTCCGTGGCTCCGCGCGCGCGCAGTACCTCGCGAGCATCGAAGGCACGAACATCGTGATCACGAACCTCGTCGCCGAGGTCGCCGTCCACTACTACGACCTGCTCGCGCAGGACCACGTGCGAGACATCCTGCGCGAGACGATCGCTCGCCAGACGCAAGCGGTGGAGATGGTCCGCGTGCAGAAAGAAGCGGGTCGCGCCAACGAGCTTGCCGTGCAGCAGTTCGAGGCACAGCTCGTCGAGACGATGGCGCTCGACGCCCAAACGTCGCAGCGGATCCGCGAGGCCGAGAATCGTTTGAACGTGCTGCTCGGCCGCATGCCGGGTCCGATCGCACGCGCGAAGGAGAAGCTCCACCGGGAGGTCCCGGTGATCGCGACGGGTGTTCCATCGGAGCTGCTTCGCAATCGCCCCGACATCCGCGAGGCCGAGCTGCGAGTCGAGTCGTCGCGATTCGATCTCGCCGCCGCGCGCGCCGCGTTCTACCCGAGGCTCACGATCACCGCCGACGCCGGCTATGGTGCGTTCGATCCGCGATATCTGATCTCGACGCCGGATTCGATCGTCGCCTCGCTCGCTGCGGGCCTCGTCGCGCCGCTGGTCAATCGCCGCGCCATCGAAGCAGAGTTCGCCGCTGCGAGATCCACGCAGGTCCAGGCCATGTACGAGTATCAGAGCGTGGTGCTGAAGAGCTTCGCAGAGGTCGCCACCGGGCTCTCCGCGATCGAGCAGTCCGCGCAGATCGTCGAGCTGCGCAAACGGAAGCAAGCGGCCGTCGCTACCACGGTCGAGACCGCGGACGCGCTGTTTCGCGCCGGCAAGGCGAGCTACTTCGAGGTACTCCTCGCGCAGCAGAACACGCTCGAAGCCGAGATCGAGCTCGTCGAGGCACTTCGCGATCAGCAAGTGGCGAGCGTCGGAATCTACAAGGCGCTCGGCGGTGGCTGGCGCGATACGCTGAGCGCGCGTCGCTGAGCCGCTTACTGCATGTCGCCGATCTGAATAGGTGGCGATGCGAGTTTGTCCATTCCATCGCAGTCGATCGCGACCGGGACATCGTCGTCGTATGATGGACGGTCATGGACGAAGTTGTGTCCGATCTATCAGCGCTCGCGTCGTTCCTCACCACCGCTGATCCCCAGCTGACAATGGAGCACGTCGGCAAGGGCCTCCGCGTGACGCTCCCCGACGAGGGCGGCACGTTCCTCCTCGAGTGGGAAGAGCGCGGCCTCCTTCACGTGCGCATGCTCGTCGGCGTCGCCGGTCAGCCGCATCTCGGCGCCGTCATGGAGTTGCTCTCCGATACGAACAGCAAGCTCGGCATCCTCGGCTTCGTGCTGCACCGCCCCAGCGGCGTCATCGAGTATCGGCTCACGGTGTTCCGCGATCCCGCGGGCGCGATCGCGAGCCGGCTCGTCGGCGAAGCGATGGTCACCGCGCAACAAACGGTGGCGACGGTCGCGCCGCAGATCGCCGCGCTGTGTCGCGACGACGTCCCCGAGATCCCGAGCTGGTGGGCCGAGTGATCGTCACGGTCGCGCGCGATGACCAGCGCGACCAGATCACGGAGCTGCTGGCGCAGGTCGTGTCGGTGCCCGAGGCTGGGCCGACGCAGACGATCGTCGCCGCGACGAACGATCGCATCGACGCGGTCGCGGTGCTCGACGACCGCGGTCGACTCGCCACGCTCGCAGGACGAGATCCCGACGCGCTCGCCGCGCTGCTCGCGGATCTCGTCGCGCGCGACGTTCGCGAGGCTCGGCTGTGGGACCACGCCGCGAGCGAGGCACATCATCATGCACTCGTCGCCGCGGGCTTTGGCTTTGTCGCCGAGTCGGTCGTCGTTCGACGCACGCTGGTCTCGCCTCCCGCGCCGATCCATCGCTGGACACACGTGACGGAGCGCGACCTCGGCGTCGATGGATTCCACTCGCTCGTCGCGCGCGCTCTCGACGGGACGCAGTCTCGCTATCTCGCTTCCGACACGAAGGACGCGCTCGACACGTTCGGGCGCAATGTCCCGCCGTCGTTTCGCAGTCGCTGGTGGACTGCGGCTGCGGTCGATGGTCAGACCTGTGGTCTCGTCCTGCCGCGTCCCGTCGGTGACGGCGTCGCAATGGCGTTCATGGGTCTCGTTCCGGACGCGCGTGGACGCCGGCTTTCATCAGACCTTCTCGCAGACGCACTGACGAGACTCGCCGCAGCGGGCGCGCGCTGGTACGTCGACGAGACCGACGTTCGCGATCCCGCGGCACAGCGCCTGCTTGCTGCTGTCGGATGTCGAAAGATCGGCAAGCGACGCCGATATCGACGTTGACCGCAGATCACGCGCTCCACTAGAGTGGTCGGCCAATGTCCTTCGAAGACTACAATCCAGACCTCCCGCAGTTCGACTTCAGCTCGGCTCCCAGGATGCCGATGCCGCGGAGCTCGAACCCCGACGGCGTCTCGCTCGGCATCGGCCTCGCGTCGAACAAGATGGACATGATGAGCCACATGCCGTCGAGTCGCGGATTCCAGTCGGCGATGCGAGGCGGTGGCAAGGCGCTGCCGTTCCTCGGCGGCGCGTACACGGGCTACCAGACCTACAAGAACAACCCGGCGAACCTCACCGGCATGGGTCCCTTCCTTCACGGCGCGATGACGGGCACGGCCTCCGCGCTGACGCCGACGCCGCTCGGCCTCGCGGATGCGGTCAGCGGCAATCGCCTCGGCAACTCGATCGAGGACATGTCCGGATCGCTCCTGTCGAACTTCTTCGGCAAGACGAACGAGTAGCTCGTCGGTTCGCTCAGCTCGCGATCGCGACGCACGCGAGCGTCACGCCGGTCGCCAGCACAGCGATCGCTGCATGGCTCGCGATCCGCAAACCGCGCGACGGAGGACGAAGTGCGGTCTCGCGCGGCATCGGACGATACGGATCGTCCGAGACGTCAGGGGCAGTCCTCGACGGCGCGGACGGATGACGTGCTTCGAGGAGCCAGAGCTCGCGACGCGCGCTCTCGGCTCCTAGCCGCATGCGAACTGCCATCGCGAGATACACGAGGGCCAAGATGACCGCGATCGCGACACCACCGTTCGCGAAGCTCGCTCGCACCGCGATCGTCGCGAGCACGCTGATACCGATCACCATCTGGATGGACTCGAGCGCGCCGAGTCCGCGCACATCGCGCTGGAGCTGCTCCCTGGTCGCTTCGATGTTCATGCCTCCTCGACGGTAGGTCGCGACACGAGACCGCTGTAGACCGATTCCGCGGTCAGACTGTGCGGAAATCCGAACAGTGCCGCTGCCGCCTCACAGGTGATGATCGCCCGCGGCCTCGGGCTGGTACGGAATCGCGACGAGTGTCGCGCGCCGCTTTCCGTCGCGGACCTCGGCGCCGATGGTTGCCCCGAGCAACGCTCGCCCGAACGCGGAGGTGACCGAGATCTGATCCGCGCTCGCAGCCCACGGATAGACCAGAGACACCTCCTTCAGGTGTCCGTCCGCGCCTCTCAGACGCACGCGAGAGTTCATGGTCACGGACGTGCGCGGGATCTTCGAGGCGACCAATACGTTGGCGTGCGCGGCCGACTGCGCGAGCTCGAACGCCGCGTTGGGCTCGACGTCCTCGTAGAGAGCCGCGACCGCGGTGAGCCGACGAACGTCTTGTGCGGTCATCGTGATCGCCCGTCCTCGCCGTCGTGATGGAGCTCGCGCCGCGGCGCGCTCCCGCGGCGACTCGCGAAACAGCGTCGCGAGGTGATCGAGAAAGGCTCGCACGCTCGCGGGTGCGCGGCGTCCATGGGGATGGAGGGCGTGGACGGCCAGATCGCCCGTGAGGAAGTCGTCGAGCACGCGATGAAGCCGACCTGCGGCGAGGTCATCGACTACGAGGAGCTCGGGAACCATGACGATGCCGAGCCCGGCGAGCGCGGACTCTCGCAAGAACCGCATGTCATCCGCGACGAGCCGCGAGAGGCTGGTCATCGACACCGGGCCCTCTCCCGTCTGAAACACGTAGTCGTCGCTGCGCTGCTGGAGGGAGTGGGACACGCAGTCGTGAAGCACGAGGTCCTGCGGTCGAAACGGAATGCCGCGCCGTCGCAGATACGGTGCCGAGGCGCAGGCGGTCACTCGAACGTCGCCCAGCTTGCGCGTCGTCAGCCCGGAGTCGGACAGCCGGCCGGCGATCACGAGCGCGACGTCGAGGTGGCCCGCGGTGAGGTCCGGCATGTGATCGCTGAGGCGCAGCTCGACGCGCACCGCTGGGTGGAGCTGCATGAAGTCAGCGAGCGCCTTGGTCAAGTACGCCTGAACCCCCGGCGGCGCATGTACGCGCAGCGTGCCGCGTGGCGCAGCGCTCGCTCCAGCGGCGATGTCTGCGGCTTCGTCTGCTTCTGCGATGACGCGCGCGCATCGCTCGTAGATGCGTACGCCGTCGGCGGTCAAGGCCAACCGCCGGGTTGTCCGATGGAGGAGCTGAAGTCCGAGCCGCGCTTCGAGCCGAGCGACACGCGCACTGACCGCGGACTTCGAGACCTTCAGCGCTCGCGCCGCGTCGCTAAACGATCGCGCTTCGACGACGCGCGCGAAGTACGCCATTCCGAGGACATCGTCGGGAGTTGCACGCATGACGCTGGACTCCGACGAGGCGTAACACGCGGATCGCCGATACCCCGCTCGACCCCCACATCAAATTGCAGGAGGCGCGCAACACGGGTGACCATCAGGGTGATGTCTGCGTGGTTCGCTGTCGTACTGGGTGTTGTGGGCGTCGTGGTGAACCTGGGTGGTTGCAGCGGGTGTGACGAGCCCGACGCCGGCGAGCCAACACTCGATCCGATCGCGGAGCGTCTCGTTCCGGCCACGCTGCCGTGGCCTGCGCGTACACCGACGGTTGGCATTCCCGAGTCGGGAACCGTGATCGGCCGACGCGTTCATTTCGAACCGACGGGCGGGTCGGTCGAGTGGGACGAGTGGGAAGGAGCACTGACTGCGACCGTCGCGCTCGATGATCGCGTGGTCGTCGTGTTTCCGCCTGCCGATCGCGAAGGCTTCGACCTGGCGGTCGGAGGCCTCGACGTGCCGTGGGAACGCGTGCCTCTGAATGACATCGCGCCGTGGCACATCGGCGATCTCGATGCGACGCGCGACGCGTCGGGCACCGTGTGGATCGTGATGCGCAAACGCACCGGCGATCAGGCGATCACGCTGCATCGCTGGCGACCGGGCGACAGCGTGACGTCCGAGCCGATACCGCGGCCGTTCACTCCGACCTCGCACTGGTTTCACGAGACCTGCGACGATCTCGCGATCGGCGCGGCCGGTAGTGGGCACGACATCGTGTTCCAGCAGGTCGACGACTCGGGTGGCAGCCAGGTCATGCACGTGTCGCGCGCGAACGAGACGTCGCCCTGGCAGACGAAGACCGTGACGACGTCGGCCACCGTCCTCGACACGCCTGCGGCGAACCGGTTCTTCTCGGTGGGTTGCCGCAGCGTCCTCGCGCACGACGACTCCGGTAAGCCACACGTGATCACGCTCGTGCAGGAGCTCCACACGCAGCTGCTCGGCGGCGGCCCGAACACGCCGTTACCGATGCCGAGCCTGAGCACGTACGGCTTCTTCCTCGGCGCAGACCACGTGTGGCTGCCCGCGCGCAGCGCGAAGCTCCCCGACGACCGCGGGCTCGTCGCCGGGCCGGTGATCGAGAACTGGGACGACACCGACGACACGTACCTCGCGCAGGTCGACCTCGATCGGCATCCTCGCGAGGGCTTTCTGTGGGCCGGTCCCATTCTGCCGGCCCAGCCCGAGGCACTGCGCACCGGCTACTCGCTGTTGCCGCTGTCGTTCACGTACGACTTCGCAGCGGTGGGTCATGGCCGCTGGAGCTACGAGACCGTGCAGCCACAGCCGTTCGACTGGGTGCGCTCGGGCGGCAAGCTCGAGATCACCGAGTGTGGCATCGTGAAGATCCACGGCGAGCCGGTCGTCGTCCGCGAGCGTGGTCACCAGCCCGTCGGCATCTACGGCGCAGAGCCGAGCTGCAAGCTCGCGCCGCAAGCTCCCGTTCGCGCCGAACCTGCGAGTGCGCCGCGCTACTCCAGCTGGGCGCGTGGCGAGCGGCCCTACGACGTCGCGGTCTGTCTCGCCGGCGAAGCCGCTGACGTGATCACGATCTGCGAGGGCGCGCACGAGCTCACGCCAGCCGAGGACGGCTACTACGAGGTCGAAGACCTGCCGCGCATCGCATCGCTCGAACCAGCGGACGGCAAGCTGACCGCGTCGGCGCCGATCGTCGTGCGCATGAACCGGCCGCCGACGAACGAGGAGAGCTGGGGCTACCAACTCTTGCGCACGTTCGATGGCACGCGCGTCAAGCACCAGGCCCGCTTCGACGAGGCGACCGGCACGTTAACGATCACGCCGAACGAGCCGTGGCTCGTTGGCTCGCAGGTGCGACTCGCGGTCTGGTACTCGCACGCCCGCTACCGCGTGCAGCCATGGCGCTATCAAGACGTGCCGCTGCCAGTCGCGTGGTTCTCCGTCGGAGATCCACCGCATCGCGATGACCCGCGGGACGTTCCGCCGCGTCTCTCGTGCGATGCCGGCGGCGCGCTCGCACGTGACACCGACGGTGTGTGCACGTTCACCGAGACATGGAGGGTCGAGGCGAACGGTCATGCCGTGCCGATCATCGTGCCGTTCGATCGTGCGCGCACGGGCGATCCGATTCTCCGCCACCCCGATGGCACGGTGATTCCGAGCGTCGTCGGCGACATCGCCGGCGTGTACGCGCTGCGCTGGACCGTGCCGCTCGAGGGCAACACGCGCTACGAGATCGTGCTCCCCGACAACGCGAAGAACCTCGTCGGCAGCTGGATTCACCCCGACGATCGACGTATCGGCGTCGTCACGGGTGCGCCGATTCCTGCGCTCGCGTCGAGCACGCCGGCAAGCGGCGCGACGGGCTTCGATCGGACCGCGCCGATCGAGCTCGTGTTCAACACGCCGGTCACGCTGCCGACGACCGCCGTCTCGCTGACCGACGGGATGACGAACATCGCGATCTCGCTCGCGCAGCTGTCGACGACGACGTTCCAGTTGATCCACGCACCGCTCGCAGCGCGGACGCTGCACACGCTCACGCTATCGACCGCGATCGTAAACGCCGAGGGCATCCCGCTCCCGACGACGATCACGCTCACGTTCACGACGGGGGACTAGATGACCTGGCGGTTCGCGCTCGCTTGCTCGCTCGTGCTCGCCGGCTGCGGCGGCTGTGACGATCCCGACGAGCTCACGCTGCCGCGGCCCCACGTCGAAGGGCTGGTCACCGACGAGCCGTACTACGTGGCTGCGGGTAGCGAGCTCGCGATCGACGTGAGGCTGCGCGATGACGACGGGAACCTCGTGGACGCGCCGGTCGAGTGGTTCATCGAGCCCGAGTCGTGGCTCGGGCCCAAGGGCCCCGAGTGGACCACGGAGCGGATCGAGCCCGGTGTGCACCGCCTGCGGATCACGCCGCACTCGGCGTACCGGCGCACGTACGTCATGTTGCGCGTGTACTTCGGCGACCAGTCTCTGCCGGAAGCGTTCGACACGAAGACCGCGCGTGTGGTCGGCTATGGCGGCGAGCCGCTCGAGGTGCTCGGCTACCAGCCCGTGCTTCGCATGGCGCCCGGCGAACGCCGCGCCGCTCACGCGTTCACCCTCGCCGGCTATCCCGGCGGAGCCGATCCGACCGTGCGCGTCTCGGGCGACGATGCGACCAGCTACGCGATCGAGGGCGGCGCGATAGCGAGCGTCGATCCGGACGGTGTCGTGACCGCGATCGCAGCGGGCTCCACCTCGCTCGTGATCACGCACGGCGCGCTGAGCCAGCGAGTGCCGATCGAGGTGGCCGCCCACCCGCTCGCTCCACCTGGCCCGGAGCTCGCGGTCGCGCCGCGCGATCTATCTGGCGCGACGCCGGGCCAATGGGCGCCGCTCGTCACGGAAGCAGCCACGCTCGCCCTCGACAGCGGCGGCTATCCGCACATGACGTTCCTCGCCCGCAAGGCCCAGGCGGCCAGCGTCGTCGTCGCGTCGTGGACAGGGACCGGTTTCGGGTTCGAGACGGTGTCGCGACCGTACGAGCAGGTCGGCGCGACCTCGGTGCGCATCGCGATCGACGAGAACGATCGCCTGTACGTCGTGTATCGCGATGCCGTCGATCCGGTCTTCGTGCTCGCCGAACGTCCGGCGCGTGGCGGTCCTGCCGACTGGACATATCGCCGCCTCGTTCTCGACGCAGACGTGAACGAGCCCGCATGGCAGACCTACGTGACGCTGCAGGGTGACGCCCTCACGATGCTTCCGCGAAGCGGAGGCGGAATGTGGATCGCGTACCGCAGCATCCACGGCATCAGAGGTGCGGACGGCGATTGCAGTCAGCTCGTGCGTCTCGCCGAGGTCACGTCGCAGATCACGTATCGCGACGTGCGCCACGATCGGTACAGCTCGTCGAGCCGACTCGAGTGCGCCTACGACCGCAACGTGCCCTACCTCGATCCGCTCGCGCTCGTCGCGGGCACGGGCCCCATCGTCGATGTCGTGACGACGCTACCGACGCCCACGAGCGCCGGCCTCGTTCGCATGCGTGCATCGGGTGCTGGAGCCGCCGATCGCTGGACGAGCGAGCTCCTCCTCCCGGAGCGCGACGATCGGCTCGAGAACCATGACGGACGACCACACGATCTGCGCAAGGTCGCGATCGCGCGCGCTCGCGAGCCGGGCCAGGTCGACCGGATCTTCGGCGCGTACTGCGCGCGCGCGAGCTCGACCGATGCCGGCTTCCTCCAGATCGTCGAGGTCGGCAACGCAGATGGACGCTGGGCGGTGGGCGCCAACAACAATCCGTGCGAGTCGCTCCACGTGTTTCAAACCGGGCCCTACCTCTATCTCGGCGGCGCTGCGCCTGGCGGCTTCGTGCGTACGTGGCCGTTCGGCGGCACACGCGCCGACTACACGCTCGATGCGTTCGCGAACTACCCGTTCGAGTCATCGCTCGAGTACGCGCGGATGACGAACGTCGCACTGCAAGGCGACACGCTCGTGCAGCGCATCGACAACGCGCTCTTCACGATGAAGCTGCCACCCGCCCCCGCGCAGCCAACCGATAGCGAGCTCGACGGCCTTCGGCTCGGCAACGACATCCGGACGCCCGTCGTCACGCTGCCGCCGCTCGTGCGAAGCGACGGGCGACGCTTCGTGCTGTCCGATAGCGTCACCTATGTCTCGGAAACGATCTCCGGATCCCTCATGAGCTCCGCGGGCCCGGGCCAGCCGTGGACGGTGGTCGACCGCCGGGCCGACGATGCCGAGCTCGCGTTTCTCGGTCGTATCTTCGAGGTCCCCGGCGCTCTGTTCGCGCAGCGCCAGATCCTCGCGGGTGGTACGCCATCGTTCGCGCGATCGCTCGATGGAGGCGCGACCTGGCTCGGATGGGGATCGATCTCGGTCTCGCAGCCCGTGCGCGCCGTCCACGTCGCGCCCGTGGGCCAGGCCGTCGTCGTGCTCGATGCGGGCGCGACCGACCACGAGATCTTCTTCGCGTCCGCCGTGCACACCTCGCCGCTGTTCACGTCGCTCGGCGGCCTCCCCACCGCGTTGACCTCGACGCACTCCGTGATCGACACGCAAGGCCCGGTGCACGGCATCACGACAACAGCGACCGAGGCGTACGTCGTGACCACCGTCGTCCACAACGCGACGAGCAAGCAACAGCTCCTCGTGCAACGGTTCGCGCTCGCGAGCGGCGCCGCCGCCGGCCACTACCTCGTCGATCTCGGGCCGGGTCACGAGCTCCACCCCGAAGGCGCGGTCGCCGACGGCAACGGGGTTGTCTACGTGCCGTTGTGGACGCCCGGGCATCTCGTCCACGAGCGCAAGGTCGTCGCGATCGATCCTGTCGCGGGCAGCGCGAGCATCGAGGTGATCGACAGCTCGGCACATCTCGATCTCCAGCTCGCTCGCCTCGCCGACGGTCGTCTTGCAGCGGTCTACTCCGCGAGCGCCCCGGCGCAGCGTCGCCAGGTCGTCGTGCGCACGCGCGAAGCGAGCGGCTGGTCCGCGCCGACGATCGTGCGCGCGGGCGGACGCGGTCAGAGCGTCGACGCGATCGCCGCCGAGCCCGACGGTGGGTTGCTCGTCGTGGTCGCCGACAACGTCGCGATGACGAGCAGCACCGGACTCGCCGATCGCGTCATCGTGCGCGTGCCATCACCGTGATGCGAGAACTGCGAGCGGGGGGGGACTCGAACACTACGCGCGCTGATCGCCAATCTCTAACTGTCACGAGATCATGCAATGATCACGCGTTGCGCTGACGATGTTCCGGTTGCTCCCGCTCGATCCTCGCTGATCACGTGAGTCGTGACGCACCTGCCGCCAAGCGGACCGATTCAGGCCCGCGATCTCACTGCCACGCGACTGCCTCGCCGACCGCGGCGATTCTGCAGTCGGAAATCGGGGACGATTTTGCGGCACGCGATTTCATTGCTGCGGGTGCCCAGCGGACTCATCGGCTGCGGCATCGAGAATCAGAACATCCGTACCTTCGTAGCTTCGCAGCTCGGACACGTAGTCCCGGCCGGAGATCCTTGGATGCCACCTCGCAGATCTGGCTGATCGGTCCGGGGAACGAGCGACGTCCTCGGCGGTGAGCCTGGCCGAGTCGTCTACGAGGACCGAGTACATCGTCGTGGGGCGCTGCCCCTTACTTCTCGTCAACGATAGGGCTCCAGTTGCCGCTGATCAACTCGACGATGATCTGCCGGTCGTCGGGGCGAACCTCGAAGTTGAAGTGCCGGAGGAAGTTCATCCCGAGCAGCCCGTCGAACCCTTCGTGATCGAGATCGAACACGTTGACCATGAAGTCCGGCGTGGTGACCCCAAGCGCCGAGAACTCCGAGACGTTCAGCGAGTAGCCGTGCTCCTCGCCGATCGCGCTGTGTACTCTGGTGCTCTTGTCGCCGTCGCGTGCGCCGTAGCCAAGCTCGTCGATGAGGTCGGGTAGCAGCGTCGTGGCCGCAGCGCCGGTGTCCAGCACGAGCCGGCGCAGGGCCGTTCCGCGTGGCCCACGGAGTTGCACTTCGACGAGGATTAGCTCGCCCTCGTAGTCAAAGGGGCTCGTGACCTTCATCAAGCAAAGAACACCGGGGGACGCCGCAAGGGCTTCTTTGACTTGCCGGTGAACACGACGGTCCATGTCGCGTATCGAAAGTCGGTGCGAATGGGATCGAACGCTATACGTCGTGTCGGGCCATGGCCGACGACCCTCCCCGTCGCGATCGTCGGGCTGCGTGGCTCGACCTTCGTCACGTCGACCAAGCAGACGAACTGATCGGGATACCGTGCGCAGATCTCCGCCCAGGGCAGCAGCTTGCTCTCGATGATGAGCGTGATCTGTTCGGCAGCGTCCATGCGTCGATCATTCCGACCGGCCACGGCGTGTCAAGTTTCTTGCCTCGCCGTGCGGCCGATCCCGAAGTAGTCCCTCAAGCGTATCAACAACATCCTCGCGGTGTTGTCCAAGCCGCTGAAGTACGCGGCCGATTGCGAGATGATCATCACGGCACCGCGCATCGGCATGTTCAAGGTCGAGCGGCCCGAGATCGTCGCGTGGGACTTCGAGCAGTACGTTCGGCTCCTCGTGGCGGCGAAGGCCGAAGGTGACGAGTGGTACGCGACGATCTGCTTAGCCGGTGAAGCCCGCCTGCGCGTCGGCGAGGTGAACTCGCTGCGCTGGCGCAAGGACGTGGATATGATCGCCAAAACCCTGACCGCCGCTTGGAGAACTCTCGCTAGTATCGCAAGCGTCAGATACCTGATGTGATGAGGGGATGACGACGAGGCACACGATCCGCCGCGGCGCGCCGCTGTTCTGGATGACATTTCTGACGCTCATCTGTGGAGCCTTCCCGGTCGGGATCGCGGTCGTTCTCGTGCTGGAATACGGCGCGAGCGCGCCGCTGGTGGGACTCGTCATCGTCCTCGCGCTGGCGTGGCTGTATCTGCTGGCCCGCGGGCTCATGATTCGTTTCGTGGCCGACGAGGCCGGCCTCCTGGTCGCGAACATGTTTCGCACGCATCGGATCCCGTGGTCAGAGATCGCGTCGCTCACCACCGGGCTCGGAAGCATCGGGATGCAGAGTGGAGCGGGTCGCGTCGAGCTTCACGTCGAGCTCGCGTCCGGATCCAGGATCATGTCGACCGCCACGGGCGCCCCGACCGAGCGCTTCGAGAAGCTGGTGAAGGATCTGATTCCGGTGATGAACCTGGCCACCGCGCACGGCGTCCCGACCGAGTGGAGGAACCTGAGCGAGCTCGAGAAGCTCGTCGTCGAACGCGTCCTCCGAGCGACCGAGAACGTCGCCGGGGCCGCGCGCAACATCCACAGGTCGTCGTAGCCGCATGCTCCGCGGTGGGGGAAGGGCTGCCGTCACGTTCACCGAACCGGCAATCAAGCCCAGCCTGGATCACGATCATGCCGAGGCTGCCGATCATCTCGTCGTCGAAGCGGATGAACTGCACGGTGTCGAGCGCGTCAGTGCTCCCAGACCTCGGTCTCGGTGATGCGCCAGGTGCGCTGAAGGCGGTCGGCGTTTCTCGCGTGGGAGTCCTCATGCGATTTCATCCCACGACTTGCCCGCTGCCATCGCCGCGAGACAGAACCGGGCGCCCTGGTTGTCTCCGGGGTTGAGCCACAACATCTTCGTGAACGCCGCCTTGGCGAGGCGAACGTCACCGAGACGCCAGTTCGCGATGCCGACACCATGCAAGCAGCGCAGGAACGGGCGGTTGTCGACCAGGCCCCACGGCAGCACACCATCGAAGTCTTTCCCGAGCGAGAGCGCGCCGATGGTCATGCCCATCTCGTAGTGCCGCAGCGCCTGTTTGGGGCTGTGATCGAACTCGAGGTTACCGAGGTGAGCGTGCGCATCGAGGCAGCGGAGATCACGTGCGAGGAGATCCATCAGCGCCTTGTATGCGGCGCGAACGTCACCGGATTCGCGCAGGTCGGCGGCGTCCATGATCGGGTCGGAATCCCAGTCTTCGGGGTCTGCACCCGGGATGATTTGCTCCATCTCGACCATCGGGCGAGTACCACGCGCGATGATCGCTTTGGCCCACGGCTCGAGTGGCTCACCTTCTTCCCCCCAGTACTCGTGTTCGGGATCCCATTCACCTTCATTCCTGAGTGCGAGCAGAGGGAGCCCGAGCGCCTCAGCGTCGAAGCGCATCACAGTGATCTCGCCGTTGATGTACGGGTGGCGCGCGTGCGTCCACTGCTTCGTCGGGACGACCGTGATGATCGCACCGGGAACCTCGTCGCGCACCGCCGTGCGCAACGTGACTACGCGAGAGCTCCCGAGCATCCGGCAGTGCAACGCGTTCGACCGGCACGCGAGCACGACGAGATCAGTAGGCGTGCCGATCTCGACGTCGCCCTCGACGACCTTGTGCGGACGGCTTTTCGACGCGGCAGATCCTGCCGACGAGACGAGTCCCAGCCAAGTGCGGTAGCGAGCCACAAGAGCGTCTGCAGCGCTTCCCGCTGCGAACATCACATCAACGAGACTCACTTCGTACGCGGCGCCATTTCGCTCGCACACTGCGAAGAGGCCGGCGCGCACGCCACTCGGACGAAGAAGCTGGGTGACCGTGACCGGTTCGCCGACGACGTGTGCATCGGCAGGAAGTCGAATCTCGGACGTCCCCTTGTAGATTTCGTCCAACTCCGACTCGTCTTCGTTGGCCACGGAGCGCGAGCGCTGCTTCTGGGGCTGCCTGTGCCGCACCGATGCGGGCGCCTTGCGCTTTCCGGTAGCTCGCATGCGACTGAGCCTATCGCGAAGGTCGGACACGATCGCGGCGTCGCGTTGTTAGCGTCCGCGCGATCTCGCCAGCTATTCGAAGATCTCGAATAACTGTTCCCCGGCTCGCTGTCCTCGAAGATCATCTTCAAAGAGCAATTGATCGCCGAGGGTTCATCGTCGTCGGAGGTGGCAGTTATCCGAAACGGCTGGATAACTGCAGCCGCTCATCCCTCCGCGACGCGCACGCCCGCATGCACGCCCGGAGCTCGCTGCGATCGTTGCCTCGGCTGCATCGTCTCGATCGAGAGTCTATCTGCGCGACATGTTCCGCGTGCTGCCGCACTAGCCGCAGCACCGTCCTCGTCGACAAAATGTTGTGCGAGCGGGGGGACTCGAACCTCGCCGAGACGAACCACGATCTGCAATGAGTCTCGTGGCCTTGCAAGCGTCTCGGCAGGTTAGCGGGTTCCCTGGTCCGCCCTGGTCCGGTGGGATCGGGGTGGATCGGCTGCGCCGTGGAAAAATTTTGCCACGCGCTCAAGCGCGCTCCTTGGCGTCGAGCGCGTCGCGTCCGGCGGCGGTGAGCCGGTACCTCTGGAGCCGGCTGTTCGGCTTGTCGGGGATGGTCATCTCGATGAGACCAGTCGCCAGGGTCGGGCTGAGGTACGCCGCGCCAAAGTGTGCGCGGCTCTGGAGCTTGAGGGCCGCTTGCAGCTCCGTGCGCGAGAGCGGCTGCCGGGCGCCAGCGAGCACGGCTAAGAGGCGCGCGACCTCGGCTGTGACTTGTCCTGTGACTTGGTCGGTGACTTGTCCTGCGACTTGTCCTGTGACTTGTCCTGTCGGCCGACCCTGCGCGACAGGTACGTGGAACGTGACATCGACGCCGATCGACGAGCCCTCGAAGGTCGGCGGCGCGATACCGGCGGCCTTGCACATCTCGGCGACGCGGTTGGTGCCGCGGCCCCAGCGCTCGATCAGCCCGGTGCGGTGGAACGTGTCGGCGATGATCGGGTTGCGGAGCACCGACTTGTGCCGGCGTCGCAACAGGTCCGCCGTGATCCCGCGCGGGAACGCGCCGATGCTGCCAATCTCGACACGGTCGTCGTAGATCGCCAGGAACATCGCGCCGCCTGGGTTCGAGTAGTCGCGGTGGATGATCGCGTTCACCAGGATTTCGCGCAGCGCGTCGGGCGGAATCAGCGGCGTCTCGACGCGTCGCAACTGCGTCGGAACGATCTTCGCGGGAAGCGGGAAGTGACGCTCGCAGAACAACTGCGCCTCTTCGAGCAGCTTGAACGCCGGGCCGCGCACGCTGCGCTGATCCATGAACTCGGCTTTGTCTGTGCCGCGGAACCGCGCCATGCGGATCTCGCACTGCGGATAGTTCGGCATGAACTTCTTGCCGAACAGCACGATGGCGGCGCGGAGGATCTTGCCGTTCTCGCGTAGGCCGAGCCGATCGAGCGCCTCGGGCAGCGTTCGCGCCGACGGTCCCGAGATCCGTCCCGCACCCTCAATGTTGCGCAGGATGCGGAATACCTCGTCGCGATCGATGTCCTTGATCGTCATCTCGTCGGCGATCTGGTTCTCCCAGCGCCGCCGGCTGTGCATGCGTTCGAGCAGTAGCGCCTCGAACCGCTCGCGCGGCATCTTGCGCGTGGTGTTGTTCACGCGCTCGAACGGCCGGCCGTCGTACGTGAACGGCACCGAGTCGGTCAGGCCGGCCACGGTCAGCACGAGCACGGACAAGGTCGCGTTGACCTTCACGCGCTCGACCTCGATCTCGATCGGCGGCTCGAACTTGTCGCGCGCCGCCGAGATGTCGTGGAGCGTCTGCTCGCTGACCTGCTGGCCGATGATCTCGCCGTTCGGCTTGGCGCCGATCACGACCTGGCCGCCCTTGGCGTTGGCGAACGCGCAGATCGTCTGCATCGCCTCGCGTAGCTCTCCCGTGGAGCGCTTCAGCTCCAGCGTGGACGACTCGCCCTTGGCCACGAGCGCGCGCAACTCACGCAAGGTGGTCACGGCGTCTCCGTCAGCTCATGTGTGGCCGTCGTGCCCATATCACGTTTCTGGCCGATCCCCTCGGAGGCTCTTCGTCTTGGTTGCGCTCATCACGGGGCGCGCTGGGGAAAACATCCCATCGTAGCCGTCGGCCTGCTTTGTCAGCGACGCGCGCAACACCGTCGAGATCCCCAGCGCGTGCCGTGCATCGCCGTCCAGCCTCGCTAGCGACGGATGGGCAACCAGCGTGCGGACCGACTCCACACCAGCTGCTACCTCCCATAGAGGCCATATGAACTCACCCTGTTTTCGTCGCCCTTCGCATCCCGTCGTGATCATCCGATCGCCGGTTCCGCTAACAGGAAAGCACGCGAGTCCGCGGAACCCCAGCCACTCCGCGACTGGCAAGGATCCACCCCCGAAGCCCGTGTAGATCGCGGCCGGCGTATCAGCCGTTGGCGCCCAGCACAACGTGCGTGGTGCCTTCACAAGTTGGCCGCGAGAAAGCTCTTCGGACACGATCTCCTGAGTGAGATAGCCGCGTATCTCCTCAACCTGCGCAATGAAATAAGCGTTCCTGCTGGTGAAGTCGAAGAATGTCGGCATCGAAACAGAGTCGAGGGGGCCGTCCTCATCGACCGGAAGGTGATCCTGCGCGACGATCTCCAAGGGTACGGACTCGTCGATCACCTCGGTGGCTGTCTCGCACATGAGGGCACATGCATAGGCGAGTGCCTCTTCGTCGCCGGAATCTCGTCTCAGAGACAGCCAAGCACGCAGAATGCCGATCGGCGCGCGAAGTCCCTGGACAGACTTAGGTCCGCGCTTCTCCTGCTTCAGATAACGGAATCGTAGAAGGGCACTGTCTCTCCAGCTGGCAGCGTCGGAGAGCACGCTTTCGACGATAGTTTCGAACGATGCGACACCCTGTATGACCGGTCGCCAGGCGTCGAGGAGCCGCCATGAGAGCGTCACCTGCGGAAAGCGAGTCGAAAGCACGCGCTGGAGTCCGACTCCAGCGAGGAACCCAAGTGGAGTCCCACCGTCGAGTCCATGGACGACGCCGTCGAACTCAGTCATCGCGCTGCTCCTTCTCGCTCTCGCGGTGATCTGCGAGACGTACGATTGCCTCGAGCCACGCCAACCCCCACCACCCATATCGTCGTACGAGGCGCCAGAACCGCTCGGTGATGCCTGAATCAATGCGGGCCAACGTGTGATCGCTCTTCTCGCTGAGCGAGATCCCATCGAACGTTGCTTCCACGTTCACGGGCTCACGATCACGGATCGGGGGTGCCAGTGGGCGGCACCATCCGTGATGAGAGGCAACAAGGTGCAGAACCAGATCCCAGTCATGCGCGCGGGCTGCGAGTGTCGGATTTGCCTCAACCAGGGCCACTGACATGAGCTCGTGTCGCATGCCGCGTGGATAGCGAGCTGCAACGCGAGCGCGCTCACGCGCCGCTCGATCGGCCGCCGGCAACTCAGACTTAGCCAAGAGTGTTGAGGCGACAGCGTGCCGAACGGAGTCTCCGCCGTGGAGCATGAGCTGAAACCGAGGATCGGCTTTCCCAAGGTCATGAAGGCGAGCCGCCAGCGTAATGTCGCTTATGAGTGTCTCTGTCAGAGACAGCGCGAGAGCGAAGCGATTGGCGAACGACGCGACACCGTCGAGGTGCTGATCGAGCGAAATCGCCGTTCCGAGAAAACTCCCGCCGTCGTTCTCAGTCGTCGCGTCAGCCGAGCCGCTGGCGGAGAACGACACGATCCCCGCTAGGCGCCGCAGGTCCTCACGCTCAACGCGACGACCGCCAAGGGTTGCCCTCCATGTGCCAGCGGTGGTCACTACCTCGACGAGAGTGGTCCGATTCGTGAGCGCCGAGAGCAAGCACTGCGCCCAAGCGGGCATCGTTTCCGACAAGAGAGCCTGGCCACGCCAATCTTCGAAGGCTATCCGGGCGTCGTTCGTCGACACCTCGTCCTCCGTACTTCGCGGAGTCGGTCCCGAACGGAGGACGTCAGGGAGATTCCATGCGCGAAGCACACCTGGATGCCACCTAACAACTGCGCGAGCGCGCTGGATGAGCTGTGCTTCATCGCCTCGATCCATCACCGGCTCGGCCGCTTCAGGATCCCAACACGCGAACGTCTGACTGATTCCGCCGTAGAGCGCGGGGACGACGAGCGTATCACCTGGCTTGATCTCTTCTGGCTTGCGCGCGATGGCGACGGTGTCGCCACTCCAGACGAGAGCTGGTGCGATCCCGCGAGCGTCCTCGTCCATCGGCGCAGTCGTGCCTTCGACATCCGCGATAGCAGGTGAGGCGACTTGCTGCCCTTGCCCGCGCATGGCGACCACGCCGAGCCAACTGCGCAGAGCCCAGATTGGAAGCGATAGCGCTTCGAGCGCGCTCGGCGGAACAACATCGAGCATTTCGCTCAAACCTTCGAGGTTAGGCTCACCGATTGCGGCCGGATCGATGTCCGCTCTCCACACGACATGGACGTCGGCCGTCTCTCGATCAGGTCCGTGGAGAAACGCGGCGATGTCGGGATCAGCAGATGGCTGCGGCAACGTTTGGACCCAACGATCGAGATGGCTTCCGACAAGAACCGGCGCCGCGCGTTTGGGCGTGAGCAACTTCGAGCGCTTGCCGTCCGGCAGACGTGCGATGCGCGCGTTCATCGCATCGACGCCGAAATCTACGACTTCAACATCGCCGTTCTCTGTTCCGTCAGGTGATCTGAGCCAGGCCCAGGTTTCGCGAATCGCGATTCCGTAGATCGGATCGGGGCCCGCCGATTCGTCCACGTCGCGAGATCCGGCCAGCACCACAGCGTCGGTAGTGACAAGGTCGCCCATGCGATCGAGCCTGCCGAAGCGCTGTCTTAGAGCGTCCAGACTCGCGCACTCGGTGATGAGCGCATCGAAATCGAAGTCCGCGCCAGCCTCGATCGCCTGCGTCGAAACAACCAGGATCTGCTCGTTGGTGCGAGAACGCCCAGCGCGAATGCGTTCAACAAGATCGCGTTCCAGGTCCGCGCGATCGAGAGGTCGCATCCGACCGGTCACCAGCCGAACGCTCCAGCCGTCGGGGAGCTCATCGGAGGCAAGTGTTGCGATGCGCCGAGCCGTGTCGACGCGGTTGACGATGACGGCGACAACCCGCCTCACTCCGTCGGCAACGATGCGGTTGGTCTCTTCGACACAGGCTCGCGCGAGCAGTTCACGCGACCGAAGGGGATCGCTCGGTGTCTCTATGGTTCTCAGGCGTGCGCGCTTGGATGCTGAGAGCCTCGGGCCGAGCGTCGGCCGGTCTGCTTCGCTCCACGTGAAGGTATCGTTCGGCCGCTCAGCAACAGTGGCGGACATCCGGACCGCGCGGATCGGGCGCGCGTTTGTCGCATCGAGACCATTGGCTCGGGCGTACACCGTGGAGATCGCATCGAGTGTTTGCTCGAAGGGACGCGAAAGATGAACCTCATCGAGTAGGTACAGTGTGTCGCGGCCGAGCAGTCCCGCGTGGACAGGTTTCATCGAGTCAGACACGCCGTACCCGCGAAACAGCAACCTCGATCCGACTTGGTCGACGGTGGATACAAGGATTGTCGGCTGGTGTGGCGTTCGCGCCCAATCCGACTCGCGAGGCATGCCACCGCGTAGGATCGCGGGCAGCAGCGGCAACGCTGTGGCGTCACACTGAAGCGATCGTAGTGCCTCGGCTACGCGCCCGAGCACGCCGCCACTGGCGCTCTGGAGTTGGCTCGCGAGGTGGACCGCGCGCCGATATGCCTGATCGACCACGACCCGGCGATCCACGACGAGGATAATGCGCCGTGGCTGTCGTCGCTGATCAGGCGCAACGAAAGCATCGAGCGCGAGTGCGAACAACGCGATGTCGAGCGCCGCGGTTTTTCCAGACCCGGTTGGAAGGTCGAGAGTGGATGGCCATCCATCGGAGCGGACCTGGCTCAGCAGCCGCACTTGCCAGTCGAAGGGCTTCAGCGGCCGGCGGCGCCCGTCAGCATCTTCGCGCGTCCACATCGCACCGAAGAACTCCTCGAAATGCTCGATATCGAGCATCAGCGGTTGCGCTCCTCGGGAATTGGGCGACACAGCCCGAGCCCAAAATAGCGGCCGGCTCCCAACACCAATGGCCCGGAGACCTGCTCGTCAAAAAGCAGCTCAGCATGGACGCACACGCGACGGAGTGCACCTTCCTTGCGCGGGTACGGCATGAACCGGCGAGCAGCTGGCGCTGCGCCGAACCACGACCGCCGCATCACCTGTACCCACGTTGGCAAGGGCAGCCCAACTCGCGCACATGCGCGAGCGACAAGCTCCTCGGCGCGGGCCGCGGCATCCGCGACTACGTTCGGATCGCGCGACAACAGGTCGCCTGGGTTCTCATCAAGTGCGACCGGCGTCACCGTTGCCCAGCGGCGGGCCGGCCGACTCCAGGTGATCCGGTCAAACGTCGTCCGCGGTTCACGAGTCACGATCCGCTCGAGCCGCATCACACCCGAACGTCCTAGCGTGAGCTGGCAGCCAGCATCTTCCCAGCGACCGATCGCGCGAAGAATCGCCCTTCGATCCGTTTCCTGAATCTCGCGCGGTAAGACGATCGCGGCGCCAAGGACTCGACCGGTAGCGTACGACGAGCCGACGTCCGGAAGCGCCAAGAAGGCGACGTGCGGCTGTTCCAATCGTCCTCCTTCCGGCGCATGACCGGAAAGGACGGAGGGCGCTGGATCGTCGGCGTGATGCAACAGCGCGCCGCGAAGCACTCGCGTGACATCCTCCGTTCGTGTGGCCGAAACGCCAATTCGAGGCGCATCCTCAGCTTCGATTTCTCGTAGAGCGATCCACTCGCCGAAGACGCTGAACGATGGTTGAGCATCGCCTCCATCGCCGCGACGATAGCCCTGCTGTCGTGCAGGTAGCGTGCGAGGGTCCACGCCGCGGTGGTGCTGAAACGCGCGCTCGAGGTTGGTTAACTGGTCCGCGTCAACGGTCCGGAGGATGACGTCGGCGTCGAGGTCGTCGCATGGCGTCCACACCTCGAGCTCAGCGCGCTCTGGAACGCGAGCGGTGACTCGGCACGACACTAGCGACGAACTGTGACCGAGCCGAATCAGGCGAGCGGCCAGCGCGCTGATTGCGTCACGGATCCCTTCATCTGGGACGGCATCCGGCCAGACGTAGCCTACCCGCGGGTCGTGCGGCGTCACCGATGGTAGACGGCGCGGTTGCCTTCCCGGACTCGCCGGCAAGAGTCTGAGGGCAGCTGCGCAAGCAGGAGCGGATGCTGTGCCATCGTCTGCAATTGCGCGCGCGATCTGCTCGTCGAGCTTCTTGCGCGCAGCACTAACGCGGCGTTCAGCAGAGCGCACGGCCTTCGCGTCGCCAGACCGTTGCGTGTCTTCGAGTGCTTCCTCTTCCTCGCGGAGCTTGGCTTCTTGTCGGGACCAGTCGCCTAGAACAGTCGGCCCTGGCGTTGGTACATAGGTGGCAATGACCGACCTCTCCGATGCCTCGCTGGCGAGGATGTGCGGTGGCCCCTGACGCTCAAGCCATTGGAGCGCGCGGCGAAAGTCCTCCGAGATCGCGCCATCGTCGAAGGCCGTTGCGACGAGGGCAGAGAAGAGCCGTGCCGGGTGGGGCGGCCACTCGGGCTTGCTGCGGTCGTAGTAGCTCGACGCCACGTATCGGTTGGCGATGAACTCTACCTCGATCGCGATCACGACGGGGAAGTCTCCTGGCTTGCCTCGGCCACAGCGGTGAGTTCGCGGCTCTTGCGAATGAGCGCGACTAGCCTCGGCGCGGGCTTGAGATCGAGTGGTTGCTTTCGCCACGGCAGGCCCGCGACCTCAAGCGCTTGCGTGGCCTTCTCCACGATGTCTTTCGCGACGGTCGCGTCGAGAGTGAACTCGCGCGCCGGCGAGCCATCTGCTGGGAGGAGTTGAAGTACAAGCGAATGCAGTGGCCGAAGCGCGCAGCGCGACCGGAGATCGTATCCGGACTCACGCTGATAGGCGATCGCAGCCAACCCGAGCGCAGCCAACGCAGTGCGAGCAGCGCTCTCAGCTTCGATGCGCTCGTCCTTTGTGAAGGCGCTGCCGTCGAGTCGTTGCGGGAACCGGAGACGACGAAGTGCGGGAAGCGACAGCACCGTGGTCTGCTCGGCATACTCGATCGTCACGCCGCCAGCCTCGGGATCGATGGACGGCTTGACGTTGCCGTGATTGATCACTGCCGGCGTTCCTGCTTTCTCTTTCTTTTCATCTCGCTTGAGCAGAATCGGCTTCCCGTTTTTCTTCTTCGCAGTGCCTAGGTCGATCGTCCATCCGTCCTGCGCGTTCTCGGGCTCGTAGATCTCGGTCTTCTCGATCCCGGTGGGATCGATGCGGCTTTTGCTCTTGACGCCCAACTCCACGCCAACCCCGACAACTTCGCTCACCAACGTGCGCTGGTACTTGGCTCCAACCCTCCCATCCAGTCGGGTCGAGTCCCAGACCCCGAAGACTAGCGATCCGGGATCCAGATCGAGGAGTGCGGTGGCATTCGAAGGTGTCGCGGCCGCGAACCGTCGTCCTTCCGTCGAACGCGGAAACGGAGTGCCATCGCGAAGGCTGTCGCGGATCAGAGCGTCGGCAAGACGATGAGGTGCCTCGAGTGTGGTCACGTACCCATCACCACAGATCGTGGACAGGTCGAGGTCTGGATCGTCGTTAGTCTCGCCCGTGAAATCGACTCGCACCAGTGGGAACTTGAACTCATCACGCTCGTAGGCGTCGAGCAGAGCAGACTCCAAGCGGTTCGCCTGCGAAGCCACCGAGTCGAGGACCACACAAAGCTTCGACGTGCTGCCGACTCGCCTCCATTCGAGCGCGTATTTCGTCCGGCGAGCGTCGCGCTCTGGCTCATCAACTCTGGACGGCACGCGAACCGAATCGCCGAATGTGGGCGGGAAGATCTTGTCGTTCGGACCACCGAGCGGCTCAAGGCGCGTGATGACGCGGAAGCCGGCATCGGTCCCGGTAACGGCGGCAACAAGGGCTTCGTAAGTGATGTTTTCCATTTGTGTTCCTTGGCGCGCGATGGTGGTTGGAGAAGCGAGAGCGGATTCGGTTCACATCGACGCTACCCCTACGGGCTGACGCTCAGGATGTGGGCATGCACTCGCCGAGCAGAGCGAGATCCGCGAGCCTTCCTGCTTCGGCGGCGATGGTGCGAACCAGTAGCTCCCCATGGATCGTCAGCACCGCGCACCCGCGCGCGGTCTCGGTATCCTACGACGACTCGCCGACAACGCGGTGATCACGGGCATGGGTTCTTCGCCGAGCATGTTGCACCGCTGCGCAGGCTGAAGCGGTTGGAGCCGTCGCTGTCAGAGCGCGGTCCTACCGTGGTCATTCATGAAGGTCCGGATCCATCGGGGAACGAACGAGGTCGGCGGTAGCTGCATCGAGGTGGAGGCGCGCGGCGAGCGGATCGTGCTCGACCTCGGGCGCCCGCTGTGGGCCGGGCGCGACGAGGACGTCCCGTTGCCGGCCGTGCCCGGGCTCGCGGCGCACGATCCGACGCTGCGCGCGGTCGTGATCTCGCATCCGCACCCCGACCACTACGGGCTCGCGACCGAGATCGCGGCGCCGATCGTGATGGGCGAAGCCGGTTGGCGCATTCTCGCCGAGGCGAGCTTCTTCACCGGCGCGTCGGCGCCGCGTCAGCCGATCGCGTTCCTACGCGATCGCGAGCCGATGACGATCGGCCCGTTCACGGTCACGTCGTACCTGAACGACCACAGCGCGTTCGACGCATACTCGCTGCTCGTCGAGGCCGACAGCCGGCGCTTGTTCTACACGGGCGACTTCCGCGCGCATGGTCGCAAGCGCGGCGTGTTCGAGCGCCTGCTGCGCGAGCCGCCCCGGGTCGACGTGCTGCTCATGGAGGGCACCAACATCCGCGAGGACGCCGATCCCGCGGCACGTGGTCCCTCGGAGGTCGATGTCGAGGCGTCCGTGGTCGAGCTGGCGCGCACGACGCGCGGCATGGTGCTCGCCGCGTTCTCGGCGCAGAACATCGACCGCTTGGTCACGATGTTCAAGGCGGCCCGGCGTTCGGGACGCGAGCTGGTGCTCGACCTCTACGCCGCGACGATGGCAGCCGCGACCGGGCTCACGTCGACGATCCCGCAAGCGAGCTGGGACGGCGTGCGTGTGTTCCTTCCGCGCGGCCAGAAGGCCCGCGTGATTCAGGCCGAGGCGTTCGAGCGCACGGACGCCGTGCGCGCGTCGCGCATCTACGCCGAGGAGCTGAGCACGCGGGCCGGCGAGCTGCTCATGCTGTTCCGCGGCAGCATGGCCCGCGATCTCGATGTCGCTGGGTGCCTCGATGGCGCGGCCCTCGCGTGGTCGATGTGGCCAGGCTACCTGCGCGACGAGTCGGGGAGCGCGTTGCAGACCTGGGCGAGCGAACGCGGGATCCCGCTCTCGCACCACCACGCGTCCGGACACGCCTTCGTTCCGGATCTGCGCCGGTTCGTCGACGCACTGGCACCCGAGCGCGTCGTGCCGATCCACAGCTTCGTCGGTGATCGCTACGGCGAGCTGTTTCCTCGCGTCGATCGCAGGCACGACGGCGAGACCTGGACCGTATGAGGACCCACCCATGATCAACCGCAAGCTCGACCGTGACGACTTCAAGCACGAGGTGCGCGAGCTGCTCGCGCACCTCATCGCCGAGACCCAGATGGCCGCGATCGGCGGCCGGCTCCCCGACCCGGAGACCGTGGCCGGTCAGATCGCGGCGCTGGCGGAGCGCACGACGTTCGAGTGATCGAGCGGTCCGGACTTATTCAAGGCGCTCGACCGCGTATAGCAGCAAGCGCCGCGATCCCAGGAGGTTGCCGGGGCCGCGTGGGAGCGCCGAGCGCGCTCTGTATTAAACAGGGGTGAGCGCCGCGAGCCTCGACCGCACGAACCGCCTTCGCCACAACGAAACCGTCTGTGGTGACGTCCGGAGGCGTCGCGCGATCTCCTTCCCCGTCATCGGCGGCTCGCCGCGCTGTCCGGCGGCGGCCAGGATGATCCGCGCGCGGCGCGCGACCGCGAGGCGCACGCCGGTGGGCTGCTTCGACAACCGCGTGAGCGCCCGCCGCTCGTCCGAGCTGAGCGTGATTGGCGGTACCGGCCGGCCCGTTCGTATCGGTGGTCATCATGCCTGAGCTGGAAGCCGCACGGCTCCTACCTCGCGTCTCCGTGCCGGACGGTCAGACCGAGGAGAGCCACCTGCGTATGCTCGTCGAGGACGGCCTCGCCGCGCGGCTCGACGTGATCGAGGCGGCCGAGCCCGATGCCTATCGCGCGCGCACACACGGGGAGCTCGACGCCATCTGCACGATGGGCCACGCGCGCTACTTCCTGATCGTCGGGGACCTCATTCGCTGGGCCAAGGCACGCGGTATCCCGATCGGGCCTGGCCGCGGCTCCAGCGCTGGCTGTCTGGTCGCGTGGGCGCTCGGGATCACCGACATCGACCCGATCCAGCACGGGCTGCTGTTCGAACGGTTCCTCAACCCCGAGCGCGCGATGCTGCCGGATATCGACGTCGATGTCTGTGCTCGCCGTCGCGATGAGATCGTGCAGTACGTCGCCGAGCGCTACGGCAACGAGCACGTCGCGCGCGTCGCGGTCGATCCTCACCCCTACTTTCGCGGGGTGACGCTCGTGATCACGTGCCATCCGGCAAGGGAACACGTGCCCTGTCAAGGCGACGACTTCGTCCCACTCGTGCCGCTCAACAAGGCCGAGGTCGAGCGGGCGGGGTTGATCACGTTCGACTTCCACAGTCTCGCGACGCTCACGGTGATCCGCGACGCCGTCGAGTTGGTCGACAAGCGGCGGCGAGCTATCGGCGAGCCGCCGCTGAACATCGCGACGATCCCGACCGACGATCGAGCGGTGTTTCGGATGCTCGCGGCGGGTGACACCACCGATGTGTTTCAACTCGAATCGGATGGGATGCGCGCGCTGCTGCGCCAGCTTCGGCCCGATCGTATCGAGGATATATTTGCGGTGGTGGCGCTCTATCGCCCGTCGCCGATCGAGAGCGGCATGGTCGACGACTTCATCGCGCGGAAGCACGGTCGCGATCACGACGAGTACCCGTTGATCGCGCCGATCCTCGCAGACACCTACGGAGTGCTCGTCTACCAGGAGCAGGTCATGCAGATCGCGCAGGCGGTCGCAGGCTACTCGCTCTGCCGCGCCGACCTGCTTCGGCGCGCGCTGGGCGGGCGGAGGAAGGTCCCCGAGGAGCGCGACATGTTCGTGGCGGCGGCGGTCGCTCGCAACGTCGACGGCGAGGTGGCTGGCGCCGCCTTCGATCTCCTCGCGAAGTGGACCGGGTACAGCTTCAACCGTGCGCACGCCGTCGGATACGCCCGGGTGACGTATCAGACCGCCTACCTCAAGCAACACTTTACCGACGAACTCGCCGAGGCTGTTCATCGCAATGCGGAGCTGTCATGACCTGCGACACCTGTCGAACCATCATCGGGCCGAGCCCGGGCGAAACCTTCTACGTCTGCGCCTGCGGGCACCGCTGCTGTTGGCGGTGCGGCCAGGGCCGCTACAAGAGCGAGCGGTGCGGCCAGGAGCAGCGCATCGCCGAGCGGCGAACCTGATCGCGAGTGTAGGATGGTGAGCATGCGGTTCGAGATCTTCAACGGTATCGAGTGCCACGGCGATCACGAGGGCCGGACGTGACGATCCGAACGATTCAGGAATGGGGCGCAGAGTGGCTCGGCCTGGGCAGCTCCGTCGGCTGGGACAACGGTCCTGACATCGACGAGCGCATCGACCACGCGCTGAAGCTTTGGGACGAACTGGCGACCATCGCACCGGCCTGGAAGCGCGAGAGCATGGGATACCCCGGCGGTCTCGATGACCGTGACGTTCGCTACCGGCGCGGCAACAAGGACAAGGCACGGGATCCCGAGCACGAGCTTGAGCACGAATTGCTCGTCGGAAATCCCGTTCGCGAGTGCCTCGGCTGGACCGTGGCCGACGGCATCAACGAGATTCCGCTCGTCAACTCGCGTTCCGGCCAGATTACGGCGGATGTGCTGCTGCTCGGCCGAAGGGAGTGCGAGTGGAGGATCTTCCTTCTTGAGGTCAAGTCGACCTCCAACGACCCCTGGTACGCCGCTCTCGAACACCTGCGTCAATTGGCAATGTTCTTGGCGGGCGGCGATATGCGGCGACTGTTCCATCAGCGGGGCTGGGACCTTCCGCAGCCTGACACCATCCCCGTGAAGGGCCTCGTGTTCGCACCGAGCCGGTTCTATCGCCGTGAGAACGGCTCTACACACAGCGCTCATGTCGAGCCGACCCGGCGACTATTCGAACGGCTTCGCGCGCACGATGCTCGCGCCGATGTGAAGCTCGCGACGCACGGTCTGAGCCGGCACGAAGTCGTCGAGTACGAGTGACGGCTAGCCGACTCGAACCACCGATTACCCGTGCTCGCGAGGGCTGTACAGCGAGCGAGCGGTGTCCAGCTCGGCCACCACGGCGTCAATCAGAGCGCGCGGGGCAATCGCGCGGGCGTGTGGCCCCCATTCGAGGACCCACGAGACGACGGGGGCGAGGTTCGAGCACGGGAACGAGACGAGCACCGAGCCGGCGGGCTGGTTCTCGATGGTCTGTAGCTTGTGCCACTCGCGGGCGCGGGCGTAGGCGGCGCGCTCCTTGCTGAACTCGATAATGACGCGGTGGGCGTCGGCGACGTCGGCGGCGTAGATGTCGAAGCCGCTCGGGATCTCCTCGTCGAGGCGGAAGTCGACGGGGACCGCGAACGCGTGTCCGCGGAGCGCCTCGGCGTCAGCGTTCGACGGCGAAGCGCTCGGTGGCACCGCGCGGGATCGTGAGGCCGGCGCCGGGATCGTCGAGCCGGCGGCCGACGACGTACAGGCCGTGCTTGAACACGACTAGCGAGAACGGCGCGAGGTAACCGCGGGAGGCGCGGCCACTGCCGGCGCGGTAGGCAAACTTGACGATGCGGCGCATAAGTACGCCGGTTTGCAGCGCGTCGATCACGTCCTCCTTGCCGCGGTACACCTTGGTGCCACCGTCAGGGATGTACGCGAAGCGATCGCGATCGGCGGTCAGCTCGGCGCGCTCCTTGGCGGTCGTGCGCTGGAGCAGCTTGGCGAGCAGGGACTCGACGTCCTCGGCGAACGGCGTGCCCTTGAACACGTCGAACATGCGGCGGATCGCGAGCAGCGTGTAACGCTCGCGGCGCGAGATCGGCACGGTGCGCGTGCTCTCGTCTTCGAGGCGCGCGGCGGCGCGACCGTCGATCGGCGTGCGGTCGATCTGGATGTGTGCGTCGGCCAGCTCGGCGAGGTCGCGCTTGACGGTGCGCACGTGGACGCCGACCAGCTCGGCGAGCTGTTCGAGCGTGCGGCCCTCCGGGAAGCCGCGGAGCGCCTCCAGGATGCGGAACGCTCGCGCGACCTGGCCGGTTTCACCGCGCCGGTACACGCGCACCTCGGTGATCGTCACCGCCAAGATCGCGTTCTGGAGCGGCGTTTGTCGTCGGAGAAGGCTTCCGAAAAGCCTTTCCAGGCCCTTCGGCGAAGGGATACGCGAAGTGCCTTTCGTCTGGGGCGACGGCCAAGCGGTTGAACTGGTTGGCCTCGGGGCAGGGCGCGGAAAGGGCTTCCGGCCGGTGCCGAAGCACCGCGGGTGACGTTGCGAAGGCCGGGATCAGCACCGTGCGCGGCCAGGATCGCACGGTTAGCTCGACTGGACAAAGGTTGTCCAACTCGATGTGCAGGATGCTTGCATGTCGATCTCAACACCTGCCCCCGCCGTTGCCAAGCCGCTGATCGTCCCGCTCGCTCGCGATCCGAACGGGAGGCCGCTGCGCGTTCCACCGGAGGCCGCATTCTGGCGCGTACGCCGCCACACGCGAGGCCGGCCGCGCAACGTGATCGGCGCCGACCGCAAGCCGGTCGAGCTGCCGCTCGACGTCACCGAAGACGACCTCGAAGCGATGTTCGGCGCGGGTACGTACCGCCTCGACCTGTACGACGCGCAGGGGGAGCCGCTCGACGGCACCGCCACGGGCGCGCTCGGAGAGTCCGAGCCTGCGAACGCGAACCAGCCGTCGGAGGACGCGGTCGCCATCGCGCCGGTGCTGCCGGCGAACGCCAGCGACGTTCGGCTCGTGCTGGAGGCGAACGTCCGC
>JAEYYV010000310.1 GCA_023428295.1 Pseudomonadota bacterium
CGGGTGCCGTCGTACTTCGACAGCGCCGAGAACACCACGGTGCGGATCGGGACGTTGATGCCGACACCGAGTGTGTCTGTGCCACAGATGATCTTGAGCAGCCCGGCCTGTGCGAGCTGTTCGACCAGCCTGCGGTACTTGGGCAGCATGCCCGCGTGGTGCACTCCGATGCCGTGGCGCACCAGCCGTGACAGCGTCGCACCGAACGATGTCGAGAACCGGAACGCGCCGATCATGTCGCGCAGCGCCGCCTTCTGGTCCTTGGTGGCGACGTTGATGCTCATGAGCGCCTGCGCGCGTTCGAGCGCGGCGGCCTGCGTGAAGTGCACGACGTAGATCGGCGCCTGTTTGGTGTCGAGCAGATCGGTGATCGTCTCGTGCATGGGCGTGGTCGCGTAGCTGTAGAACAGCGGCACCGGCCGGGCCGCGTTGGCCACCAGCGCGGTGGGACGACCCGTCCGTCGCGTGAGGTCCGCGCGCAGGAACGCGACGTCTCCGAGCGTCGCCGACATCAACAGGAACTGCGCACTCGGCAGTTCCAGCAGCGGCACCTGCCAGGCCCAGCCGCGGTCGGGGTCGCCGTAGAAGTGGAACTCGTCCATCACGACCAGGCATGGCTGGACACCGAGGGGCCCGTCGCCGCCCTCGCGCAGCGCGATGTTGGCCAGCACCTCGGCCGTGCACACGATGATCGGCGCCTCCGAGTTGACCGCCGCGTCCCCGGTGAGCATGCCGACGTTGACCGCGCCGAACACATCGCACAACGCGAAGAACTTCTCGCTGACCAGGGCCTTGATGGGCGCGGTGTAGAACGACACCCGGTCCTCGGCCAGCGCGGCTCGGTGCGCCGCGGCCGCGACCAGCGACTTCCCCGAGCCCGTAGGCGTCGCGAGGACGACGTTGTCGCTGGCCAGCACCGCGAGGATCGCCTCCTCCTGGTGTGGGTAGAGGGTCAACCCACGGTCGGACGCTGCGCGGGTGATCTCGTCGAGAAGGTCAGTCACGGGCCCTCGGGTGCGCCGTCGCGAACACTTCCCGGAGGTTCTCCACGGTCACGAGCGTATAGACCTGCGTCGTGGTCACCGAGGCATGCCCGAGCAGCTCCTGGACGACCCGGACGTCGGCCCCGCCGTCGAGCAGGTGGGTCGCGAAGGAGTGCCGCAGGGTGTGCGGCGACACGTCCTTCGTCACTCCGGCCCGGTCGGCGGCCTTGACCAGCACCGCCCACGCGGACTGTCGCGAGAGCCGTCCGCCGCGGGCGTTGAGGAACAGCGCTCCACCGGTGGTCGAGCCTGTCGAGATCCCGGCGAGCTCAGGGCGGGCGCGGACCAGGTAGGCGTCGACGGCCTCGCGTGCGAACGACCCGACCGGCACGATGCGCTCCTTGCCGCCCTTGCCGCGCAGCAGCACGGTGCCGTCGGTCAGGTCCAGGTCGTCGACGTCGAGGCCGCCCGCCTCGGAGATCCGTGCGCCGGTGCCGTAGAGCACCTCGAGGAGCGCGCGGTCACGCAACGCCAGGGGGGGGCCGGGCGCGCCCGCGGCCTCGAGGATCGCCTCGACGTCGGCGAGCGGGAGCGCCTTGGGCAGCCGCTTGGCCGGCGTCGGCGGCTTGACCCCGCTGGCCGGGTCCGTCGTGGCCAGCCCGTCGGCGACCGCGAACTTGTGGAAGCCCCGCACCGCCACCACCGTCCGCGCCGCCGAGGTCGAGCTCAAGGCAGGGTGCTCGGCATCGCCCTCGCGAAGCCGCACCAGGAAGCCCGCCACGGTCGCCTCGCTGACCTGCGCCAGCTCACCGATCCCGGCCTCGGCCAGGTGGTCGAGGTAGCGCCGCAGGTCGCGCCGGTACGACGTCAGCGTGTTCTTCGCCAGCCCGCGCTCGACCGAGAGGTGGTCGAGGTAGGTTCGGACCGCGCGCCCGATCTCGGACGGCGCGGTCGCGGCGGGCGGGGCCTCGGTCACGCCAGGACGGCGTCCAGCGGCTCGGCCTCGACGCCCACCGCCTCGCCCACCGGAGCGTTCGTGAGCCGGCCGGCGTACGTGTTGAGTCCGAGGGCCAGGCTGTGGTCGTCGCGGCTCGCCTGGCGCCAGCCCTTGTCGGCCAGCGCCATGACGTAGGGAAGCGTCGCGTTGGTGAGCGCGTAGGTCGAGGTGTTGGGCACCGCGCCCGGCATGTTCGCCACGCAGTAGAACGTCGAGTTGTGCACCGCGTAGATGGGGTCGGCGTGGGTCGTTGCGTGGGTGTCCTCGAAGCACCCACCCTGGTCGACGGCGATGTCGACGAGCACCGAGCCCGGCTTCATCCGTGAGACCAGCTCGTTGCTGACCAGCTTCGGCGCGGCGGCGCCCGGGATGAGCACGGCGCCGATGACCATGTCCGCCTCGGTCACCTGCTGCTCGATCGCGAGCTTCGACGAGGCGAGCCCGTGCACGCGGTTGTTGTAGCGCCAGAACGACATCCGCAGCTTGTCGAGGTCGGTGTCGAGCAGCGTGACGTCCGCACCCATGCCCAGCGCGATGTTGGCCGCGTTCTGGCCCGAGACGCCGGCGCCGATGATGACGACCTTCGCGTTGGCCACACCGCCGACGCCGCCCATCAGCACGCCCCGGCCGCCGTGGGCCTTCGTCATCCAGTAGGCGCCGACCTGCGGCGCGAGGCACCCGGCGACCTCGGACATCGGGTAGAGCAGCGGCAGTCCCCCGGAGGGCAGCTGCACCGTCTCGTAGGCGATGCCGGTGACCTTGGTCTCCAGCAGTTTCTCGGTGAGTGGCTTGTCGGCCGCGAGGTGCAGGTAGGTGAACAGCGTCAGGTCCTCGCGCAGTCGGTGGTACTCCTCCGCGATGGGCTCCTTCACCTTGAGCACCATGTCGGCCTCGCCCCAGGCGGTGTCGGCATCGGGCACGATCTGAGCGCCGGCGGCGACGTACTCCTCGTCGAGGATGGAGGAGCCCTCCCCCGCTCCGCGCTCGATGAAGACCTCGTGGCCGTGCGCGGTGAGCTCGTGCACACCGATCGGCGTGATCGCGACGCGGTACTCGTGGACCTTGACTTCCTTGGGGACACCGACCTTCATACGCGTGCTTCCTTCTGCTCGGGTCAGGCCGTCACGACGGTGTGAGGGCCACCGGCGACACTATCCGCCCAGACCCCGTGCTCGGGCCAGAAG
>JAEYYV010000322.1 GCA_023428295.1 Pseudomonadota bacterium
TCCGCGTGATCACGTCTTGACGAGGAAGATCGCGTGGCCGGTCGCGACCGGCTTGTTGCGATCGCGGCCGAGAACCGACGCACGAGCTCGAGCTGGAGCTTCGCACGCTCGGTGTCGGCCATGACCCGACGGTAGCAAATGGCGCTATGGTGAGCGCCATGTCGGCATCGCCGATTCGCGTCCGGATCGTCGCGGAGCACCGTGGGGCGTATCGCGCCCTGGACGATGCGGGCCGCACTGCGTGGGTCGAGCTGACAGGAAAGCAGTTTCACACTGCGGTCGACAAGCGCGAGCTGCCCACCGTGGGCGATTGGGTGACGGTGGATCGCTGGGAGGAAGCGGTCGCCGAGAACGGCGCCGGTGTGGTGCGCGAGATCGAGCCGCGGAGCTCGTTCCTCGTGCGCAAAGCAGCGGGCGAGGCAACGGTGCCGCAGCCGATCGCGGCGAACATCGACGTGGGCTTCGTGCTCACCAGCGCCAACTCGGATCTGTCGCCCGCGCGCCTCGATCGCTACATCGGCCTGCTGCGCGACGGCAAGATCCAGCCCGTGCTCGTGCTGTCCAAGATCGATCTCGTCGATGATCCGGCGGCGGCGATCGATGCGCTGCGTGCCGTCGCCGACGTGCCGGTGCTCGCGGTGTCGGCACAGACGGACAATGGCCTCGACGCGCTGCGCCCGTACGGTGGCCCCGGCAAGACGTGCGTGATGCTCGGCAGCTCCGGCGTCGGCAAGTCCACGCTGCTCAACGCGCTGATCGGCACGCGCCAGGAGGTGCGCGAGATCCGCGCCGATGATCGTGGCAAGCACACCACCACCCATCGCGAGCTCTTCGTCGCGAGCGATGGCGGCAGCTGGATCGACACGCCCGGGATGCGAGAGCTCGCCCAGTGGGTAGACGATGACGACGACGAGATCGCGTTCGACGACATCGACGAGCTCGCGCAGAACTGCCGCTTCCGCGACTGCAAGCACCAGAACGAGCCGGGGTGCGCGGTGCGTGACGCCGTGACACCCGAGCGACTCGCGAGCTTCCACAAGCTCGCGGCCGAGCGAGTCACCGCCGCGGAGCGCCAGGCCAAGGCGGAAAAGCTCGCAGCGCACCGCAAAGCCCGTCAGCGAAACCCGAAACCTCGCGACGAGTGACCGTGCTATAGAGCGCGGCCGTGATCGCGTTTTCCTCCGTCAGCAAGCAGTACGGCGGACAGATCTTGTTCGTCGAGGCGTCGTTCCAGATCAACCCCGGCGAGAAGGTCGGCTTGGTCGGTCCGAACGGCGCGGGAAAGAGCACGATCTTCCGCATGATCTCCGGCGAGGAGCAGCCGGACGACGGCGCGATCGAGCGCCCCAAGAAGCTCACGCTCGGCTACTTCCGCCAGGACGTCGGCGAGCTGAAAGGCCGCAGCATTCTCGCAGAGACGTGCGCGGGCGCGGGTGAGGTCGCGGCGCTCGGCGAGGAGCTGGCCGTGCTCGGCGCGAAGCTCGAGGATCCGGGCGATGACCTCGACGAGGTGGTCGCGCGATTTGGCGAGGTGCAGGCGCGCTATCAGGACCTCGGCGGCTACGAGCTCGAGGCGCGCGCGCAAGCGATCCTGAAGGGCCTCGGGTTCCACGACGATCAAATGCAGAACGACGTCGGCACGCTGTCCGGCGGTTGGAAGATGCGCGTCGCGCTCGCGCAGATCCTGCTCGCGCGCCCCGATCTGTTGCTCCTCGACGAGCCCACGAACTACTAGGACCTCGAATCGATCCTGTGGCTCGAGGGCTTCCTCAAGGACTACACGGGCACCGTCGTGATGACGTGCCACGACCGCGAGATCATGAACCGCATCGTCGCCAAGATCGTGGAGATCGATGGCGGCGAGCTGCGCACGTACACGGGCAACTACGACTTCTACGAGAAGATGCGCGTGATCGAGACGGAGCGCCGCGAGGCCGAGTACGCGCGCCAGCAAGCACGCCTCGCCAAGGAGAGCCGGTTCATCGAGCGGTTCAAGACACACGTCGCGAAGGCGGCGCAGGTGCAGTCGCGCATCAAGAAGCTCGAGAAGGTCGAGAAGGTCGAGGAGCCCAAGCGCATCATCGAGAAGACGTACGAGTTCAGGACGCCTTCTCGCTCGGGTGATGACGTGGTCCGCATCGCGGGCATCACCAAGAAGTATGGTGACCGTGTCGTTCACGACGGGCTCACCCTGACCATCGCGCGCAAGGAGCGCTGGGCGATCATGGGAGAGAACGGCGCCGGCAAGTCGACGCTGCTCAAGATGATCGCCGGCGTGGTCACGCCCGATGCGGGCACCGCCTCGATCGGCGCGAGCGTGCAGCTGGGCTACTACGCGCAGCACGTGATGGATGCGCTGTCGGCGGATCACACCGTGCTCGACGAGCTCCAGGAGCACGCGCCGTCGGCCAACCAAGGCACGCTGCGCAGCCTCGCCGGCGCGTTCGGCTTTCACGACGAGGACGTGTTCAAGCCCGTGCGCGTGCTGTCCGGTGGCGAGAAGGCACGCGTCGCCCTCGCGAAGCTCTTGTACGACGCGCCGAACCTGCTCGTTCTCGACGAGCCCACGAACCACCTCGACATCGTGACGAAGCGCGCGCTCGTGAAGGCGCTCGCGGACTACGAAGGCACGCTGATGTTCGTCTCGCACGATCGTCAGTTCCTGCGCGCCCTCGCGAACCGCGTGCTCGAGCTGACCTCCGCGGGTCCTCGCGTCTACGGCGGATCGTACGAGGAGTACGTCTCGTCGACGGGACGCGAAGCACCGGGCATGCGGACCTAGGCTACGGAAGGTCTTGCACCCGGAAGGCAGGGGCCTCATGTTCAACTCCACAAAGAGATGAACATCCAGAACGTCGGGGGTACGCCGGGTGGAACGAAGACGTTTCTCCTCGGCATCATCATGCTCGTCGTCGGCGGCTACCTGCTCTTCAACCACGTCACCATCGGCGGTGGCTATTGGAACTGGAGCTTCTTTGGCCAGAGCTATGGCACGAGCTTCGGCATCACGCTGATCCCGATGCTGTTCGGCGTGGGCATCTTGTTCGCGAACGGCAAGTCGCTCGTCGGACGCGTGCTCACGTTCGGCGGCCTGCTGATGATCCTCGTCGGGATCATCGCGAACCTCGATCTCCACTTCCGCCGCACGTCGCTCTTCAATACGCTTGTCATGCTCGTGTTGATCGTCGGCGGCATCGGACTCGTGATTCGCTCGGTGGCACCGGTGCAATCCAAGCTGCCGCAAGAAGGCGGCAAGGACGCGCGTGACTGACACGGACAGACGTCCCGTCGGGGTTCCGCTCGGCGCGACGCGTCTGTCGCAGTGGGACCTCGAGAGCAAGCCCGGTACGGATCTCGAGCCGGGCACGCGCATCAAGCAGTACGAGCTGATTCGCGAGCTCGGTCGCGGCGGCATGGGCGTGGTCTACGTCGCGCGCGATCTCGTGCTCGGCCGCCGCGTCGCGATGAAGTTTCTGCGCAACGTCGGTCGCGAGATCATCGATCGCTTCCTCGTCGAAGCGCGCTCCACCGCGCAGGCGAGTCACGACAACATCGTCATCATCTACGAAGTCGACGAGTGGCAGAACATGCCGTACATGGTCCTCGAGTATCTCGAGGGCAAGACGCTGCGCGAGGTGATGGGTCCGTTCGGTGACGGCCAAGCGATGCCCGCGTCGCGCGTCGTCGAGCTGATGTTGCCGGTGGCACGTGGACTCGCGCGCGCGCACGAGCTCGGCATCGTGCATCGGGATCTCAAGCCCGAGAACATCATGGTGACCACGGCCGGCCAGGTGAAGGTGCTCGACTTCGGCATCGCCAAAGCACTCGATGCGGCGGCGGATGGCAAGTCCACGAACAGCAACCTCGCCGCGATCGCGCGCAACCTGACCACGCTGACCAACGAGGGTGCGCTCGTCGGAACGCTGCCGTACATGTCGCCCGAGCAGATGGGCCAAGGCGCCATCGATCACCGCAGCGATCTGTTCGCACTCGGCATGATGATGTTCGAGATGCTCGCCGGCTATCACCCCGTCGAGCCGCTCGCGAGCGAGGCGCTCGTGCAGAACCTGGTCTCCGACGAGCCGATGCGTTCGCTGCGCACGGCGGTCTCGGATCTGCCCGACAAGCTCGTGCAGACCGTCGACTTCTTGCTGCGCAAGCGCAAGGAAGAGCGCCTGCCGAGCACCGCGGATCTCGCGCAGCGCCTCGAGGAGCTCTTGCCCGGTCGCCACGGCCGCACGCTCGCCGAGGGCGAGTCGCCATACCCGGGCCTCACCGCGTTCCAGGAGGCGGATGCGGATCGCTTCTTCGGACGCGCGCGCGACGTCTCGCGCATGGTCGCGCGCATTCGCGAGCTGCCGCTCACCGGCATCGTCGGCCCGTCGGGCGTGGGCAAGTCATCGTTCATTCGCGCCGGCGTCGGACCCGCGCTCAAAGCCTCGGGCGAGTCGTGGGAGGTCGTCACGATCCGGCCGGGCAGATACCCGCTGTCCTCGCTGGCATCGGTGCTCGAGCGCACCACGCTGCGCACCGGCGTCGCCAACGTCACCGACGACGAGCATGGTCAGCAGATCGGCAGGCTGCGCCGCGAGCCGGGTCTCCTCGGCGCCACTCTGCGCGCGCGCGCCGCCAAGAATGGGAACCACATCCTGTTGTTCGTCGACCAGTTCGAGGAGCTGTACACGCTCGTCGGCGACGGCGAGGAGCGCAACGCGTTCACTGCGGCGCTCGCCGCCGTGGCCGACGATGCCGCGGCGCCGCTGCGCGTGGTCGTGTCGATGCGCTCCGACTTTCTCGATCGCGTCAGCGAGGACCCGCGGTTCATGGAGGAGTTGTCGCGCGGCCTCGTGTTCCTGTCCGCGCCCGATCGCGATGGACTGCGCGAAGCGCTCGAGCTTCCCGTCGAGATGGTGGGCTATCGCTACGAGACCGCAGCGATGGTCGACGACATGCTGGACGCACTCGCGGGAACGCCGGGCGCGTTGCCGCTGCTCCAGTTCGCCGCGGCAAAGCTGTGGGACGCGCGCGATCGCCAGCAGCGCTTGCTCACCCTGACGAGCTACCAAGCGATCGGGGGCATCAGCGGCGCGCTGGCGACGCACGCCGACGAGGTCGTCAGCAACCTGAGCAGCGCGGCGCAGAAGCTGACGCAGCAGGTGTTCCGCCAGCTCGTCACGCCGGAGCGCACGCGCGCCATCGTGGAGCTCGCGGACCTCTATCACCTCACGGGCGAGCGCGACGAGATCCAGCGCGTGATCGATCAGCTCGTCGCTGCGCGCTTGCTCGTCGTGCAGACGCGCACCGATGCGGGCGGCGGCTCCGTCGAGATCGTTCACGAGTCGCTGATCGATCGCTGGCCCACGCTGCGCCGCTGGCTCGACGAGAGCCAAGAAGATGCGGCGTTCGTCGCGCAGCTCGCGGCCACCGCGAAGCAGTGGGATACGCGCGGGCGCCCGGTCGGTCTCTTGTGGCGAGGCGATGCCGCCGACGAGGCGCGGCGCTGGGTCGCGCAGAAGACGCGCGATCTCGGCGCGCGCGAGGAGGCGTTCTTGGACGCCGTGTTCGCGCTCAGCCGGCGCGGCAAGCGCATGAAGCGGATCGTGCTCGTCGCAGCGTTCGTGGTGCTCGGCGGTATCGCGGCGGGTGCGAGCGTGATGCTGCTCTCGGTGCGCCAAGCGCGCGAGGAAGCGCAGGCGAGCGAAGCCAAGGTGAAGCAGCAGCTCGCCGACGTGCAGGCCGCAAACCTCGCGCGCGATCGAGCGGATGCGGAGCGAGCCAGAGCAGATGCCGAGCGCGAGAAGGCGACCCAGCTCGCGACCAGCACCGGCGCCGCGCTCGCGATGAGCAAGGACGAGCTCGCGGCCAAGAACGCCGAGCTCGAGAAGACGCTCGCCGAAGCGCGCGAAGCACGCGCGAAGGCCGAGTCCGCCACGCGCGATGCCGTCGCGGCGCAGAAGGCCGCGCAGCTCGCCGCCGCCGAGGCGCAGAAGGCCAAGGCCGACCTCCAGGTTCGCCTCGATCAGGAGAAGCAGCGCGTGAAGGCGCTGCAAGAAGAAGCGAAGAAGCTCTCCACGAAGCTGAAGGACTAGCTCCTACCCCCGGCTCGAAGCCTCGCCCAACACGCTGCGAGGATTAGAAGCGTCCGCTCAGCGACAGCGTCGCTCCACCGGGCACCGGGCTCACCGCCGGCGTCATGCGCTCGACGCTCGTCGGATACACCGTGCGGCCGCGGTTCATGTACAGCATCACGGCGCCGGTCACGATGGTCGCGCCGCCCGCGATCATGATGCCCACGGCGATCGCGCTCTTGGTCTCGGCGGACTCCTTCAGTGCGTAGTCGGCGGGATCGAGATCGTCGCGCGTACACGCCATCGTCGCGCAGCGCTGTCCGACGACGCGGTCGAAGCTGTCCATCTCTTGGACCGCCGCGAGATCGAGGATGCCGCCGATGCCGGTCACCGCGAAGCCACCCACGAACACGACCCACGGCACCCACGCGGGCCAGCGATGCTCGATGCGCGCGGCCTTCTCGACCGGATCGAGCGAGAGCGACACGCGCTGCTCCTTGCCACCGATGACGACGACCTCGATGCTGCGCGTGAGGTATCCGTCCTTGGTACCGACGAGCTGATGCGCGCCCGGCGCGACGCGGCGCAGCTCCTCCGCGGGACACGTGGCGAGCGCTTGTCCGTCGAGCGTCATCTTCACGCCGGGCTGCGTGCACGCCACGGTGATCGTCGCGATCTGATTCGCGAGCAGCTTCTCGTACGCGAGCGCTTCCGTGTACACCGCCTCTTCGAGCGGCGCATCACCGTACTTCAGGGCGAGCTTCAAGTTGTCAGACGCCTCGACGGGACGATCGAGCTGGATGAGGCAGCGGACGATGTTGAAGCGGATCGCGGGATGATCCCACGACGCGACGGCGGTCTTGTACTTCTCCATCGCCTCGGCGTACTTCTTGTCCAGGAACAGCGCGTTGCCTTGCTCGAGCGCGGTCTGCGCTCCTGCCTTCTGCGCATCGGTCACGCCCACGGACCACGGCGGCGTCTGCGCCGATGCCGGCGCGGACATCGTCACGACGAGTGCCAGCAGCCATCCGCGCAGCGCGAGGATTCCAGGGCTACTCGTCATCGTCCTCGGACTTCTTCTTCTTTTTCTTCTTCTTCTTCTTTTTCTTCTTCTTCTCGGCCTTCGGGGGTTCCTCGACCACGGGCGCGGGCTCTGCCTTCGGTTGCGGTGGCAGGATCTTCACGAACGATGCACCGGCGCCCGGCTCGTCGACGGCGAGCGCCTCGTGCAGCGCGATCATCTTCCAGCCCGCGCCGTCCTTCTCGAACACCGCGAACGTGCGCAGCGGCAGCGGATCCTCGTCCTTCTCGACGCGCGTGACCGGCGCGGTGACCCACGCGATCTGACCATCCGGCGTGACCTGGGCGTCGATCTCTCCCGTGATCGCCGCGCGCGTCTCTGCCTCCATGCGCTTCTTCCAGAGCTTCTTGATCTCCTTCTTGCCGCGCGTGACATCACCGGCGGCAGGACCGATCACCATCGCCTCGGTGCGGCTCGCGAGATCGTTGCCCCACACGTCTTGGGACAGCAGGCCCTTCTTGAACTTGCTGACGGCGTCTTGCGCGCGCTCGTCGATCTTTCCCGCGCTCTTCGCACCCGGCGGAACGACCGCGACGTCCTTGAGCTTCGTGCGGATCTGTTTCATCGACGGCGTCTCGCCGAGCGCCGCCGCCGCGAGCGACCAGATCTCGTCGTCGTTGCGCAGCACCGCGATCACCGCGATCGGCTTGCCCTGTACATCGACGACATCGAACGCCCACGCCGATCGGCCGCCCGGCGAGGCCACGACCTCCATCGCCCCCGACTTCACCTTCTGCGACTTGTCGATGACCTTGCCGAGCGCGACGAGCGCATCGGATCGCGTCGTCGTCGCGTCGCCCTGGCGCGGGCCGAACACGAGCAACGGATCGCTCAGCAGCGAGAACAAGTTGTCGGTCTTGCCCTTGGAGATCCACGAGTAGATCTCTTCGAGCGTGCCGCCCGCATCCTTCTCGGCGGTCTTCTCGTCGATCTCGGGGCCGAGCTTCTCTTCTTTGACGACGGCTTTACTGCCACCGCACGCGACTAGCGCGACGCAGAGCGCGAGACCGGCGGCAGCAGCAAGCCAGGATGCGTCTTGTCGTCGTTGGACGGGACGATCGTGCGCGAGATGACCGGCGAGAGGACCGGTGAGACGACCGGTGAGAGGACCGGCGGGATGACCGGCCCGGTGCCCTTCGCGACGCGCGTCGGCGGACGCACCGGGACGCCCGGTGCGAGCGTGCCCGGCTCCACGCGCGGGAGCTTCGGAATCGGAATGATCGTCGACGGCGACGGCCCACGTGCGAACGTGCGGTTCGGTGCGACCGGAGCGCGGTTCGGTGCGACCGGAGCGCGGTTCGGAGCCACGACCGGAGGCTTCACGACCGGTGCCTTGGCGACCGATACCGGCGCCGCGACGACCGGCAGCGGCCGCGTGGGCGTCGGGTTCTGCAGCGGCGGCGGCGTGTGCGCCGGTTTCGCGGGCACGATGCGAATGGCCGTCGGCTTCGTGTTGTCCGACAGGTCGAAGTCGTCGAGCGGCTGCGTGTCCCTCGACGCGAGCTTCACGGAGGAAGCGACCTCCTCCGCCGCGGCTCGAGCGCGTGCAATCGCGATCGTCCATTCCCACTCATCTTCGTCGACAACGGGCTCGGATGCCACTGCCACGGGCGGTTGCGGAGTGGGCGGCGCTACAGGCGGCGCGGGCGGCGTAGGCGCGGCTACGGGCGCACGAGTCGGTGGTGCACTCGGGCGCACGGCCACGGGGGTAGCCACGGCTGGACGCGGCGCCGGCTGGCCCGCCATCGCGCGACCCAGCTCCGACCAGCGGTCGAGCTCCATCGCTGCGAGGTCGTCGTCCTTCCAGCCGACGATGCGCCCACCCACTCCGTCGTCCAGGACCGCGGGACGAATCGACAAGATCCGACCCTCGGGGGTCAGGACCAAGCCATAGTCGCGCAGCTTCACGAAGCCGAGACGCTTCAGCACGGAGTGGATGGCGGGCATGGCCGTCCACTCGTGCATCGCCTAGGCCAGATTGCTCGACAACAATCCAAACCGTTGCAGACCCGTCGCTGGGGGAACGGGCTCCGATACGGTCTAGCGACCCTGGAACTGCGGAGGACGTCCCTCGGCGAACGCGGCGAGACCCTCGTCACGATCCTCGCTGTACAGGGTGAGCTCGTACTGCTCGTGCTCGATCTGCAGGCCCTCCTCGAGCGGCACGCTGTGGCCGCGCTCGATGGCATTCTTGGCCGACATCACCGAGATCGGCGCGCAGCCCTCGAGCTCCTTCAGCATCGCGTCGACGGCCGCGCGCAGCTCGGTGGGCGGCACGACCTGATTCACGAGGCCGATCTCGAGCGCGCGCGCGATCGGAATGCGGCGTCCGAGGAGGATCAGCTCCTTCGCGCGCGCTTCACCGACGAGCCGCGGCAACCGCTGCGTGCCGCCCGCGCCCGGCATGATGCCGAGGCGCACTTCGGTGAGACCCACTTCGCTGCCCGCCACCGCGATGCGGAAGTCGCACGCGATCGCGAGCTCGAGCCCCCCGCCATACGCGGAGCCGTTCATCGCAGCGATCGTGAGCTTGCGCATCGCGCCGATGTCGCTGATCGCCGTGGAGATCGCGTTGATGTACGACGACGACTCCGACGCGGGGACGCCCTTGCGCTCCTTGAGATCTGCACCCGCACAGAACGCTTTGTCACCGCTACCGATGAGGACGATCGTGCGGATGTCCTCGTCGTGATCGAGCTCGTAGGCGATCTCCGAGAGCCGGATGTTCACCGCGCGGGAGAGAGCGTTGCGCACCTCGGGGCGATTCAGCGTCACCCACGCGACCGTTCCTTTTCTCTCGACGACGACCTGCGTATCGATATCCGCCATGCGCGGACGGTATCAGATCAAGATGCCGTACCGCGCTCGGTCTGGCGGCGTGCGCGCGCCATCTTGCCGACGTGCGCCTTGAGATACTTCGACGGTAGCTCGTGGCCCACAAACGTCGCGGCGGTGCGCGAGGCCTGGGTCAGCTTGTCGAGATCGATGCCGGTGTGGACGCCCATCGCGTGCAGCATCGCGACGACATCTTCGGTCGCGAGGTTTCCCGACGCGCCCGGTGCATACGGACAACCACCGAGGCCACCGGCCGAGGCGTCGATCGTGGTGACGCCCATCTGCAACCCGACGAGGCAGTTCGCGAGCGCGGTGCCCTGCGTGTCGTGGAAGTGCATCGCGATCGATTCGGGCGGGTGCTTCGCGAGCACGCGCTCGAGGACGTGCTCCACCTGGCGCGGGTTAGCGACGCCGATCGTGTCACCGAGCGACACTTGATACACGCCCATATCGCGCAGCTGCCCGGTGAGCTGGACCGCACGCTCGGGATCCACGTTGCCCTCGTACGGACAGCCGTACACCGTCGAGACGTAGGCGCGAACGGGAACGTTTGCCGCGCGCGCGACGGGGATGACCTCGTCGAACGCGGCGAGCGCTTCGGCGATCGTCTTGTTGATGTTCTTCTTGTTGTGCGTCTCGGACGCGCTCAAGAACACCGCGATTTCTTTCATGCCCGCGGCGAGCGCGGCATCGAGGCCGCGGCGGTTGGGGACGAGCGCGCTCATGCGAACGCCCTCGGGGCGCTTCACGCCGCGCGCGACTTCACTCGCGTCGGCGAGCTGCGGGATCCACTTGGGTGAGACGAAGCTCGTGATCTCGATGTCTCGAACGCCGGCATCGACGAGCGCGTCGATGAAGCGCAGCTTGTCCGCGGTCGGGACCTGCCGTGCCTCGTTCTGGAGGCCGTCGCGCGGGCCGACCTCGTAGATCGTGACTTGCTCGGGCAGCCTCATGGGAGGGCCGAACCATAGTCCCGTGGATCGATTGTGGCTAGCTCGTCGAGCAGCCTGGGAAACGCCTCCAGCGTGTCGATCACGCGGTGGGCCCCGGACTGGTCCCACCCGCCGAAGTTTCCCGCACGGACCGCGACCACGATACATCCGGCCGCGCGGCCGGCCGCGATGCCCGCCACCGAGTCCTCGACGACAACACACTGGTGCGGCTCCACGCCTAGCTTCGCGACGGCCATCTGGTAGCCATCGGGCGCGGGCTTGGAGCGCGGAACGTCCTCGGCGGCGAAGATGACGTCGAACGCAGCTTCGGGGCCGATGAGCGGCAGCACCTGCGTGGCCTCGACGCGCGAGCTGCCGGTGACGAGCGCGCGCGGTAGCGATCGGGTCATGCGCAACACCTCGCGCGCGCCGGGCAACACGGTGATGCCGAGCTCCGCGAACACCTCGTCGCGCATCATCGCGGTGCGCGCGACGGTCTCCTCGCGGTTCCACGACAGCTGCGGATAGCGCGACTTCAGCGAGTCGTAGATCGCCACCCACGAGCGGCCGATGATGAAGTCCTTGTCGTACTGCTCGAGCTGGATCCCGAGGCCGCGCGACAGGGCGCGCGCCATGGCCTCACCAGTCTCGCGCTCGGAGTCCACGAGCGTACCGTCGAGATCGAACAGAAAAGCCTGCGGCGCGGGCACCTACGCCGGATGTAACCGGGGCAGCAACGTCATGCACTATCTCCGTGTCACATTCGCTACGGAGGCATGATGTTCCGGTCTTTCGTCCGCACGGGTGTTCTGGGTTTCCTTCTCGTGGCCTGCGGTCACGCGCAGCAATCGGTCTCGCTCTACGAGGCGGGTGACTACGCGGGGGCGGCGAAGGCCGCCGACGACGGACTCGCCAAGCATCCGCAGGACGAGGGCCTCCACCAGATGCGCGTGCGTGCGGCGCTCGCGCAGGGCGACTCGCTCGGCCTCGCGCGCGCGTATCACAACTACAAGTCCGCGATCGGCGAGGACGACAAGGAGCTCGTGCGCGAGGTCGCGATCGCGACGCTCGAGGCGGGCCTCCAGTCGCCGTCGGCGAAGATGAACGTGCTCGCGATCCAAGCGATCGAAGCGGCCGAGCTGCAAGAGCTCGCCGACGCGGTCGCGCAGAAGATGGAGAGCAAGGATGATCGCGTGGTCGCCGCTGCCGCGATCGCGATCCTCCGCGGTGGCTATCTGCAAGCGCCGGGCGTCGCCGCCGATCTGCTCGCGAGCGAGAACGCGGAAGCGCGCGCGATCGTCATCGAGGGCCTCGGCAAGAAGGCGGGCACGCTCGCGCTCGACGATCTACGGAGAGCCGCCACCGATCCCGATCCGCGCGTGCGCCGCATCGCGATCCGCTGGCTCGGACAGCTGAAGGATCAGAGCGCGGTCGCGCTGCTCACGCGCCGCATGCGCGATCCCGACGAGGCCGTGCGCGCTGCATCGGCCACCGGGCTCGCGCGCATCGGCATCGGCAACCTCGAGTCGCTCGGTTCGCAAGCCTTGAAGGATCACGCGCTCGCCGTACGCCTCGCGGGCATCGAGCTGCTCGCCGCGGCCAAGCGCATCGATCGTCTCGTGCAGGTCGCCGAGAGCGATCGCGATCCCATGGTCGCCGCGGAAGCAGCGCTCGAAGCCAAGCGCTCCGACCTCGCGATCGCCGCCGTGCAGAAGGCCGCGCAGGCCGAGCTGTGGACCATGCGCGCCGGCGCCGCGAACCTCGCGACGCGTGCGTTCGGTCGCGACAAGGCCGCGCCGTTCCTGCTCGGCCTGACGTCCGACAACGACGCGGGCGTTCGCCTCTCTGCCGCTCGCGCGCTCGCGCATGCCGGGGACAAGGCCACCGCGTTACGCGTGTTCGCCGCCGCGCTCGAGGATCCCGAGCGTCGCCTCTCGGCAGCGCAAGACCTCGCGGTCCTCGGCGATCCGCGTGGCATCGCGATCCTCGACGAGGCCGCGCGCGATCTCGGCGCGACGCCCGACGTGCGCAGCGCCGCGGTCAACGCGCATCGCGGTGCGCGCGTGATCACCGCGGGCCTCGTCGCCGCGCTCGCCGATTCATCGGGCCTCGTGCGCGTCGAGGCAGCCGCCGTGCTGATCTCGCTCGCGAAGAAGAAGTAGCGCGCTACGTACGGCGCGCGAGCAAGTCGAGCGCGAGCCGCTTCAGGTCGTCACACAGATCGTCGTTCTGCATCGCCATGCCGACCAAGCCGTCGACGAGCTCGGGTTGCGTGACGTGGTTCAGCGCCTCGCGCAGGACTCCCATGCCTTTGCGCGCGGCCGCTCGCTCCTGCTCGAGGTGATGCAACGCGATCGCCACCGCGTGCTTGCAGAACTGCCGCGTGACGCCGACGGGGCACGTGCACTCGTAGCCGACGCCCTCGTCGCGCATCCAGATCTTGCACGCGTAGTCGCGCCTGCCCGCCTCGTTCGGCGTCACGGTGCCGCGCAGTCCGCCCTCGATCACCTCGACGGCCTGCACGCGCTGCGACTTCCAGCACTCCTCGCCGCGCTCGAACGTCTTCGCCCCGACCAGCACCGCGATCGTCTCGCGGTGGAGGATGCTCGCGATCCCGCGCACTCTCATGCGCCACATTCTACTGCGAGTGAGATCTCGCTCGTCTGCCGCGTGTTGCGGCAGGCCGATCCCGTTAGCGCGTGCAGCTGTTCGCCGCCAATGGACGGCAGACGCCAGCGTTGGTGCATTGCACGGCCTGGCCGTTCTGCATCGGGCACGGGTTGTTCGCATCGCACTGCTGCGTGCAGACCTGGATGCCCGGCGCTGGCATGTTGAAGCTGCGGCAGTTGGTCGACATGCACTGCGCGTTGTCCGTGCACGGATCGTAGAGTGCGTTCGTGCAGGCGGCAGCGCTACCCGCGTCCGAACCCGTGCCCGAGTCGTTGGGGCTCGGCTCCCCTCCGTCATCACCACAACCCGCAACGCTTGCAACACCGAGCGCGAATGCGATCACGACGTACGAGTTCCTCATCACGCTCATCTTCGGTCACGTGCGCGCGGACAGCAAAATGTCTGGCGGTTACACGCCTGTCACACCTCGACTCCCCCACCCGGATCGGGGGCACCGCGCACCAGCCGATCGCGCCACGTAACATCGCTGTCATCCGGTTCGACCGACTTATCACCGAACACGGCGAAGGCACATCGCTTGCTCTTCCTGTGCAGCATGAAGCTCGCCCTGTTCGCGATTCTCCTCGGCGGATGCATGGTCGGTGGTGCCGATGACGGAATGCTCGGCGACGACGAAGGCTCGGGCGACGGCAGTGGAAGTGGAAGCGGCAGTGGTAGCGGCGAGAACATCGCGTCGTGTCCGCTGCCGTCGTCGATGACCGATGCCGGCTCGCTCACCGCGATTCACGCTGCCGTGTGCAACGTGCCGCAGAGCCAGGGCGCGCGGAAGTGGTACCGCTTGAGCGCGCAGCTGCCGGGCAGCGAGATGGACATCGTCCAGATCGAGCTGTGGCAAGGACTCGGCGCATTCGCCAACGTCGCGCCAGCGCCGGGCACGTACGAGATCACCGGCGCCGAAGCGTCGTACGCGACGTGCGGCGTGTGCGTGCGCGGGCTCGGCGACAAGGGCACGCCCGGCGCGAAGAAGTACTTCGCGACCGGGGGCACGGTGACGGTCACCTCGCTCGCGCCGACGTTTGTCGCGTCCGTGTCGAACCTGACGTTCACCGAGGTCGATGCGAACGACGCGCCCGTCGCGAGCGGCGGGTGCAGCTCGATGGTCGGCACCGCGGCGATCAGCGGCACGCTCGTCGACGCGACGAACGTCGGTGGTGGCGGCGGCGGCGGCGGTGGTGGCGGTGGTGGCGGCGGCGGCGGCAACGGCGGTGGCAACGCCACGTGTCCGACGACGATCGGCGACTAACGTCGAGTCGTTACCCGTGTGTAACCAGCGAGAGCGCCGCGCTGGCACAAGCTGATCGCGGCACCTCGTGTGCCGAGGGGAACGCATGGTTCGTACGTTCATCGCGCTCGTCGTGGGGGTGGTCGCGCTCGCGCCGACATCGGCCGAGGCCGCGTGTCCATCGCCAGCACCGACGTGTCAAAGCTTGATCGATGCGGGCCAGACCGTGGTCTACGCGCAGGTCGGCGACACCCAGAACAACTTGATGCGCAGGCTCGGGCGCCTGCTGCGCGACAACACGGGCAAGCCGCTCACGCTCGCGTGGTTCACGTCCGGATCGTGCGTGAACATCACCGCCGCGTACACGCGCGTCGCGGCGCCGACCGGGCAGGTGATGCAGTACGTGCCATCGGTCGCCGAGGATGTTGCGTGGGTGCCCGACGCGCCAGCACCACCGGCGCTGCCAGATCCGACGTGCACCTGCACGCTCGGCGCAGGCGTGGTCCCAGACGTCATCAACTCGGCGCTGTTCAACTCCGCATGTCCGAGCGGTGACGGCGCCGTGCCCGCGCACGTGGGGCTCGCGAAAGGTCCGGTGCAGGCCTACGTGCTCGCGGTGCCCGAAGCATCGACGCAGACCGCGATCACGTTCGAGGAGGCGTACTTCGTTTTTGGCTTCGGCGCGGCGGGAATGGTGATCCCGTGGCTCGACGAAGCGCAGATGTTCATCCGCACCGCGAGCAAGAGCACGCTCGTCGCGTGGGCCAAGAACATCGGCGTGGACCCGCTCAAGTGGAAGGGCGTGCGTCACGACGGCTCCCCGATGGTGGTCGCCGATCTCGAAGGCACGACGGCGCCGCAGAGCGCGATCGGGATCCTCGGGGCCGAGGTGTACGACGCCGAGCGCGCGAAGCTGAACGTGCTCGCGTACAAGTCGAAGGGCCAGTACTACGCGTACTACCCGGACTCGACGTCCTCGTCGTTCGACAAGAGGAACGTTCGCGATGGTCACTACACGGTGTGGTCGCCGACGATCTGGATGGACCACGTCACCGCGGGGACACCGACGGATCCAAACGCGCGCTACATCATCGACATCATCGTCGGCAGGACGGTCGATCCGACGCCGAGCTTCGACACGATCGAGCCCATCGCGAAGGTCGGCCTCGTTCCCGATTGCGCGATGCAGGTGACGCGTAGCTTCGAGGGCGGCCCGCTCTCGCTCTACACGCCGGCACAGAAGTGCAGCTGCAAGTACGAGAGCCTCGTCGATCAGACATCGTGTGCGGCGTGCTCCGAATCGTCACCGTGCGCCACGGGCACCTGCAGCTTTGGCTACTGCGAGGCACCATGAAAAAGGCACTCTTCGCACTGACCTTGGTGTTCGCGGGGTGCGGCGACGATGGATCGGCACCCCAAGACGCTGCACGGCCGGTCGATGGCGGCGCGCCCGATGCGGACTGCTTCACGAACCCGCAGACCCACGAGGAGATCATCAACGCGTGTACGACGGCGCAGAAGATCACGAAGAATCCGACGCTGCCGCTCCTCGATGCAGATGGCTCGTTGCCTCCAGTGCCCTGATCCTCGCGACGGGCATCGCGCACGCGGACGAAGCTCGCCGCCCCGCGATCACGCTGCGCGGGTGGCAGCTCGATCTCACCGGCTACGTGCAAGCGGATCTGATTCCGTGGAGCCAGGACTCGCTCGACGAGCTCGATCCCGCGACGCGTGCTCCGCTGAACCACGAGCGCTTCTTGATCCGGCGCGGACGCGTGCGCGTGGAAGCACACCGCGGCGACGCGTTCGGGACGTTCGAGCTCGACGGCAACACGATCGAGGGCGCCACCGCGCGCATCCTCGCCGCGCAGGTCGGCTGGACGTTCGAGCATGACGGCGCGCCGCTCGTCACGCTGAGCGCGGGCCTGTTCCGGACGCCCTTCGGCGCCGAGGTGCAGGCGCCCGAGCGCGACAAGCCGTTCCTCGAGCCGCCCTCGTTCGCGCGCGCGCTGTTCCCGGGCAACTACGATGGAGGTGCGATGGTCGCCGGCCAGTACGGCCTCGCGCGATGGTCGCTCGCGATCGTGAACGGCTCGCCCGCCGGTGACATGCAGTGGCGCGGGCGCGATCCGGTGCGATCGTTCGATCTCGTCGGTCGCGTCGGTGCGGTGATCGACCCGCGCGACGACGATGGCAAGACGCGGATCGAAGCGGGCGTCTCCGCGTCCACGGGCAAGGCGCTCTCGCCAGGCACGCCGCCGACCAAGGACGAGCTGCAGTGGATCGACGAGAACGGTGACGGCCAGATCCAGGTCGCCGACGAGATCACCGTGATTCCGGGCGGCCCGGGCACGCCTTCGACGCCGTTTGACCACCAAGCGATCGGCGTCGATATCGCTGTCCACTGGTGCATCTGCGTGATCGGCCAAGGCACCGCGTTTGCCGAAGGCGTGATCGCGACCAACCTCGATCGCGGGCTCGTCTACGCAGATCCGATCATGGCCACGCGCGATCTGCGGCACCTCGGCTTCGCGATCGGCGTGGTGCAATCGATCACCGACCACTCGGTCATCGGCGTTCGCTACGATCGCTACGACGCCGACCGCGACGCGAACGAGCGACTCGGCCTGTCCATCGTCGACGCGTCGAAGATCTTCTCGACGCTGTCCATCATGGCCTCCGCGCGATGGAACGACGCGCGCTTCGCCGTGCAGTACGATCGCGAGCGCAACCCGTTCGGCCGCGCCGACGACGGCTCGGTCACCACGCGGAGCGCCGATCGCATCACGCTGCGCGCGCAGGTGGGGTTCTAGATGCGCGCGATCTCGCTCGCCGCGCTCGCCTCGCTCGGGGCGTGTACCGACGGAGCCACTGCGAACCCGGGGCTCGAGGCGATCCTGCGCGTCGCGGGTGCGCAGTACCGGCCCGGCCCCCTACCCTCTCCGAACGACGGGCCCGCCGGGATCCAGCTGTTGCCGCGCCTCGCGGTCACCACGATCGGCGACGCACGATCGACCGCGCGCGCGAGCTTCGACACGCACGCGACCGCCGCCGCGATCGCCATCGACGGTCTCGACGGTGCGTGGATCGTTCCGGCCGGCGCACCCGACATCGAGGTCCCCGGCCGTCCCGCCGTGCGCTTCACGTTCGGCGTCGTCGATCTCGATCCGGGCCCGTTCACGCTGCTCGCTGCCGGCGTCGACGCGAACGGTCGCTTCGGCGCCCCTCTGTCGACGGAGATCGTCGCCGCCGACGAGATGCCGCCCTCGGGGGAGCTCGTGATCGGCCTACACTGGAGCGGGCCCGCGGACCTCGATCTCCACGTCGTCGACGCGCTCGGCGGCGAAGCGTGGAGCGACAAGCCCAACACGATGATCCCGCCGCCACCGGGCACACCCATCGATCCGAGCTCGACCAAGCACCTACGGCACGGCCAGCTCGATCACGACGGCAACCGCGGCTGCACGCAGCACGCGCGCCCGAGCGAGCACGTGATCTGGCAGATGCCGCCACCCGCCGGCGAGTACATCGTGCGCGTCGACACGCGAGCGATGTGCGGCGCACCGAGCGCGGTCTGGTATGTCGACGTGTATCGGCCCACGCTCGACGGCGGCCTCGAGCTGCTCGGCAGCGCGCGCGGAACATCGACACCGGCCGACACGCAGCATGGCATCGGCAAGCTCGGCCTCGGACGCGCGGGGCTCGGCGTCACCGCGCTTCGGTTCACGCTGTGACGCTCGCGATGCTCCGCGCCGGGCGCGTCGCCACCCTCGCGATGATCGTGCTGCTCCTGATGCCCGCCGTGGCGTTCGCGCAGGCGACGATCCGCGTGCGCGGCGTCGTCGTCGATCGCGTGACGAGCGAGCCGGTCGGCGGCGCGATCGTGTCCATGGCCGGCGAGCTGCTCGCGACCGACGACGATGGCGCGTTCGAGCTCGCGCTGGCGCCGGGCACGTACACGCTCGAGATCAGCGCGCCGTTCCTCGTCACGCGAACGCAGCCGCTCGTGGTGCGCCGCGGCGCGGGCGACATCGACGTGCGCGTCGAGGTCGATGCCGCCGACGAGGCCGCGGGCGAGCGCATCGAGATCGTCGACGTCGCGCCGACCGCGCCGGGCGAGACGCGCGTCGATGCGAAGCTCGCGCGCTCGGTCCCCGGCGGCGGTGACGCGGGCAAGGTCGTGCAGTCATTGCCCGCCGTCGCGCGGCCGCCGACCGGCAGCTCGGAGATCGTCGTGTGGGGCGCCGCGCCGCGCGATACGCGCGTGTTCGTCGACGGAGTCCCCGTGCCCGCGCTGTATCACGTGGGCGGCTACCGCTCCTCGGTGGGCAACGACCTCGTCGGCGACATTCGCCTCACGCCCGCCGCGTTCGGCCCGTCGCGCGGGCGTGCGATCGGCGGCGTGATCGATATCGGCACCGATGATCCGGCCAAGGCGCCGCTCTATCGCGCGCAGCTCGATCCGCTCGACGCGACGCTCGCGGGTCGCGTGCAGCTCGGGCCGATCGCGATCGCCGCCGCGGCGCGCTACTCGCTGCTCGATCGCGCCATCGATCGCGCGATCGATGCCATCGCCGAGCCGCAGAGGCTCGCGCCGAACGCGCCGTTGCCTCGCTGGGCAGACGCGCAGATCGTCGCGCGCGGCAAGCTCACCGAGCGCACCGTGCTGTCGGGGTGGGTGCTCGGCTCGCTCGACGAGCTCGCCCGCACGCTCGCGTCCGATGATCCAGCGACGGAGGTCCGCGAGGACGTCGCGCAGCGCTGGCTCCGCGCGCAGCTCACCGTGCGTCGCGACACGGCGCGCGGCGAAGACTCCGCCACGCTGTGGTTCGGTCGCGACCGCGCGAGCGACGACTTCGCGTTCGGCATGATCCCCGCGCGCCACGCATCTAGTGCGTGGGTGTTCGGCGCTCGTGCGCAGCAAAGGCTGCGTCTCGTCGCGCCCGCACCCTCGGATTCACCGCTCGATGCTGCAACGCCGCGCGCGGCAGCGACGGTCGGCGATGCAGCTGCGCCCAGCGATGCTGCACATCGGTCCATCTCAGCACGTGCCGATGCGCTGTCCGCCACGAGCGCTGTCTCCGCCGCGCCGATCGCCGTCGCCATCTCGCTCGTCTATGGCGTCGATGTCGATGCCGAGCTCGCGTCGCTCGCGCGCGATGGCTCGCTATCGATTCCCGCGCGCGAAGGCGACCCGCGCATCTTCGGGCAGCCTCCCGGCGACGACGTCTCCACGGATCGCTGGTCGTCCACCACGCTCGATGTCGCCGGCCACGCAGCGCTCGATGTCCGCGTCGGCCGCGTGTCCGCCGTGCTCGGCGCGCGCGTCGACGCGTGGATGCTCGACGCCTCGCGCCTCACGCCGCGCGTGGGCACGACGCCGGGCATCGGCACGCAAACGATCAGGTACACGCACGATCCGCGCGGCACCGTGCAGGTCAAGCTCACCGAGTCCACCCTCGTCCGCGTCGATGGTGGCCGCTACCATCAAGCGCGCGCTGCGTCCGACGCGAGCGCCGTGTTCGGCACGCCGACGCTCGGGCTCGAGCAAGCGTGGCACCTCACGACGGGCGCGCAGTACAGCGCATCACCGATCGCGATCGAGGCAGCCGCGTACGCGCGATGGCAAGGCGATCTCGTCGCGCGCGACCTCGCGATCACGCCGCCGCTCGCCGCCACGCTCACGCACGCAGGCTCGGGCCGCGTGCTCGGCGTCCAGCTCACGGGGCGCCTCGTCGGCTACCGCGGCCTCACGGGCTGGCTCTCGTACACGCTCTCGAGGTCCACGCGCCGCGACTCCCCCGACGGGGCCGAGCGACTCTTCGATCACGATCAGACGCACGGCCTCGTCGCGACCGCGGGCTACGAACGCGGCCCGTGGACCCTCGGCGCTCGCGTGCGCTTCGCGTCGGGCGAGCCACGCACCGGCGTACTCGGCTCGTTCTTCGACACGCGCAGCGGTCGGTTTCAACCGATCCGCGGCCCGCACAACGGCGAGCGCTTGCCCGCGTACTTCGCCGCCGATGTGCGCGCCGAGCGCCGCTTCCACGGGACGTCGTCCTCGAACGGCAGCGCATCGCCGACGCCAACCGGCGGCGCAGCGACATCGTCGGCGAGCGGCGGCGCAGCGTCGATGGCATCGTCACGCGCTGCTTCGTCGCTACGCGCCGCGATCTATCTCGAGCTGCAGAACCTCTCGAACCGCTCGAACGCCGAAGAGATCATCTACAACGCGGACTACTCGCAGACCTCGTACCTGACGAGCCTGCCATTCCTCGCCATCGCCGGCGTGAGGCTCGAGCGATGAGACGACCCAACGCCCTCGTCCCCCTCGTCGCCCTCGTCGCCCTCGCGCTAGGCGCGTGCGATGACGCGCTCGATCAGCGCCTCGCGATCATCGACGCGCCGCGCGTGCTCGCCGTGATCGCCGAGCCAGCAGAAGCGCGTCCGGGCGCGACGGTCGTGTACCGCGCGGTGATCGCGAGTCCCGGCGGGCCGATCGATGTGCCGCCCGATGTGCCGACCGATG
>JAEYYV010000329.1 GCA_023428295.1 Pseudomonadota bacterium
CCTCGGTGGTGCGCCAGGTGCGGAGACCGCGATGGCGATGTGGCAAGCGGATCCGGAAACGCTCGATGCGATGGCGGCGACGATCACGGGCGGCTGCGGCACGACGGACGAGAAGACCGCGTGTCCCCCCGGTCCGCCCACCGCGGGCGCGTGGCAGCTCGAGCTCTCGCTCGAAGGTGATAGCTGGAAGATCAGCTCGTTCGTGAAGAGCGAGTAGCTGGCACGACGCGTGCTGAGCGAGGGTGCATGCCCTCACGCACCGTCGTCGACGGAGATCCGATCGCCGCCGCACGCGCGGTCTCGCTGACCTATGCGAAAGACGACGTCGCGGGCATCCGGCGGTTGGGCACGCCCAAGCGGTTTCGCTACGTCGATGGCGCGGGGAAGGTGGTGCGCGATCGCGAGACACTGTCGCGGATTCGCGCGCTGGTGATTCCGCCCGCGTGGACGAACGTGTGGATCTGTCCGGATCCCGATGGTCACATTCAAGCGACAGGTCGCGACGCGAAAGGTCGCAAGCAGTACCGCTATCACGGCAAGTGGCGTGCGGTGCGCGACGAGGCGAAGTACTCGCGGCTCGTCGAGTTCTGTCGCGTGCTGCCGCGCGTGCGCGCCGCCGTCGAGAAGGACCTCGGGTGCTCGTGTCTGTGCAAGCGCAAGGTCGTGGCCACGGTGGTCGCGCTCATGGAGCGGGCGCAGCTGCGCGTCGGCAACGACGAGTACGCGCGCACGAACGGCTCGTACGGCGCGACGACGCTGCAAGACCGTCACGCGAAGTTTCGCGGCAACACGCTCGAGCTCGCCTACAAAGGCAAGAGCGGCGTCGCGCGTCACATCAAGCTGACGGATCGGCGGCTCACGCGCATCGTTCGCGCGTGTCGCGATCTGCCCGGGCAGCGCTTGTTCCAGTACGTCGATGGCGACGACGTTCGCGGCATCACGTCGACCGACGTGAACGAGTATCTGCGCGAGGCGAGCGGCGGCCCGTTCACGGCAAAGGACTACCGCACGTGGGCCGCCACGCTCGGCGCTGCGATGATGCTGTGCTCGCTCGAACATCCCGACGATGCGCGCGCGTGCAAGAGGTGCATTACCGGCGTGATCGAAGCGGTCGCCACGAAGCTCGGCCACACGACGACGGTGTGCCGCAAGTCATATATCCATCCGCGCGTGATCGAGGACTTCACGTCGGGGGCGCTCGCGCGGCGCATCGGCCGGCAGATCAAGCGACGCCTGCACTCGGAGATCGCGATCGAGGCGTCGGCGATCGAGGTCGATGCGCTCCGTGCCATCGAGCCGGTCATCGCGCAGTACCTGACGCCGATCGCGAGAAGGCGCCATGCCTGATAGCGCCACGATCGTCGGTTACGTGGCGTCGGTGGCGAGCATCAGCGCGTTCGTGCCGCAGCTCTACAAGGTGATCAAGACGCGGGACACGAAGAGCCTCTCGCTGCCGATGTGGATCGCCGAGGTGATCACGTTCTCGCTGTGGACCACGTACGGCGTCTTGCTCGGCAACGCTCCGATCATCGTGACCAACAGCGCGTGCGGGCTCATGTCGCTCGCGATCCTGATCATGAAGATCGTCTTGCCTACAGCGAGAAGGACATCGAATCGATCGTCGCCGTGCATCCACCCGGCATGACGTCACCGTTGACGCCAGTCTCGACGAACGAGAGGTTCGACACGCTGCCGATCGGCGGTTGCGTGCTCGTGAGGGTCACGCTCCCTGACGTCGCGAAGTAGAACTTCGACGGACCCTGCATCGCGACGATGTCCGCGATGATGTTCACGCACACGCCGCAGTTTGCCGATTGCGCGTCCGCGCCGGTGAGCGGGAATGTTCCGGTGGTGAGCCCACCTGCGAACGCGCCTTTGCCCGCGTTGAGCTTGATGAAGAACGAGTCGCGCGGTGGTCCTGGATCGAGGACGATGGTGAGCGTCGCCGGGCCTTGCGAGGTGGTTCCGGTCAGCGCACCGAGCGCGCCGTAGTTGCCGGCGATGAGGCAGCGCGCTTCGTCGTACGCGTCCATGCCCGCGGCGGCGTCGACCGTGGCGCTCCCACCAACGTCACCGCACGCACCGAGCCCGACGACGAGCATGGACAGAGACAGCGCGGCGTTTCGCATGCGCCGATCCTCTCACGAGCCGCGCTCGATCACGATCAGGCAATTCGAATCCGGCAAGTCGACCGGCTCGTCGTTCTCGTCGGTCAGCTGGATCTTCTGCGCGAGGTTGTCGCGATAGCCCGGCTGCAAGTAGCTGCCGAGCGGATTCGGAACGACGCGCGCGGTCGGGCCGCACCAATCGAGGAGCTGCCTCACGTACTCGTCGTACGGCAGGATGCCGTAGAGCTCGCGCACCTCGTACGGAAAGCTCGCCGGCCCCCACGTGTACGTGTAGAGAAACTCCATCGCGTCGGCGGTGCTCATCTCGATGCGCGTCGGCGAGAGCTCCGTGTACGAGACGCGGCGCCCCTCGAACTGCGCGCAGTACAGCTCGAGCGTGGGCCGGACATCGGGCGCGATCATCTCGATGCGGCGCGTGCCCGGCGGTGGCATCACGCCGTCGCGGATCACGAGGCGACCGCCGCGACGTAGCACCGCGTACGCCGCTTTGACCACGGCCTCCACGCTCGCGAGCTGGAACCTGGGCTCGGTATAGGAGTAGACCTCGTGCAGGATCGAGCAGAACACGACGGTGTCGGCCGCGGGGACGTGCGTCGCGAGATCCTCCGCCGCGCCCAGCACGACGCGCCAGGTGGCGTTGGTCGACGTGGCGCGCCCCACGAGTGCGGCGACGACTTCGCGCGATAGATCGACGCCGACGATCTCGCTGTCGGCGAAGCGCTCGGCGAGCAGATCGAGCACGACGCCGCCGCCCGGTCCGACCTCGACGATGGTGCCGGGCGTCACGAAGTCGAGCATGCGCTGCTTGTCGCTCTTGGCTGCGTTCATGGTCGCGAGGTAGTTCGCTTCGTTCGCGACGCGATCGAGCTCGTCCTTGCGCAGGCCGTAGAGATCGCAGAGCGCCTTCAGCATCGTGTGATACGCGACCTGCGAGCGCGTCTCGTACGTGCCGAGCAACGTGACGAGCGCGGCGCTCTCTTCGGTGTCCTGGTAGTCCACGACGATGGTGTCCAGGTCGGTTGGGTGTCCGAGTCGCGCGCTCAGCGTCCCGAGCGGACCCAGGCTCGCGCCGCCGGTCAAGAGCGCGCGCATGGGCGTGCTCGCGATCGCGGCCTCGACGAGACGCAGCCGATAGCGCACGGCGGAGCTCTCGCCGCGCAGGCGTGCGACCAGCGGGCGAAGCATCGCGTGCCACATGCGCGAGACGTCGACACCGATCGCACGCGCAGCTCCGACGGCGGCGGCGAGCACGCCCAGCTGCGCGGACGGCGAGAGCGCACTCGTCGCGGCCTCGCAGTACCAGAGCTGGCAGGTCGCGAGTGCGGGCAGGAGCGCGGCGAGCTCCTGATCGCCGATCGCGTGCACCGCGGCATCGATGGAATCCGGCGACTCGCCCGCGGCTTGCCGTCCCGCGCGAAGCGAGCGCAATCGGTGTGCGAGCCACCTGCGATCTGGCGACGGAGCAGCGGCGGCGAGCGCGCGCAGCGGATCCGGCGAGCTGCACACGACGCCGAGCTGGCTACGCACGTGCGCGAGCTTGTCGAGCAGCGCATCGCCGAGGAGGCCCTCGCGCACCGCCGACGTATCGCACGCGTCGAGCAGATGCAGCGCATCGAGCGCGAGCTCGATCGCCGCTGCAGCGTCGGCGTCCTGCGCACGAATCTCGACGGCGAGTCGCGGCGCGAGCGTCGGTAGCATGGTGACGAACGACGCGTACATGCCGATCGGCCCCTCTCCGCGGATGTGCTGTCCGGCGAGGCCATGCGCCTCGATCAGCGCGAGCGCGAGCTGGGCGTGCGCGTCGGACAGGGGCCACGTGCGGGCGCGATCGTACGCGCGAAGGATCTGCGCGCTCGCTTCGTTGTGCACGTCGAGCGTGATGTTCTTCGCTGTCCACTCGGCGCGGTGCGTGGCACTCGCGCTCTTGGCGACATCGAGGTGAATGATCGCCGCGCGCACGGCGGCCAGCAGGCCAGCGTCGCGCACGCGATCGAGTACACCCGCGAGACGCTCGAACGCCTCGGGAGACAGCGCGTGCGTACCGCCGGCGAAGCCATCTTGGAACCGTTCGATGTCTCGCTCCTCGAGCCCGCGTAGCTTGCGCCCGAGGAGGCGCGTCGCGATGTGATCGAGCAGCGGGCGATCCGTCCCCGTGTCGTGCTCCACTTGCGCGGGTGCGATCGCGGCGAGCGCCGCGGCTTCGGGAAACGCGGCCGTCACGGCCGAGGCGATGGTGCCGCCGGTCCGCAATCCCTCGAGCAGCGCGACGAGCAGCGGCGTGCTCGCGAGCGAGGCGGCGCGCAACGCCGATGGCGAGAGCCACGCAGCGAGCTGGTCGGGCGCGACGGTATCTGCAAAGCGATGAAGCGCGACGTACGGGTCACCCACCAAACGACGCTACCGCGAAATGTCGTGGTGTAAGCGCGCGGGGAGACGGCGCGTTCCCTCGGCATGCGAATGCGTGCGCTGTGTGCGGTCGTGTTGTTCGCCGGATGTCCGCACTCGTATCGAGGTGTGGAACCGCCCACGGCGCCCGAGCGTCCCGTTCCGATCGAGGGCGTCAACTCGCCGTTCGACGACTTCAACTCTGCGGACATGCGACTGTTCACCGACCACCGCTTCGCCTTCTCGTCGAACCGCGGCTCGCAGGGCGCGCACCTCGACATCTACGAAGTGCAGCTCCACTGGTCGGAAGACAAGAAGCTCGTCGCGGTGACGGAGCCCGTCGTGTTCGCGCCGACGCTCATGTCGGATCGCGACGAGCGCGGCCCCGTCGCGTTTAGCGGGGACGATTGGGACAACTCGTACAGTGCGAGCAGGCTCGTGTGGGCGAGCAATCGCGAGGGCAGCGCTGGCTTCGATCTGTACTCGATCGCGTGCGGTGGCAACTGGCATCCGCATCGCGGCCTGCCGTGCGGCGACGATGCGTCCACGACGCCCGAGCTCGTGCCGCTCGCGGGGCTCAACTCGCCGCGCGACGACGCGTACCTCTCCGTTCCGTTCGCGCCGCGTCGCGTGTTGTTCTCGTCCAATCGCGACTCGGGCGATGCGGCGTCGATGACCGCGATGGACATCTACACGGCCACCTGGCCCGAGAAGGCCACGCTGGCCGAAGCGCCGTCGGTGATCGCGCGCGTCGCCGAGCTATCGAGCGACGCCGACGACAGCGCGCCGTACGTGTGGCGCTCCCGCGATCGCAGCCAGCCCGTGGAGATGGTGTTCGTCTCCGACCGCGCAGGCGGGCAGGGCGAGCACGACATCTATTGCTCGCGCTTCGACGCGACGTCCGAGACGTGGTCTGCGCCGAACAGCCTCGGTGCCACCATCAACAGCGAGAAGGACGAGTACCGTCCGATCGTGTTCGAGATCAACCAGACGCGCTTCTTGGTGTTCAGCTCCACGCGCGATGGCGGGCAGGGCGGCTACGACCTCTACGTCGTCGGCTATCCGGGCTGTCACTAACCCCAGAGCTCGGTCGTGTCGATCCCGTCTGATTCCTAGAAGCTGTCGAGCACCGCGTCGAGCTGCGGATCGATCACGCGCGCCGGTCGCGCGAACGCCCACTTCTTCCACCGCGCGAGGCCGCGCGGCGTCGCGGTCTCGCGGAGTGCGATCAGCGCGTCGCGCATCTCGATCGCGGACTGCCATCGGCGATCCGGGTCACGCTCGAGCGCGCGCATCACGATGTCGTCGAGCGCGGGAGATACATCGCCGCGCGAGCGCGACGGCCGCGGAACGCGGAGCGTGCGCAACCGCGTGATCGTCTCGAGGTCATTGGCCCCGTAGAACAAGCGCTGATCGGTGAGGAGCTCGTGCGCGATCACGCCGAGCGCGAACAGGTCCGCGCGATGATCGAGCGTGCCGGCGAGATACTCGGGCGCGACATAGCCGAGCTTGCCCTTGATGAAGCCCGTCGCCGTGGGCGCCTGCGAGCTGTGGCCTTTGACGATGCCGAAGTCGATGAGCTTCGCGATGCCCGCGTCGGACACGATGATGTTCGACATCGACACGTCGCGATGGACGAGGTGGAGCGGCTGGCCCGCGTCGTCGCAGAGGGTGTGCACGTGATCGAGCGCGTCGCACAGCTGCAGAAGCAGCTCGACCACGACGCCGATCGGCATCGCGCCCGCGTCGCACGATCGGTCGGCGAGCGCGAGCAGCGTGGGCCCGGCGACATACTCCACTTCCATGCAGTACGTGCGGCCCACTTTTCCGAGCGCGTAGGTCTGGGCGATGTTCGGGTGATGGAACCGCGTCGCGAGCCGTGCTTCCTCGACGAACGAGCGCACGACATCGAAGTCGACGTCGAACCCGTTGCTGGTCTTGAGCTGCTTCAGCGCGATCACGCGGCCCGACGCCGTAGTGGCGCGGTGAACGATCGCCATACCTCCACGACCGATCTCTTCGTGTAGCCGATACGCGGCGCCCATGCGGCGTGGTTCGGCCAGGCCACCGCTCGATCGACCCTGGAATTATTCGGAGCAGGGCTTGGTGCGCGCGGGGAGCTTCTTGCCGGGGTTGAGCAAGCCCGACGGGTCCCACATCGCCTTCCACCGGCGCTGCCACTCCATCACCTGCTCGCTCTGCTCGAGGTGCATGTAGTCACGCTTCGTGGAGCCGATGCCGTGCTCGCCCGACAGCGTTCCACCGAGCGTGACGGTGTGGACGAACACCTGCTCGGCGGCGGCCCACATGCGCGTGCGCACCGCGGGATCGTCGGGGTCCTCGTTGGACAAGAAGTTCACGTGGAGATTGCCATCGCCCGCGTGACCGAACACGGCGCACGCGATGCCCGTCTCGGCGCTCACGCGATCCACGCGCGCGAGCATCTCGACGATCTTTCCGCGCGGCACGCAGATGTCCTCGTTGACCTTGATGCGGAAGGTCTCCTTCAGCGCGGGCGAGATCAACCGGCGCGCTTCCCACACGGCGCGGCGCTCGTGCGCTTCGGTCGCGCCGAGCACGTCGATGGCGCCGAGGTCATCGCAGCGCATCGCGATCTTCTCCATCATCTGCGGCATCGCTTCCGGCTCGCCGTCGACCTCGATCAGCACGATCGCGCCCGCGTCGTCGCGAAAGCGATAGCGCGACTTCGGACGCACGACGTCGATCGAGTGCTTGTCGGCGAGCTCGAGCACGCGAGGGCGCAGGCCTTTGCGAAGCAGCGCGCTGATCGCGGTGCCCGCCGCCGCCACGTCTTTGAACACGCCGAGCACCGTGGCCGCCGCGGGAGGGTTGGGCAGGAGCTTCACGCAGAGCTCCGTGATCACGCCGAACGTGCCTTCCGTTCCCACGAAGCCCGCGACCAGGTCGTAGCCGGTCACGCCCTTCGCGGTGCGCCGGCCGCACCGCAGCACCTCGCCACCCATCAACGCGACCTCGAGACCGAGGACGTACTCGCGCGTGACGCCGTACTTGAACGCGCGTGGCCCGCCCGCGTTGGTCGCGACGTTGCCGCCGATCGAGCAGAACTCGAGCGAGGCTGGGTCGGGCGGATAGAACATGCCTTGCTCTTCGACCGCGGTCTGCAGCGTGCCGGTCACCACGCCGGGCTGCACCACGGCGACGAGATCGTCGGGATCGATCTCGACGATCTTCGCCATGCGCTCCGTCGAGAGAACGACGCCGCCCGCGAGCGGCAGACATCCGCCGCACATGCCCGAGCCCGCGCCGCGCGGCGTGACCGGGACCTTGCGCTCGAGGCAGATGCGCAGCACCGCCGCCGCTTGCTCGGTCGACTCGACGAGCACCGCGCATGCGGGCGGGTGGACCTCGGGGAGCGGACTCTCGTCGCGACTGTAGTCGTCGAGGCGCTCGTGACCCGGGCCGACGATCGCCGCGGAGCCGAGCTCGCGCTCGAGGACGGCGACGATGTCCTGGCTCGGCGCGTTCATGCGCCTACTCTAAACGGAGAACGACGAACCGCAGCCGCAGGTGCTCTTCACGTTCGGATTGTTGAACTTGAAGCCCGCACCTTGGAGGCCCTCGACGTAGTCGATCTCGGTGCCGACCAGGTACATGAGGCTCATCTCGTCGACGACGACTTCGACGCCGTTGATCTGACAGCGACGATCGACCTCGGCGGCCTCGTCGAAGTACAGATCGTACGAGAAGCCAGCGCAGCCACCACCGACGACACGGAGGCGGAGCGCCATGGCGGGCTCGATGCCTTCCGCCTGGCGGATCTCGTTGATCTTTGCGGACGCACCTTCGGTGATGCGGACGAGCGACTCCGGACCCGCCGCGTCGACGGGCGGAGCTTCGGGGGCAGGTGCGCGGGTGCCTAGAGAAACAAGCTCGGACATTTACGTCACTCCTTCGTGCAGCGAGCACCTTACCCTTACGTGAGGGTCGTGGCAATCTCTGCGACGTGCCGACATTTGACACACTGCTCCGCGACTTGCGAGGCCAAACGCCGGAGATCGACGTCGCCTCGCTTCACGCGCAACTCGAGTCCGGAGATCGTCCGACGGTGATCGACGTCCGGGAAGCGGACGAGCACGCGCAGGGCATCATCCCGAACGCGATCCACATTCCGCGCGGCTTTCTCGAGCTGCGGATCGAGAAGCAGATCTTCGATCGCGCGGCGCCGCTCGTTCTGTACTGCGCGGGTGGAACGCGGTCGCTGCTCGCGACGCGATCGCTCGTGGAGCTCGGCTACACGAACGTGAAGTCACTCGCGGGTGGCTTCTCGGGCTGGAAGAAAGCCGGCTTCGCGTGGGAGCAGCCGATCTCGCTGCGTCCCGATCAAGAGTCGCGCTACTCGCGCCACACGATGCTCCCCGAGGTCGGCGTCGCGGGGCAGGTGAAGCTCCTGACGTCCAAGGTGCTGTGCATCGGCGCGGGCGGCCTGGGCTCGCCGTCGAGCATGTACCTCGCCGCGGCCGGTATCGGCACGCTCGGCATGATCGATGACGACACCGTCGATGCGTCGAACATCCAGCGCCAGATCCTGCACGGCATGGATCGCGTCGGCACGAAGAAGGTCGAGAGCGCGGCGAAGACGCTGAAGAACCTGAACCCGGATCTCGTCGTCACGCAGCACGAGACCCGCATCACGAGCGACAACGCGATCGAGCTCATCACGCCGTACGACGTCATCATCGACGGCGCGGACAACTTCGCGACGCGCTACCTCGTCAACGACGTCGCGCTGCGCCTCGGCAAGCCCGTCGTTCACGCGAGCATCTTCCGCTTCGAGGGGCAGATGACGGTGTTCTCCGCGAACGGCTCGCCGTGCTACCGCTGCCTCTACCCGCAGCCGCCGCCCGCCGAGGAAGCTCCATCGTGCGCGGAGGCCGGCGTGCTCGGCGTCCTGCCCGGTGTGATGGGCGTCCTGCAGGCGACCGAAGCGATCAAGCTGCTCCTCGGGCTCGGCGACACGCTCGCCGGTCGCCTCTTGGTCTACGACGCTCTCAAGGCGCGCTTCCGCGAGCTGAAACTGCGGCGGGATCCGGCGTGCCCGACCTGCGGTGACGGCGTGGATCGTTCGGCGATTCCGCTGATCGACTACGAGCAGTTCTGCGCCGGCCCCAAGCACTGACGGGCCGTCTGCTACGATAAGCGCCTTGCTCGCACCGGGCGCCATCATCGGCAACTACCGGGTCCTCCAGAAGATCGGAACTGGTGGCATGGGCGCGGTCTATCTCGCGGAGCACCCGCTGATCGGCAAGAAGGTCGCGCTCAAGGTCATTCACAAGGAGCTCGCGACGAACCGCGAGGTCGTGCAGCGCTTCTTTCAAGAAGCGCGCGCGGTGAACAAGATCGGCAACGAGCACATCGTCGAGATCCATGATTTCGGCGCGACGCCCGAGGGCGACAACTTCTACATCATGGAGTACCTGGAGGGGAAAACCCTCGCGTCGGTGCTCACGCACTCGGCGGTGCTCGACGTGATGCGGTCGCTCCACATCGGCGCGCAGATCGCGCACGCGCTCGGCGCTGCTCACGCGCAGGGGATCATCCATCGCGATCTCAAGCCCGACAACATCATGCTCATGCAGCGCATGGGCAATCAGGACTTCGTGAAGGTCCTCGATTTCGGCCTCGCGAAGATGTTCCAAGGCGGACCCTCGGCGGTGCAAACCGCGGCGGGCGTGCTGCTCGGAACGCCGCAGTACATGTCGCCGGAGGCGTGCGAGAGCAAGCGCGACCTCATCGATCATCGAACGGACATCTACGCGCTCGGCATCCTGCTGTTCCAGATGATGACGGGCGTGTTGCCGTTCAACGGCGACTCGATGGGCGAGGTGCTCGTGAAGCAAGTGACCGCGCTGCCGCCGGGGCCGCGTGGCCTGAACCCGAACATCCCGCCGTCCGTCGAGCAGATTCTCTTGCGCTGCCTCGCCAAGGCTCCCGATGCGCGCTTTCCGACGATGAACGCGCTCCGCGAAGCGCTGCTCGATCCCGAGCGGTACCTGCACGCGTCGCCGCCGATCGCGGCCGCACGATCCGTCGCGCCGGGCGAGGGCGTGACCGCGCAGCAGGTGATGGCCGCCGCCGCGCAGCGCCAACGCGAGCTCGCGCAAGGCAACGCGGCGACCGCGGCGTTCGCGCCAAACCAAGGCTACCCGCCGCCGGGCGCGCAACCGTCCGGCTATGCACCGACCGCCGCGCTCCAGCCGAACCTGGGCGTGGCGGCGACGGCAGCCTTCGCGCCGCAGCAACACGGTGGTGGCTTCGCGGCGACGGCTGCATTCTCGCCGCAACAGCACGGCCTCCCGATGGGCGGTGCGCCGCAGCAGAAGACGATGATCGCGCCTGAGATCTCGCGCGGCCAGCCGATGCCGTACGGGCAACCGAACGCGCAGAGCTATCCGCACCCCGCGGGCGCGATGCCGCTCATGCCGTCGTCGCAATCGCTGGACGCGGCGGGGCAACGAACGGTGATGGATGACAGCCATCACATCTCGAACCTGCCGGCCGCGAAGCTGCCGTTGCCCCCGCAGAAGACGGTCGTCGCGGGCGGACAACTGCCTGCGATGGTGGCGCCGCCGGTGCCCGTGGCCGCGCAACATCCGGGCATGGGGCTGCCACAACCCGTGCAGCCCGTGATGCACACGATGCGGATCGCCACGCCGCTCGGTCACACATCGCGCCCGCCGCGGAAGATCTGGCCTATGGTGCTCGCCATCGGTCTCGTCCTCGGCCTCGGCGGCGGCGGACTCGCGGTGTGGTTGTCGCGTGAGACCGACGAGCCAACCGGCAACGCCGATCCGGGAAGCGCATCCTCGTCGGTGACGCTCGATGCTGGCGCTACCGTCACGCCGATCTCCGCCGATGCCGCCGTCGCGAGCATCGACGCGGCGGCGCCGGCCGCAGACCCGACCGCGGGCTCGGCGACGACCGTCGTGGTCGATGCGGGCATCACGCCACCGATCGACGCGGCCGAGGCGAAGAAGCTCGTCCGGCTGACGCTCGACTCCCAGCCGCAGGGCGCGACGGTGCTCGGCCCCGACGGCTCCGAGCTCGGCACCACGCCGCTCAAGACCGAGTGGCCGTCGGCGGCCGAGCCCGTGAAGTTCACCTTCAAGCTGAAGGGCTACCGCGACAAGGTGAAGGAGCTGACCGTCACCGCGAACATGCTCACGCGCGTCGACCTCGATCGTGCTCCGTCGGGACCCAAGTCCACGGGGACCCAGAAGCCCAGCGAGAAGGAGCCAGAGAAACCTCCCCGCGACAACGGCGTCGGCAACGGTCTCGAGCGGCCGGACTGACGCGTGACCGAGAAGACCTGCTAGGCTCGTCGCGTGCTCATCGCCCTCGTCGCTGCGGTCGTGATCGCGGTCCTCACCGCGATTCTCGCCATGCGTGCGGCCGCCGCGGAGGCGAGCAAGGAAGCGCGCCGCGCTATCGACACCGCTCGCGCGGAGGCCGCGGCCACGGTGAAGGCCGCCGAGCTCGAGGCCGCCGCAGCCACGCTCGCCGCCGAGACC
>JAEYYV010000427.1 GCA_023428295.1 Pseudomonadota bacterium
CACGGTGACGACGATCGTCGTCACCGCGCTCGACGATCGCGGCTTCACGTTCACGAGCTCCACGTCGCTCGGCGGTCCGGATCAAACGATCACGCTGCAAGGTCATCCGATCCGCATGACGAGCATCGGTGGCGTCGGCACCGGCAAAGGAACGATCGATCTGACGAAGATGGCGATGACCGGCGAGTCGACGCTGTCGTTTCACAGCGACATGACCGCGGACCACGAGACCGATCAGATGGGCATGACGATGACGACGCGCGTGGCGACGGGCACGCTCCCCGCGGTCGTGCCCGATGCACCGATCGCTGACGAGCTCCCCGAGCCTAGCGATGAAGACGCACCTGTTCCTGACAACACGGAGCAGTACGGCGAGAACGCGCCCGTTCCCGAATGACTACGGCGCGCAGAAGGCGCCGAACTTCTGGCACTGTCCGTTCACGACCTGGCTGCACTCGTGGTGATAGCCATCGCGCGCGTCGAGCATGCACGAGCTCGCAGGCGTGCACGCAGCGCCCCACGCCTTGCACGCTCCCTCGACGGGCTGCGTGCATTGCTTGTACGTCTTCGAGGCGGCGTCGTACATGCACGCGTTCGGTGGCGTGCACGCGGGACCGAAGTGCGTGCAGCTTCCACTGCCGCTGCTCGTACACGTGAAGTACGTGGCGACGCCCGCGTGATACACGCACGACGGCGACGGACAGCCGACGTCGCGCACGACGACGGGCGTGCTCGTGCCCGGCTGCGCGGATCCCGAGCCGCGTTGCGCGGTGGCAGCGCTGCCTACCTGCGCTCCGCCCGTCGGTTCGACGGGACCTCCGGTCTTCGCGGGGTTACCACACGCGACCAGGACAAGAAGCAGAGCCACGCTCGAGCGCACGAGGACGGTTATAGCGCGCCAGCTACCGATTCGCCCCTGGATGTGAAGCGGGTGTAGCCTTCGCGCATGCGGTCCCTCCCCTTCCTGTTCGTCGCGATCGTCGCGATCGCTGGAATCGAAGGCTGCGACGGTGACACCGCGCTGCCCGTCGAAGCCGCGTGCAATCCACTCGGGGCCACCGGGTGCCTCACGCCGTGGCCGAGCTCGTCGCTCGCGACGACCGGCGTGGATCCCGCAACGCCGATCACGATCGAGCTCGAAGCGTGGATCGCTCCCGCATCGCTCGCATTGCCCGATGCGACCGTGCTGCTCGATCTCGGGACCGGGCAGCGAATCGCGCACGTGGCCACGCTCGAGGCGCGCCCCGACGACGCGCAAGCGATTCGCATCTCGCCGTCCGCGCCGCTCGCATGTGGGCATCGCTACGCGGTGGCGATCACGAACGCGGTCGTGGATCTCGACGGCGACGAGATCGAGTCCCCGCCGGGCTTCACCGCGCTCGTCAAGGAACGCTACACGGATCACGAGCGTCTCGAGGAGCTGCGCCCGCACTTCACGGACACGCTCGACGCGCTCGAAGACGCGGGGCTCGATCTCGACGCGCTCGTCGTCGCGTGGGACTTCTCGACTAGAGCTCCAGACCGATAGTCGATCGCAGCCAGATCTTGCCGAAGGGATCTCCCGCGACGGCGCTCTCGCCGATCGTGTCGATGCGCGCGTACACGCCGAGCGCGAAGAACACCCGGTCCGGCTGATAGAGGAACGTGGGGCCGAGGTAGTGATGCGTCTTGGTCGGCGCGTCGTCCGTCAGCGCGATCTGATCGTCGCGCGTGTCGTCGAGGCGCCCGCGCGACCAGTACTCGAGGCCCACGTGACAGCGCGGCGTGATCTCGTACGTGGCGCCGGCCGTCGGGTTGAAGATGTACTTCGTCACCGAGTCCTGGAAGTACCACTCCTGCTCGACCCACAAGTTCGCGACGAGGGTCATCGAGCCGAGCCGCTTGGACACGAGGATCCTCTCCTCGAGCTCGAGCTCGTTGTGGTGCTCGGAGACCTCGAGATAGAGACCGACGTCGACGGGGAGCTCGCCCGTCTCGGCGAGACGATAGTGCAGGCGCTGCTTCACGCCGGCGAGACGCATGAACGGTGTCGTGCCGGACGCGTCTTGCCGCAGCTGGAGGGAGAAGCCGAGCTCGAGGCGATCCGTGAGCCCGACGTCGAGCTCCGTGGTGAGCACCGAGCGAACGCCCCACACGTCGTCGAGCGTTCCGTCGAGCTTCTCGCGCTCGACGCGCATCGGCACGAAGTCCATGTACTGCTCGACCTCGACCTGGCCCTGCAACAGCGTCTCGTAGGGATACGAAAACGGCAGCGCATGCGGGTCCGCATGAGCGGTCGACGGGAGAGCGAGGACCATGATCGGCGCGCAGGACATCAGCGCGACGGAGCGCATCCTGCTCGTGAAGAGGCGTGCGCGAGTCACGGCCAGCACTGTACTCACAACGGCGGTCGTCCCGCAGAGACGCGCGCAAACATCGACCAGCGCGGCAAACGCCCGCTCGGTTACTTCCCGAAGCCGCGCACGATCTTCACGAGCTCTTCCACGACGAGCGGCTTGTCCTTGAGCTGCGTCTGCGCCGGCATGAGCGGGCTCTTGCCGACTCCCGCACCGCCGAGCAAGATGATGTTGCGGATCTGATCATCGGTGGTCGCGGCTTGCCACTCCTTGTCATTGTAGTTGCGCGGCTTCGGATCGAGGCTCGCCGACGCAGCGCCATTCCCGGTGCCGTCCGCGCCGTGGCACGTGGCGCATACCGTTCCGAACAGCTGGCGCGCCTCGTCGGCGGCAGGCGAGCTCGCCACGACCTCCTCCTGCTGCGCGGGCGGCTGCGATTCTTTGCTACAGGCGCCGAGCGCCACGACCAGAACAATGAGCGTTCGCATGGTGAAGCTTGGATGCAAGCGTGGCTCGGACGTGACGCGGCATCGTGACGCAGACAGATCGTCGCAGCGGCGGTAACGTCCGCGCATGCGACGTGCGCCGGGTGGCTTGCGATGATGTCGACCGTGCGGTCCATCGCTACCCTCGCGCGATGGCTCGGACCCTGGGCCGACGCTACGAAGGCGCCCGATGTGGCCATCGTCGACGAGCGCGTCGAGAGCACGTCGATCCGCGCGTCGGGCCGCGCCTCGGGCCGCGCGTCGGGCCGCACGGCGATCCGCGTGCGCATCTACCGGCCGCACGGCATGGCCCCTGGTACCGAGCGCGCCGCGTACCTCATGGCGCACGGCCTCCACTTCCAGGGGCCCGACGACGTACGTATGGATCGCTTCTGCCGGATCCTCGCGGCCGCGGGTCACCTCGTGATCGCACCGTTCATCCCGAGCTACCTCGCGCTGCTCCCGCGGCGCGGCGCGATCGGGGAGCTCGAGCGCGTGTTCGACGAGCGTCGGCGATGGACGCAGAAGAAGCCGGTCGTGTTCTCGATCTCGTTCGGCTCGCTGCTCGCGTTTGCCCTCGCTGCCAAGCGCGGTGACGAGCTCGACGGGCTCGTCATCTTCGGCGGCTACGCGGACTTTCACGAGACGATGACGTTCTGTCTGACGGGCCGTGTCGCGTCGGGACGCAACGCGAAGCGCGATCCGCTCAATCAGCCCGTCGTGCTCATGAACCTGCTCGCCGACATGGATCCGCCGTGCGCAGATCCGAGCGCCGTGAGTCACGCGTGGCGCGCGTACGTCGAGCGCACGTGGGGGCGGCCGGAGATGAAGGCGCCCGAGCGCTTCCGCGCGATCGCCGCCGAGCTCGCGCCGAGCGTCCCCGAGAGCGTGCGCGAGCTCTTTCATGTGGGCATCGGCACGCAGCCCGGCGCCGAGGCGCTCGCGATGGACGCGCTCACGCGCTTCGACGGCGCGCAGCTCGATCCCATGCCGTACTTGCAACACGTACGCGGGCGCGTGGACCTGGTGCACGGCACCGACGACGACGTGATTCCCTTCGAGCACAGTCACGATCTCGCGAAGCGCCTCACGGCCGCCGATGCGCGCGTGCACATCACGGGACTGTACGGTCACACGGGCGCGCAGACGCCCAAGCTCTCGGCGCTGGCGGAGGAGCTCGCGACCATGGTCCGCGTGCTCCGCGTGTTCGCTCGTTAGCGCACGAACATGTCGATCGCGCGCAGGTCCGGAAGCGCCACGGGATCGGTGGCGAGCAGCGGCTGCGCAGGCGCGTCGACCGCGATGCCGAAGATCTCGAGGCACATCTCCTGCGTGGTCTGCTCGCCGAGCGAGATATCGATCGGCTGCGGCGGCAAGTTCGAGTCGTGCAGCATGCGCTCGACGAACGGGTTGTCCATCGTGTTGTTCCAGCCGCAGCTCACGCTGATGCGATCGCCGACCTCGATCGACGGCAGCTCGTCGATGTCCGCGTCGTAGGTGTACGTCCGCTGCCAATCGAAGTTCCAACCGCCGTTTGCGAGGCACTCGGTCTGCGGCTCGTTGCCGCGCGCCGCGGGGCGATGGATCTTGCTCGAGATGTGCGTGCCCACGAGGTGCATGTGCGGGTTCACCGAGTAGAGCTTCACGTTCGTCAGGTCTCCGAGCGTGGTGATGTCGCGGGACATCTTCTCCGTGTGATCCGCAGAGCTCGCGGGAATGAGGAAGCGCGGCGCGCCGTTGTCGCCGGGACCGGGCTCGAGGTTCGGCGCCGCGACCTCGTTTCCGATCGCGGTGACGAAGTACATCTTGCGCGGCCACACCGTCGAGTACTGCAGATCGATCTTCGTCGTGTCCGGCGCGTGCGTCCCGCCGGCCGGGTGATAGTGAATCTGCATCACGACCTTGTTGCGGGGGCCGAGCGGAACCGCGAGCGTAGGCGGCGTGCGCATCGGCTGGTTGCCCGGCGTCCAGATGTGCATGACGAAGCTGCCCGGTGTGGTGTCACACGCGAACGCGGTGCCGAGGCCGTGCCGTGCGACGAGTGCGTTGCCCTCCGTCTCGTCGACCTGCGTGATGACCGCGTGGTGCACGACGAGGTCGTTCCCCGGCCGCACTTGCATGCCGGTGATCCAGCGCAGCGTCGCGGTGCCCGGATCCATCACGAAGCACATGAACTCGTCGCGCGTGCCCGACGTGACGTAGCCCTGCGCCGGCGAGAGCGTCTGCGAGACGTTATCGAGCTCGGGGGTCTCGGGAATCTCGATCGCCTCGTCGGTTCCCTTCGCGAAGCCGCTCTCGACCCACGCACGCACCGTCGCCTTCTCGGCCGCGGTCAGGCGCGGATCGTCCTGCCAGCCGTGGCGCGGCGTGCAATCGGGAGACTCCTGCGCGTCGAACGGCGGCATCACGCCGCGATCGATCGCGTCGACCATCATCGCGCCGTGCTCGACCGCGTCGGCATAGGTGGTCAGCGCGAACGGCGCGACGCTATCGGGCTGATGACAACCCATGCAGCGCTCCGCCACGATCGGCGCGACGTGCTGGAACCACGTCGGCGTTGCCACGGGCTCGTCGTCCCCGTCCGGCACGTAGTCCGTGCCACAGCCGTAAAGCGCTACACCCATGATCGCGATCGCGACGTTCCTACGCATGGCGTCATGTCCGAGCAACTCGCGGGCCTATGTAAGTGCCTGATTCGCAAACGAGACCCGTGGAGAATCACGACACCGTTGGGAATCGCCACCACGCTACCGCGCGACGTGATCGTGGCGTAATGTGCCGCGCACATGCAGGCGGAAGTTGTCAGGCAAGTCCTCACGCTCGCTCATCAATCGGTCAAGGAGACGCATCGCGACCGCATCGAGTCGTACGTCCGTGCGTACTGTCGAGCGATTCCACCGGAGGTTCTCTCCGAGGTCGAGCCGCACGTTCTCCTGTCGTTCGTGATGGAGCGCTTCGCATTCCTCGAGGAGGACTTCGCCAAGACGGTGAAGGTGACGATCCACGATCCGGAGACGACGCTCCTCGGCGCCGACGAGACATCGCCATCGACGGTGATCGAGACGCGACTCCCCGACTGCAAGTTCATCATTCGTACGATCAAGTCGTTCATCCGCGAACAAGGACTACAGCTGCAGTTCGTGTTGCATCCGATCCACGGCGTGGTCTCCGATCACGGACAGATCACGGGCATCGACGACACGCGTGGACAGAAGGTCTCGCAGGTCTATCTGCAGGTGAGCCCGATCGCGCCGGACAAGCGCGAGGCGCTGAAGAACGATCTCACCAAGCGGCTCGAGCTGACGTTGCGCGTGAATCAAGACCGCGTCGACATGCAGGCGAAGTTCGACGAGGTCCGCGCCCACCTGTGCGGGCTCGCCGGCCTCGATCCGCAGACCCCGAGCGTTCGCGAATCGCAGACGCTGCCGATCATTCGTGACGTCACGATGACGCAGAAGGCGCTGTCGGCGGCGTCGCAACGCGAGCTCGAGGCGAGCGAAGCCGTCGCGCTGATCGATTGGCTCAAGGACGACAACTTCGTGATGCTCGGCTACGCCTTCTTCCCCGCTGATGCGGGCAAGACCAACGGCAAGCCGCACATCGAGAACGGGCGCGGCCTGTTCGCCGATTCGGATCGCAAGACGCTCGAAGAGGTCATCAGCGAGATCGTCGATACGCGCCGTGCTCGCGCGGAGCTCTACGCGTTCTATCGCACCGACTTCGTGACCACGGTCCGCTCCGTCGCGCAGGTCCGCTACTTCGGCATCGCGCAGGTCGACGCCAACGGCAAGACCATCGGCGAGCACGTGTTCATCGGCCAGCTGTCCACCAAGGCGCTTAAACAAGCCAACCGCCGCGTGCCCATCGTGCGCAACCGCATCAAGGAAGTGATGCGCCGCACCGAGGAGCCCACGGGCAGCTACGCGTACACCAAGACGCAGGCGATCGTCGACTCCATCCCGCTCGAGGACCTCTTCTATTGGAACATCGACGAAATCAAAGGATTCGCCGAGCAGTTCCGGATCCAGGAGAGCAAGGATCAGTCGCGCGTGTTCGTGTGGCGCCGACCCAATGGCCGCCGCATCACGGTCGTGTGCGTGGTGCCGCGCATGCGCTACTCCGAGGAGCTGCGCGAAGAGATCAGCCAGGAGATCCGCAAGTTCCTCCAGGTGCCGTTCCTCCGCGAGTATCGCCAGGAGACCGACGACGAATCGCCGATCCGCCTGCACTACACGGTCGGCAAGTACCGCCACGGCATCGGCGACAAGGAGCTCGCCGAGCTCGAGGCCGTGATCGAGCGCTCGCTCGAGAGCTGGGAGGACCAGCTGCGCGATCTGGTGTTCAAGCGCTATCGCGGACGCGAGGTCACGGGCGCGCACAGCAAGAGCGCGATGTACCTCGCGACCACGCCGCCGCAGGAGATCTGGAATCGATACGGCTCGCGCTTCCCCGAGTCGTACAAGGCGATCCTCCCGCCGGACATCGGCCTTCTCGACATCGCACTGATGGAGAAGCTCGACGAGACGGAAGGACTCCGCGTCGCCTTCGTGCCGATCGTGTACGGCACCGAGCGCTACACCTCGCTGCGCATCATCTCGCGCGCCGAGCTGCTCCTCAACGACGTCGTCCCCACCCTGCATCGCATGGCGCTGCGCACGACGAGCCGCCTCGCCGAGCGACTCGACATCGATCCCAATCGCCCCGGCCCCGAGGTGTTCATCACCGGCTTCGAGGTCACCGGCGCGGACGGCCGCAAGATCGAGGACGAAGCGTCGCTCGAGCGCCTCGGCGCGATCCTGCAGCGCGTGCTCCTCGGGCAGCTGCTCGACGATCGCCTGCTCGGGCTCGGCTACCTCGCCGGCCTCGACTGGAAGCAGATCGATCTGTTGATCACGTACCGGAACTACTTCCTGCAGGTGTTCCATCAGTTCGGCGTGCAGAGCGTGGACGACACGCTCCTCAAGCACCCGGCGTTCGCGTCGCTGCTCGTGGAGTACTTCGAGTCCAAGTTCTCGACGGAGCGCAAGGAGACGCCGGCCGAGCGCGCCGACAAGGTCCTGCCGGTGCTCGTCTACAAGTACGAGGAGGGGCTGCAGAAGGTCACGGTCATCCAAGAGGACCTCATCCTTCGCTACTTCCTCGACCTCATGGAGGCGACGCGGCGCACCAACTATTACCGTCCCGGTCGCGGCGACACGATCTCGATCAAGATCGAGTCCGCGCTCGTCGAGCACATGCCGCGGCCGTGCCCGATGTTCGAGATCTACGTGCACGCGCCGGGCGTCGAGGGCATCCATCTCCGCGGCGGAAAGGTCGCGCGCGGTGGTCTGCGCCACTCGGATCGCGCCGACGACTTCCGCACCGAGGTCCTCGGCCTCCAGCGCACGCAGGCGCTGAAGAACGTGATCATCGTGCCGCAGGGTGCGAAGGGTGGCTTTGTCACGCGCAAGGTCTCGCCCACGCGCGACGAGGCGCGCGCGCAGTACGAGGTGTTCATCTCCGGTCTCCTCGACGTCACCGACAACTACGTCGGTCACAAGATCGTGCCGCCGCCGGGCGTGCTTCGCTACGACGAGGACGATCCGTACCTCGTGGTCGCCGCGGACAAGGGCACCGCACACCTGTCCGACACCGCGAACGGCATCTCGCAGCGCTACAAGTTCTGGCTCGACGACGCGTTCGCATCGGGCGGCTCCGCCGGCTACGACCACAAGGCGATGGGCATCACCTCGCGCGGTGGTTGGACGAACGTCGAGCGCCACTTCCGCGAGATGGGCATCGATATCAAGAAGACATCGATCCGCGTCGCGGGCGTCGGTGACATGGCCGGTGACGTGTTCGGCAACGGCATGCTGCTGAACGATCAGATGCGGCTCGTCGCCGCGTTCAACCACAAGCACGTGTTCATCGATCCGACGCCGGATCCGGTGACGTCGTACGCCGAGCGCAAGCGCTTGTTCACGACGCACGGCACGCAGTGGAGCGACTACAACCCCAAGCTCATCAGCGCGGGCGGCGGCGTGTTCGAGCGCGCGGCCAAGGAGATCAAGCTGTCGACCGAGGCCAAGAAGCTCCTCGGTCTCACGGGCAAGTACGTCACCGGTCCGGACATCGTTCGCGCGATCCTCGCGCTGGACGTGGACCTCCTCTGGTTCGGCGGTATCGGCACGTACGTCAAGGCGTCGACCGAGACGCACGGTGAGGTCGGCGACAAGGTGAACGACAACGTTCGCATCAACGCGACGGAACTGCGAACCAAGGTCATCGGTGAAGGCGCGAACCTCGCCATCACGCAGCGCGCGCGCACCGAGTACGGCATGGCCGGCGGCCGCCACAACACCGACGCCATCGACAACTCGGCCGGCGTCGACTGCAGCGATCACGAGGTCAACCTCAAGATCCTGCTCGCACCGCTCATGGCCTCCGGCAACCTGCCGCGCGAGCAACGCGACGTGATCCTGCGCGAGCTCGAGCCCGATGTCGGCGCGGCGTGCGTCCACGACAACTACCTGCAGGCAGCGCTGCTCTCCATGGAGAGCCTGCGCACCAAGCGCGGCGACGAGATGTTCATCGACCTGCTCGGCTATCTGGACAAGCACGGACTGTCGCGGCGCGCGGAGGCCATGCCGCCCGACGACGATCTGCGCGCGTGGATCAAGACCGGCAAGGGCCTGCCGCGCAACTTGCTCGCGGTGCTCGTCGCTCACACCAAGAACGATCTGTACGAGCGCGTGCTCGCCTCGCGCATCCCGGATCTTCCGCTGTTCCAGCCGTTCTTGTTCTCGTACTTCCCACCGAGCGCGGCGCAGAAGTTCGCGGAGCAGGTCAAGAAGCATCAGCTGCGTCGCGAGATCATCGCGACGGTGGCGACCAACGCGATCATCAACCAAGCGGGCTGCACGCTGCTCGTCGCCCTCGCGAAGGAGACGAGCGTGCCGTTCGACGAGCTCGTCGTTCGCTACTTCATCATCGACGAGCTGCTCGATGGTCGCGCGTTCCGCGCGGCGGTGCACGGCGCCGACTACCGCATCCCGTCCGCGGATCAATACGCGGCGCTGATGGCGTTCGAGGAAGTGCACCGCAAGCTCCTCCGCTGGTGGAGCTGGAACGAGAGCTCGTGGAAGCTCGGTCCCGACGAGGTCGACAAGCTCAAGCCGAAGTTCGAAGCGGCGACGTCGGCGCTGATCGCCGCGTTCGACTCGACCGAAAAGGCCGCGTACGACGCGCGCATCTCGGAGCTCGTGCAGAAGGGCTTCTCGGCGGAGGTGGCGACCACGCTCGCGCGTGCACCGATGGCGCGCGAAGCGTTCGCGCTGCTCGCTGCCGTGCGCGACATCAAGGGCAACCTCGACAGCGCCGCGCCCGCGTACCACCGCGTCGGCAAGGATCTGCACGTGGACGCGTTCGAGGAGATCCTCGCGGCGCAGGTGCCGACCAACGTGTGGGAGCGCCGCTTCCACGCCACGCTCGAGCGCGAGGCGGCGAGCGTTCGTCACCGCGCGGTCGGCCGGCTCGGCGAGAAGGACTTCATCGAGAAGCATCGCGAACAGCTCGATCGCATCAGCGACGCGCTCACCATGGTGCGGCAGCTCGGCGGACATGGACTCATTCCGCTGTCGCTGATCCTCGAAGAGTACCGGGCGCTCGCGTAAGCCGTGTCCCTCGACGACAAGAAGCTCGCAGCAACGCTCGCCGATGGCGGGCGCTTGCGTGCGCTCGTACTGGAGCTGTGGCAGCGCACCCGAATGGATTGGGGCTTCGTCACCGATCGCCTCGCGCAGACGTTCCGCCAGGAGAAGTGGATCGGCTCGCACGAGCGCCGCTTTATCGGCGAGACGCTGTTCGGCATGGTGCGGCACCTGCGCCGCATCGACGCCGCGCTCGAACGTGGTCGCAAGGTGAAGAAGTCGCCCAAGGATCTCGAGCGACTCCTCGCGCTGCTCGTGCTCGAGAAGCTGCTCGATCCGGCCGCCGCCTCGCGTGTCGAGCGCGACCTCGACTGGAACGCGGTCGCCACGATCGACGACGCGATCGCCAAAGAGCGCCGGCCCGTCGCGCGCATCGCGCTCGCGGCATCATTTCCCGATTGGCTCGCCGAGCGCTTCGTCGCGGACTGGGGCGAGCGCGCCGAGCCGCTCGCGCTCGCGCTCAACCAGCGCGCGCCGATGACGATCCGCGCGAACACGCTGATCGCCTCGCGCGACGAGCTGCGCGACGAGCTGTCCAAGGCGGAGATGGAGACCAGCGCCGGCCGGTGGGCGGACACCGCGCTCCACGTCGAGACGCGCACCAACCTGTTCACGCTCGACGCGTTCAAGCGCGGCGCCCTCGAAGTACAAGACGAGGGCAGCCAACTCCTCGCGGAGCTCGCGACCGGCGGACTCGCCACCGACAAGCCGGTCGTCGTCGATCTCTGCGCCGGTGCGGGCGGAAAGACGCTCGCGATCGCCGCGCGCCTTCGCAACAAGGGTCGCCTCGTCGCGAGTGATGTCGACGAGCGAAAGCTCGACGAGCTGAAGAAGCGAGCGCGCCGCGCGACGGTGTCCACGGTGCAGGCGCTCCACCTCGACGACGGCCGCTGGCCCAAAGAGCTCGACGCGCTCCGCGGCAAGGCCGACGTCGTGTTCGTCGATGCGCCGTGCTCGGGTATCGGTGCGCTCCGCCGCAACCCGGAGGCGCGCTGGCGTTTGCGCGACGCCGACCTCGCGACGTTCGCGCAGAAGCAGCGCGAGATCCTCGACGGCGCGCTCCAGCTCTGCGCCCCCGGCGGGCGGATCGTGTACGCGACGTGCACGCTCGTGTCCGTCGAGAATCAGCGCGTGGTCGCGAGCTTCACCAGCGGGCGTCCCGAGCTGTCCACGGTGCCGCTCGAGAGCGTGCTCGGCGAGCGCGCCACCGCGTTTGCCGATGGCGAGGCGTTCGTGTCGCGTCCCGACGCGCACGGCACGGACGGCTTCTTCGCGCACGTCCTGCGCAAGGCCTGACGCTTAGCTCGCTCTGCGCGCCTGCTTGTCCTCGAGCGCGTGCTCGATCGCGCGGATGAACGCGGGCAAGTCGTGCGGGTTGCGCGACGTGATCAGGTTGCCGTCGATGACGACCTCCTTGTCGATCCACGTCGCCTCCGCGTTCAACAGGTCGGTCTTGATCGACGGATACGAGGTCAACGTGCGGCCGTTGACGACGCGCGCCTCGATCAGGAGCGACGGCGCGTGACAGATCGCGGCGACGATCTTGCCCGCATTGAACATCGCGCTCACGAACTTCACGACGTCCGCATCGGTGCGTAGATGATCGGGCGAGTAGCCGCCCGGAATGACGAGCGCGTCGTACCTCTTCGGGTCGGCATCCTTCGCCGCCTTCTCGATCATCACTTCGCTCTCACCTTTCTTTCCCTTCATGTGCGTGCCCGACTCGACGCCGATGATCTCGACCTCGTGCCCGGACTGGCGCAGCGCTGCACAGGGCTTCCGGAATTCGCTGTCCTCGAAGTCTTCTCCGACGACGAATGCGATGCGTGCCATGGGGATCCTCCTGACCACAGGAGATGCGATCGGTGGGCCAGGTCGGCATCGAAGGTGCACGACCGGGCCGGATGGACCCGAATCCGGGCTCTGTGGTGCCTAGTTCCGCAACGCCTTCGACGTACGGCGTTGCGGATGGCAACGCGCGCTCGTCGCATCGGCATGGTAACGTCGCGAAGCGAATGGCGATCGAAGTATCCGTCGTGCGCGAGCTGCCGGCGCTGCGTGCCATCGAGAGCGAGTGGCGTTCGTTAGCAGGGTCGACCGCAGGCGCATTGTTCCGCGGGCCCGACTGGATGCTCCCGTGGTGGCACGCGTATCACAACACGCTCGGTGCCGAGCTCCACGTGCTCGTGGGCCGCGCCACCGACGGTGATCCGAGTATCCCTGCGGGCGAGATCGTCTGCCTCGCACCTTTGTATCGGCGCACCGTGAAGGTCGCGCTCCTCGATACGCGCGAGCTGCGTATGATCGGTGATGCGGGTCCGCGTCCGCCCGCGCTCGACTTCCTCGCGAAGCCGGGCTGGGAAGATCGCGCAGGCGCCGCGTTCGCGCGCAAGCTGATCGACGAAGCGGCGAGCTGGGACCTCCTCGAGCTGGAGCCGCTCGCCGATCCGTCGCGCATTCGCGCGAACCTCGTGCAGCGGCTGGCGCCGGCGGGGTTCACCGTCGAGAGCTCGCCGTCTGCCGGTGGCGCATCGCGCATCGGCCTCGGCCTCGCACCCACGGACGCCACCGATGGCTCGGGCGTGGTCACCACGTTCGGCGACGATCTCGCAGCGCTGCGCAAAGGGATGAGCGCGCTGCGCCGGCTCTCGCGTCTCGAGTGGTCCGAGCGGGACGAGCCCTCCCCGCTCGCGGATCCCGAGGCAACGGCGCTGCTCGAAGAGGTCGCGCTCGAGCTCGGCAAGCAAGGTCGCGTGCGTCTCGCGCGCCTGGACGACGCGCAGGGCGAGGCGTGCGCCGCGGGCTTGATCGTCGACGACGCGGATCGCGCGGTCGTGCTCGCCATGGCGGTCGATCCGCTGGCGCCGCGTGCGAGCGCGCGCCTGCTTCACGCCGAAGCGCTCGCCGCGCGATCACGTGGATGCATCGCGCTCGATGTCGTGACGGGCGCAGCGGAGTACGCGCTGCCGTCGTTGCCCACGTCGAAGCAGCAAGCGCTCGCCGTTCGCATCTGGGGCCAATCCACGACGGCGTCCGTGGGCCGCACGGTCACGAGCGTCGCTCGGCGCGCGCGCCGCGCTCGCGAGACTCCGGCCGTCGCTGCTGCGCAAGCACGTGCTGCGTGGACGCGCATTCGCAGCGCCGCGAAGGGCGTCGCGCAATACGATCGGTTCTGCCTCTATCGCGGGCAGCTGTGGACGCGTGGCATCGAGCCGCCGCCCGGCCTCGAGCTCCATGCGTTCACCGAAGCAGACTACGACAAGCTGGACGAAGCGCGGCGCCTCGATCTCGTCGAGCAGCTCTCGTTCGACGAGGCCACCGCGCGCAAGCAGTGGCAGCGTGGCGATCACGCCGTGCTCGCGCTCCTCGGGATCCGTCCCGCCGGCATCGCGTGGGCGGCGCGTGGCCCCATCGATGTGCCCGAGCTCGCGCGCTCGCTGAAGATGTCGAAGTACGACGCGTACATTCACTCGGTGTTCGTCGCGCCGGCTGCGCGCGGTCGCAACGTCGGCCCCGTGATGCTCGAGCAGCTGACCAAGGAGCTGCGCGCGACCGACACGTATCGATCGTGGGCGCTGATCGCGTCGGACAACCAAGCATCGATCCGCGCGTTCCAGAAAGCGTCGTTCACACCGGTGTGCGACGTGATTCACGCGAAGATGGCCACCGTCGATCGCCTCGTGTTGCGACCGCCGGATCCTGAAGCCAAAGAGCTCCTCGGTCTCGACGAGTAACGTCCGAGAAGCGGACAGTCACCGCGTGCTCGCGCTCGGCGCTCGGCGTGTGCCTGGCGTGTGCCTGTGCCTGGCGTGTGCCTAGCGTGTGATCGAAAAGATCGTCTCGGCACGTGTTGGTGACAGCTCTTCCACGGCCACGTCAGTCACGCGCGCGAGTGGTGGTCCCTTCTCGCACCACGCGAGCAGCGCAGCGACCTGGTCGGGCTCGCCTTCTGCCTCGAGCTCGACGCCACCGTCGCTGCGGTTCTTGACCCAACCGACGACACCGAGCTTGCGCGCTTCTGTCGCCGTCGATGCTCGATATGAAACGCCCTGGACTCTGCCGGTGATGATCGCTCGCACCCGTCGCATCGACGACGAGTGTCCCATGATACGGTTCCAAGAGATGGCTCGTGTGCTGCGTCTACCCGACCGCGGTCGGTTGCTCGTGTGCACCGATCTGCAGGGTTGCATGCGCGACTTCCAGCGCATGGTCGAGCTGTTCGAGCAGGCGCTCCTGGACTACGACGGCGACGCGCACCTCTTGTTTACCGGCGACCTCATCCACGGACCGCACATCGATCCCGAGGATTGGCCGGACTTCTTGGGCGAGTACTATCGCGACGCGTCGGGCGAAGTGATGATCGCGTACGCGGGATTAGCCGCGCAGTATCCGGGGCGCGTCCACGCGCTGCTCGGCAATCACGAGCACGGTCACATCGGTGGCCCGCACACCGCGAAGTTCGCCGCGGACGAGGTCGCGCTCCTCGAGCAGATCCTCGGCCCGTCGGGCACGGCGCGCATGCGTGGCATCATCCACACGTTCGCGCTCGTCGCGGTCAGCAAGTGCGGCGCGGTGTTCCTGCACGGAGCGCCGGCCGCGCAGATCGACTCCATCGGCGACCTCGAGGCTGCGGACCTCTCGGGCGCTGGGTTTGCGAGCCCGCTCGACGTCCTCGACACGCCCGTCGTCGGCAGGATCCTGTGGGCGCGCTCCGCGACGGAAGCCGAGGCACGCCGGTTCTGTCGCGCGACGAACGCCACGATGGCGATCTACGGACACGACGTGGTGCCCGAGGGCTTCGAGAAGATCGGCGACGAGCAGATGGTCGTGTCGACGAGCTTTGGCGTGTACGACGCGAACAAGATCTACGTCTCGCTCGACCTCGCGCACCGCTATCGCGGCGTGAACGACCTCCGTATCGGCCACGAGATCTTGCCGCTCTACCCCGACCGCGCCCCGCCGCGCTTGGGCGGTACGAACCCCAACGCACGCGCGCGCTGAAATTTCGCGCACTTGGGCCGCAACTGGCCCCACGGGCAGGCTTGCATTTGGGGGCCACGATCCCTATAAATGCCCGCTCGCAAATTCTGCGAGCACCCCGAGCCCCCTGCACCGGCAGGGAAACGGAGAAGGTCATGAAAGAAACAGCAAATCACCCGCACTACCGCCCCGCGAAGATCACCTGCGCCTGCGGAACGACCCACGAGACGTTCTCGACGCGCGGCGACTTCGGCATCGACATCTGCTCGAACTGCCACCCGTTCTTCACGGGCAAGCAGAAGCTGCTCGACACCGCGGGTCGCATCGACCGCTTCAACAAGAAGTACGCGAAGAAGTCGTAGTCGTTCTGTTCGAGGTCGACGGGGTCACCCATGTTCGACGCACAGAATTTCAAAGACAAGATGGCGGCGCTCGAGCGTCGCCATGAAGAAGTCAGCGCGCTGCTCGGGACTCCCGACATCATCAACAAGCGCGCCGAGTTCATGAAGCTCTCGCGCGAGCACGCCGAGCTCGAGCCGCTCGTGCTCGCGTGGAAAGCGTACGGGAAGCTGCGCGCGGATCTGGACTCCGCGAAGCAGATGATCGACGCGGAGTCGGATCCCGAGCTGCGCGAGATGGCGCGCGAAGAAGCGCGAGCGCTCGAGACGCAGCGTGAAGAAGCCGAGCACGCGATCAAGATCCTGCTCCTGCCCAAGGATCCGAGCGACGGCAAGAACGCCATCATCGAGATCCGCGGCGGCACCGGCGGCGACGAAGCCGCGCTGTTCGCTGGCGATCTCTACCGCATGTACACCCGCTTCGCCGAGCGCCAGGGTTGGAAGCTCGAGGTGATGTCGCTGTCCGAGGGAACGAGCGGTGGCTACAAGGAAGTGATCGCGCTCGTCGACGGCAAAGACGTCTTCTCGAAGATGAAGTTCGAGTCGGGCGTGCACCGCGTGCAGCGCGTGCCGGCCACCGAGGCGCAGGGACGGATCCACACCTCCGCAGCCACGGTCGCCGTGTTGCCCGAGGCCGAGGAAGTCGACGTCGCGATCAACGAGAAGGATCTCAAGATCGACACGTATCGCTCGAGCGGCGCCGGTGGTCAGCACGTCAACACCACCGACTCGGCGGTTCGCATCACGCACTTGCCGACGGGCGTTGTCGTCGCGTGTCAGGACGAGCGCAGCCAGATCAAGAACCGAGCGAAGGCGATGAAGATCCTCCGCTCGAAGATCCTCGAGGCCGAGCGCGAGAGGCAGATGCAGGCGGAGGCCGCGTCGCGCAAGTCGCAGGTCGGCTCGGGCGATCGCAGCGAGAAGATCCGCACGTACAACTTCCCGCAGGATCGCGTGACCGATCACCGCATCGGCCTGACCAAGCACAACCTGCCGGCGATCATGGACGGCAACCTCGACGAGATCATCGAGGCGCTGCGCGCGAACGCGCAAGCCGAAGCGCTCAAGGCCCAGACCGAGGGCTGATGCGGCGCGTGCTCGCGATCGTGCTCGCGGGCTGTTCGTCGTCGCCGCAACTGTCGACGTGCGCTGACTCTCTCGCCGGCACCTGGCGCGCCGAGAGCGGCGACTGGATGCTCGTCGATCGCGGCCGTACCCTCGAGGGGTATCCGCTGTTCGACGACTCGCACGAGATCGCCGATCGAGTGCTCGTCGTCGCCCCCCGCGTGATCGATCTGCGCCGCGACGGCGACGCGGTGACCGGCGAGATCAGCCGGCGCTACATGACCGGCGGCGACGCGTGCGTGACCACCGTCCCGTTCCGCGTGCTGTCGTGCAGCGGCCACACGATCGAGGTCATCCTCGCCGACTCCAGTCCGCCCACGCGGTTCGCCCCGTGCGCCGAGTCATCGCGAACCAATCCCTCGCGCCGCGAGAAGTGGCGACGCACGCATCCGTGATCGCGCGCGGCCGCCCCCCACGACCAGCCTCATGACCTCGATGATAGTGCGCGAGGCGAGTAGGATGCCCGCGTGCGCAGAAACGTAGCCATCGGCGTCGTCCTCGTGCTCCTCCTCGCGCTCGTCGCGTGGTGGAAGCTCTTGCGCGGAGGCGACGATGCACCGGCGACGATCGGAGGCGGTGGTACCTCCGGATCGAGCGCGGCCATCGTCACGGCGAAGAGCACGGGGACGAAGCCAGCGGCCACGAAGGTGACGCTCTCGGGCCGCGTCACGCGCAAGGCCGACGGCTCGGGCGTCGCGGGCGCGTACATCTCGATCAGCAAGAAGGCGACGATCGAAGGAATGTTCAACCGCAAGCGCGGCACGGAGCAAGCACCGCTCGCGACCGCCGACGCCGAGGGTCGGTGGAAGCTCGAGAACGTCGAGTCCGGCTCGTACACGCTCGGCGCGACCGGTGCCGCATTGCTGCCGGCCTCTCGGGCGATCACCGTGACGGCATCGACGGACAACATCGACTTCGTCCTCGAGAGTGGTGGCACGCTCGTCAGCGGCACCGTGAGCGACGTCCTCGGCGGTCCGATTCCCGGGGCCAAGGTGCAGGTGCGCAGGAACCGCGACAACCCGTTCACGAACGACGCGGACATCGTGGCCTTCACCGACGACAACGGCAGGTATCAGCTCGCTCTCTTGCCGGGGGAGTTCGTGTTCGTCGCCACGCACGAGGCGTACACACCAGGCACGCGCTTCGTCGAGATGACGACCGAAGCGATCGATGTCGATTTCACGCTGACCCCGGGCGCGACCGTTCGCGGTCAGGTCGTCACCACCGATGGAACGCCGGTCGCCGATGTCAGCGTCGCAGCATCTCCGCAGGGTGGGCCATCGATCAACGTCGCGTCGTTCGCGGGAGGCGATGTCACCGATGACAAGGGCGAGTTCACGCTGAACAGCCTCTCGCCCGGCGCACTCGCGCTCACCGCATCGGGCGGCGGGTACTCCACCGCGTCGCCGACGATCGTCGAGGTCGGCATCGGCGAGCAGATCGAGGGCGTGCGCGTGGTCGTGGAGAGGGGCTTCTCGATCTCGGGTCGCGTCGTCGAGAAAGGAACGACGAAGGGGATCCCTGGCGTGCGCGTCGGCGTGTTCTCGATCGCGGCGAGCCAAGCGGGCATGGGTCGCAACCCGAGCGGCGAGGATGGCTCGTTCGTGATCGAAGGCCTTCGTCCTGCGCCGTACACGGTGTTCGCGATCGGCGACGAGGTCATGCCGGAGGTCGGCAAGAGCGTCGAGATCGTCGACAAGGACGTGAACGATGTCCTCGTCGAGATGGCGAGCGGCGTGACGATCACCGGCTTCGTGCAGCCCGGTACCGTGGCGAGCGTCTCGATCTCTCCGACGATGATCGGCCTCGCCAACATGTTCGAGGCTGCGAAGTCGATCATGGTGCGCGCCGAGAGCGACGAGACCGGCGCGTTCACGCTTCGCCACGCGCCGCCGGGAACGTTCACGATCGAAGCAGAGACCGCCGACGGTCGCGCCGGCAACGCTCCGCTCGTGATCGAGAACGTCGACAAGAGCGGCGTCATCGTGAAGCTCGAGGAGCGCGCTTCGATCGCGGGGCGTGTCATCGACACGACGGGTGCTGGCGTCGGCGACGTCGAAGTGCGCGCGAGCAAGCGCGAGAAGGACGGCGCGGGCTTCAGCTTCAGGATGGGTGGGCCCGGCGGTGGCAGCAACACCGCGCGCACGCGCAAGGACGGCTCGTTCCTCGTCGTCGGCCTCGACGAAGGCACGCACGAGCTCCACGTCACCGACGGACGCGGTCGCCTCGCGTGGGCAACTCCACCGAACAAGGACAAGCCAAACGCGCCGCTCGAGATGGAGCTGAAGGCGCAGGAGAAGAAGACCAACGTGACGCTCACCGTCGAGACGCGCGACGGATCGATCAAGGGCGTCGTCGTCCTGCCCGATGGCAAGCCCGCGCCGGATACGTGGATCACGATCTCCAAAGCCCGGCCCAAGAAGGACGAGAGCGACAAGAAGGCCGACGATATCGACTACGACGAGATGCGCTCGTGGCGCGGTGGCATCGCGCCCGTGATCACGAACGCCGAGGGCCGCTTCTCGATCGAGAAGCTCCGGCGTGGCACGTACAAGGTCGTCGGCGAGAACGCGAAGGGAAGCGCGCGTGGACAGAAGGATGGCGTGAAGACCGGCGAGACCATCACGCTCCAGCTCGGACGTCTCGGCACGCTGACGGGCAAGGTCACGGTCGACGGTTCTCCCGCCTCGCCGTACGACATCGACTGCGATCCTGTCGTGCGCGAGGGTTGGTCCTCGCACGAGAAACGCGTGACGGAGAAGTCCGGCGTGTACACGCTCGAGCGTCTGCCACCCACGGAGTACTCGTGCACCGTGACCTCCGATGCTGGACAAGCCACCGCCAAGGTCACCGTTCCCGCGGGCGATGTAACGCTCGATATCGCGCTCGTTCCGTGGGCCACGGTCAGCGGCACGGTCGTCAGCGTGCTCACCGGGCAGCCTGTGGAGGGCGTGAAGCTCGTCGCGGGCGCCGAGGGTGGCAAGGGCTTTGGCGATCGGCAAGCGCTCACCGATCTGCTCGGCGGCAAGGGCCCCACGAGCGATGCACGTGGGGCGTTCTCGATTCGCCGAGTGCCGCCCGGGTCCGGCTCGATCATGGTGATGCCCGCGACCGGCGGCTTCCGTCCGCTCGCGCAGCAGAAGTTCGAGGCGAAGGCCGGTCAGAACGTCGACGTCGGTGCGATCAAGATCATCCCACCGCGCAACGGTGAGGCCGGCACCCTCGGCATCGGTACGGACACCGAGGGCGACAAGCTCACCGTCGCCGACGTGAAGGAAGATGGCCCTGGCGCGGCGGCGGGCGTGCAGGTCGGCGATCGCATCGTGACGATCAACAGCATCGATGTCGCGACGCTCACGCCCGCCATCGCACAGGGGCTGATCGGCTCGGGCAACATGGACGTGGGACAGAGCTTCGTGCTCGGGATCGAGCGCGCGGGCAGCGTCCAACAAGTCACGGTCGTCGCCGTCAAATGGTAAGATTTTCGGACATGCGCGTTTTGCTCCTGGGTCTAGCCGCGGCCATCGCGAGTGGCTGTGGCGAGGATCCACCGCCGGCCGATGCTCCGGTCGACGAAGCGCCTCGCTGCAACACCACCAAGCAGTTCGGCACCCCAGTCTTGCTCGACTCTCTCAACACGGACCTCGACGACGCGACACCGCGCCTCACACCCGACGAGCTCGGCATCGTGTTCGCGCGGAGGAGCCCCGCCGGCAACTTCGATCTGTGGACCGCGTCGCGCACCCATCGCGACGAGCCGTTCGGCGCGCCGTCGCTGCTGACCACGGTGAACTCCGTGAACAGCGATATCTGGCCGAGCCAGAGCTCCGACGGGCTGACGCTGATCTTCGACGCGGATCGCACCACGCCGAACAACTTCCGGATCTGGATGAGCACGCGCTCGTCGACCAACGTCCCGTTCGGTCCGCCCGCGCTGCGGCCCGAGCTGATGAACAACGAGTTCCACGGAATCCTCGCCAACGATCGCGTGCTGTACTTCGCGTCCACGGCGCGGCCCGGCCAAGGCGGCGCGGACATCTGGCGCGCAGAGGTCTCCACCACCAACACGATCGGCGATCCGATCGCGCTCGTGGGCGGCGTGAACACCGACGAGGAAGAGCTCGCCCCTGCGCTCACGCCCGACGAGAAGACGATCGTCTTCCGCCGCTCGACCACGACCCCACCGGTGCCGCCGGCCACGACGCCGACCATCGAGTACGACGTCTACACCGCCTCGCGCTCCACGCCGCAGGACGGCTTCGGTCCATCGTCCAAGGTGGACACGCTGTCGCTGCCGGGCGTCGTCGAGACGCCCAGCTGGATCTCGCCGGACAACTGCGCGCTCTACGGGTTCACGAACGCGCCGGGCGGACCCGCAGGAACGAACATGTTCGTCGCCGTCCGGCCGCAGTTCTAACCCCAGAGCTCGGTTGTGTCGATCCGACCAACCGAGCTCGCAGGGATGTTGGGGTTAGAGCGCTACTTGATCAGCTTGTCGAGCTGAGCCTTCATCTTCTTGTACTCGCCGCTCGCATCACCCTCCGAGAAGCCCTTCTTCACGTCACGCACGACGCCGGACTTGTCGAAGATGAACGTCGTCGGCATGGTGTCCGAGCCGTAGCGCGAGACCACGCCGGACTTGTCGGCGGGCATGTACACGCGGACCATGTTCTTCAGCTTGAGCTTGTCGTGGAAGCGCTTGCCGGACGCGATCTCGTCGGTGATGTCGATCGCGATGAACGTGATCTTGCCCTTCATCTCGCCGGCGAGCTTGTCCCACGTGGGCAGCTCCTTCGCGCACGGCTTGCACCACTCGGCGCCGACCGTCACGAGGATCCACTTGCCCTTGTAGGACTTCAGCTTGACGGGCTTGCCGCGCGCGTCGACGGCCGTGTCGAGCTCGGCTGCGCGATCGCCGACCTTGAGGACCTGCGCGCTCGCGGGACCTGCGAGGAGCGCGAGGGCCAGCAGGGCGAGGGTGACGATTCGCATGGAGAAGAGACGGGGCGTCCCCCTCATCGATTCACCGCGAGCTCTTCCTCGATCCACATGCCGATGTACTCGGCGCTCATGGGACCTTGGTAGCGGCGATCATTGAAGAACAAGGTGGGTGTGGAGTCCACGTTGGCGGTCTTGCCCTGCGCGAGATCGTTGTTCACCTGCGTGTTCGACGACTGGTACGTCTCGAGGAACTTGCCGGCGTCGAGGCCGGCCGCCGCGGCGTACTTCATCACGTAGTCCTTGCTGTGCTGCGGCGAGCGCTCGAACAGTGTGTGGTGAAAGTCAGCCCACTTCGCGGGATCGAGCTGCCACGCGGCGAGCGACGCTTGCGCCGCGCTCCGCGAATCGGGATGGCTCGCCTCGAGCGGGAACATCATGAAGTACTCGACGACCTTGCCCTCGTTCTCGGCGGCGACCTTGGCGAGGACGGGCGCGAACATCTGGCAGTGCGGGCACGCGTAGTCGTAGAACTCGACGAGGCGAACGGGCGCGTCGTCCTTGCCGACGCGCGGCGCCTTGGACACGTCGAGGTTCACCGGCTTGTCGGTGCTCTCGTACTTCTTCGCGTAGTACTCGCGAACCTTCGCGTCGGGCAGCTCGTCGACGAGGAGCTGCAGCACGTACTTCACGGCGTACGGCGCGCGCTTGCACGACGTGTCCTGCGTGAACGACGTGCGCAGCGAGTGGCTCTTTCCACACGGCGACTTCAGCGAGCCGATCAGCTTGTAGAAGACCTCTTGTCGCTCCGCGCTGAGCTTGCCCGGATCGACACCGGGGAGCGGCGTCTTGTCGACCGGTCCCTTGTCCTCGCTCGCCCGATCGAGCGCGTTGACCGGCGCCGTGTCCGTGACCGGCTTTTTCTTCTCGCAGGCACCTGCGGTGAGCACCGCGACGCACGCAATAATTAAGGAGGATCGCGCAGATGATCGTGCGGTAACCACGGGCTTGGTTGTAGTTCACACCCTCGGGTTTTTCAATCAAGGCACCGTCTTGACGGTCCGCGTCATGGGAGGTATCCCTCCACTGAATGACGGTTCATTCAGCGGGCACGAACGACAAGGACCGCAGCGACAAGCGCGAGCGGATCCTGTCTGCCGCTGAGCGCATCTTCGCGAAGCACGGCTTCTTCGCTGCGCGAGTCTCGGAGATCGCGAAGGAAGCCGGCGTCGCCGACGGAACCATCTATCTCTACTTCAAGAGCAAGGACGACCTGCTCATCTCGCTGTTCGAGAACCGCATGAGCCAGGTCAACGCCGCGCTCGAAGCGGCGATCGCCGCGGAGGCAGACGCGACGCCCTCGCGTCAGCTCCACGCCTTCATCCGGACGTACCTGAAGCTCGTGCACGACGAGCCTGCCGCCGCCGAGGTGCTCACCATCGAGCTGCGCCAGTCGAGCAAGTTCATGAAGGAGTACGACAACCCGCAGTTCGTCGCCTTCCTTCGCATGCTCGGCGCCATCATCATCGCGGGGCAGGACAAGGGCGAGATCGATGCATCGATCCCGAGCCACGTCGCTGCTCGCATGATCTTCGGCATGCTCGACGAGCTGTCGCTCGCGTGGGTTCTGTCCAGGCAGGCGTCGATCTCGACCGGCACGCCTGGAACGCGTCCGAAGAAGTTCGATATCGTCCGCGCGGCCGACTGGGTCGTCGCGCTTGTCACTAACGGCCTCGATCGCTCGTCAAAGGAGAAGTCACCGTGAAGATCCTCGTCCCCGTAAAGCGGGTCCCTGACCCCACCCAGAAAGCGAAGCTCAAGGACGGTCACATCGACCTGACAGGAGCCTCGTGGATCGTCAACACGTTCGACGAGTACGCGGTCGAAACTGCGCTGCGTCTCCTCGAGAACGGCGCGGATAACTCGCGACCGAACGGTGGCGAGATCGTCATCGTCTCGCTCGGTCCCGACGACGCCGCGAAGGAGATCCGCACCACGCTCGCGATGGGCGCGGACCGCGCGATCCATGTCGTGACCAACGACGCGGAGCTCGACTCGCTCGTCGTGGTGAAGGTGCTCGCGGGCATCGTCGCCGCCGAGAAGCCGGACCTCGTCATCATGGGCAAGCAAGCCGTCGATGGTGACGCGAACCAGGTCGCGCAGATGCTCGCCGGCAAGCTCGGTTGGCCGCAGGCGACGTTCGCCGCGACGATCGAAGTCCAAGGCGATCGCCTCGTCGTCGGTCGCGAAGTCGACGGCGGCGTCGAGTACAAGAGCGTGCCGAAGCCGTCGGTGATCAGCGTCGATCTCCGCATCGTCGGCAGCACGTCGGTGAAGAACGGCATCACGCCGGACTCGCACACGTACTCCGGTGAAGGCGCGCGCCTGCCCTCGCTCAAGGGCATCGTGGCCGCAAAGAAGAAGCCCCTCGCGACCGCGAAGCTCGCCGATTACGGCGCCGAGCCCGCGTCTGCGATCAAGGAGCTGCAGGTGACGCTGCCGCCGCCCCGCGCGGCCGGTCAGATCGTCGCCGACATCCCCACCCTCGTGAAGAAGCTCGCCGACGAGGCGAAGGCCCTCTAAGGACCTCGAAGGAGAACCATCATGGGTAACGTCCTCGCATTCTGTGAGTTCAACGAGTCGACGCTCCGCACGAGCGCGCTCGCCAACATCTCGTTCGCCCGCACCGCCGCTCAGGCGCATGGCGGCGAAGTCATCGCGCTCCTCGTCGGTCCCGGCGCGCAAGCCGCGTCCGCCGACGCTGCTCGCTACGCGCCCAAGGTCATCGTCGTCGAAGACGCGGGTCTCACGAACTACCTCGCCGAGACCTACGCGCCGATCGTCGCGAACGTCGCGAAGGACAACGGCGCCACCGTCGTCAGCGCGACTGCCACCGCGATCGGCAAGGACCTCACGCCGCGCGTCGCCGCGCTCCTCGATGCGGGCATGGCGTCCGACATCGCGAAGCTCGAGTCGCCGAACACGTTCGTGCGTCCGATCCTCGCGGGCAACGCGTACTCGACGGTGCAGATCAACACGCCGACGATCTGCGTGACCCCGCGCCAGTCGGAGTTCGAGGCGGCCGAACCGCTCGGCTCGGCGGGCACGGTCACCACCGCGGCGGCCGGCACCGTCGACGCGCTCGGCGCGAAGTTCGAGCGTCTCGACGCGCAGAAGTCGGATCGCCCCGATCTCGGCGACGCGAAGGTGGTCGTCTCCGGCGGTCGCGGCATGAAGAACGGCGAGAACTTCAAGGTGCTCGAGGAGCTCGCAGATCTCCTCGGCGCTGCGATGGGCGCGTCGCGCGCCGCGACGGACGCGGGCATGGTGCCCGCCGATTGGCAGGTCGGTCAGACGGGCAAGATCGTCGCGCCGAACCTCTACTTCGCCGTCGCCATCTCGGGCGCCATCCAGCACCTCGCGGGTATGAAGGGCAGCAAGACGATCGTCGCGATCAACAAGAACAAGGACGAGCCGATCTTCCAGGTGGCCGACTACGGCATCGTGCAGGAGTGGGAGAAGGCCGTGCCCGAGCTGATCGCGGAGATCAAGAAGCTCAAGGCGTCGCGCTAACGACTCCGCGAGCTCGGCCGCTGCAATCCGACGCGGACGAGCAAGCGATGCAAGTGCACGCGGTCGATACCGGCCGCGCGCGCGGCGGCGCTGACGTTGCCGCCATGCACGAGGAGCAGCTGCTCGAGATAGCGGCGCTCCACGTGCTTGACCCACGCTTCGCGTACGTCGCGCAGTGGACGGGAGACGTCGATCGGCGGCTCTGTCGTGGTCTCGCGCGCTGCGTGCGCTGCATCCTGCCGCACGATGCACGCCTCGATGTAGTTGCGTAGCTCGCGCACGTTACCGGGCCACGCGTGGCGCAACAGCTCCGAGAGCAGCGCGCCGCTCGCGAACGCGCGCGCCATCTCGCTCTCGCGATCGCCGAGGTCGTCGAGGATGGCATCGGTGAGCATCGGCAGATCCGTCATGCGCTCGCGCAGCGGTGGCATGCGGACGACGAGGACCGCGAGACGGAAGTAGAGGTCCGAGCGAAACCGCTTCGCGTTGACCTCGGCCTTGAGATCGCGATTGGTCGCCGCGATGACGCGCACGTCGACGGCGATGCGCTGCGAGCTACCGACGCGCTGGATCTCGTGCTTGTCGAGAACGCGCAGCAGCTTCGGCTGGAGATCGAGCGCGAGCTCGCCGATCTCGTCGAGGACGATCGTGCCGCCGTTCGCGAGCTCGAACGCGCCCGCGCGCGACGACGTAGCGCCAGTGAACGCGCCGGCCTCGTGGCCGAACAGCTCGCTCTCGAGGAGCGCCGGTGGAATGGCGCCGCAATCGACGACGACGAACGGCTTGTCGCGACGAGCGCTCTCGAGGTGCAGCGACTCCGCGGCGAGATCCTTGCCCGCCCCGCTCTCGCCCTGCAGGAGGACGGTCGTCGACGCGTTGGCCGCAGTCTCGAGGAGCGCGTACACCGCGCGCATCGCGACGGATGCGCCGCGCAACCGGCCGAACCGATCGCGCTGCGACAGTGTGACCTCGCGCTGTTGGACGCCGAGCTCGAAGCGCAGCTGCACGCGACCGCAGCCGAGGAGCGCACCGTCGCGCAGCGGTGCGTCGAGGATCGGCACGCGATCCACGGTGGTGCCGTTGCGGCTCCCGAGATCCTTCACGAAGCACGCGTTGCCCTCGAAGCGGATCTCGCAGTGAAACTTGGAGGTCGCGGGATCGTCGATGACGAGGTCGCTCTTCACGTCCGCGCCGATGACGATGCGCTCGGCGGCGAACACGCGGGCGTCGCGGATCTTGTCGCCGTCGAGGATCGAGAGCCGGCACTCGCGCACGTACGCACGTGCGGCGAGATCCGAGGTGAGCACTTCGGTGTTGCGGTCTGTCAATCGAGTGTCTCGCGGCGTGGAGGCGTGGACTTCGCGGGCTTCTTGGCACGCTTGGGAGGGGACTTTCCCGTCGGTCGATCCGTCGAGCGCGCCGCCGGCTTGGCATTGGCGACCGGCATCTCGATCTCGATCTCGGGCGCGGGGTTCTCGGCGAGCGGCTCGGGTGCCTCGAGGATCGGCGGTTCGGCCACCGGTGGCGACGTGGGTGTCACTGGCGGCGCATCCACGGGCCCACGCGTGGCCGCGCCGATGACGATCGTCGCGAGCGATGCGCCCGCGATCGACCACACGAGCCACCGCTTGCGCCTCGGGCGAGGCGGCTCGGGCGGAGCTGCGACCGGAGCGACGACTAGCGGCGCTGCGACCGGAGCTACCTCGGCGACCATCGCGCCGATGTCCTGCGTCACGCGCTCGTCGGTGACGTTGTCGACCGCGACCTCGCCGCGCAAGGCACGCGCGACGTACGCCATCGGTGGTCGCTTCGCGGGATCCGCGTCGAGACAACTAGCGACGAGCGCGTCGAACGCGGGCGAGACC
>JAEYYV010000009.1 GCA_023428295.1 Pseudomonadota bacterium
CCCGAGACGACGCCCGAGACGACGCCCGAGACGACGCCCGAGACGACGCCCGAGACGACGTCCCAGACGACGCCCGAGACGAGGCAGCCCGACGAGGGCACGTATATCGTGCAGGCGACGCTCGACAAGGCGTACCCGAATTGCCCGGTGCTGCGCGGCGCGACCATCGCGGTACGTCGCGGCACGGTGCACGCGCTCGTCGGCGAGAACGGCGCGGGCAAGTCCACGCTCGTGAAGATCCTCGCCGGCGTGCTGCCTGCCGATGCGGGCTCGTTCACGGTGGGCGGCACGAAGCGCGCGCTCGACACGTGGTCGCGCGCGATGGCGCGACGCGCGGGCGTGGGCATCGTGCAGCAGCACGGTGCGTTCGCGGAGACGCTGTCCGTCGTCGAAAACGCGGTGCTCGGCGCGGAAGGTGGCCCCGTGCTCTCGCTCGGTCCGACGGGAGCCGCATTGACCGACGCCGGCAACGACATCGGCCTCGCGATCGATCCGCACGCGATCGCCGGCGAGCTCTCGGTGGGCGCGGCGCAGCGCGCGGAGATCGTCGCCGCGCTCGTCGACGTGTCGCGCTCGCGTTCCGACTCGAGCGATGACCGAACGCCGCTGCTGATTCTCGACGAGCCCACCGCGGTGCTGACGCCGATCGAGGTCACGGGGCTCCTTGCCACGATGCGTGCGCTCGCCAGCCGCGGCATCACGGTGCTGCTCGTGACGCACAAGCTGGACGAGGTGCGCGACGTCGCTGACGACGTGACCGTGCTCCGCGCCGGGCAAACCGTCGCGACGTTCTCGACGCGCGACGCACCGCTCGAGCCGAGTGCGATCGCGCGCGCGATGGTCGGCGCAGATCTGCCTTTTGCGCAGGCCGTGCCGGCGCCGCGCGACGACGCGAGAATCGCGCTCGCGCTGCGCGGTGTGAGCGCTGCGAAGCGAGAGCGTCGCACACGTCGAACAACATCGGCGCTCGGCGTCGGCGCGGCTTCCGGCGATGCGACGTCGCGCGATGACAGCCGCCTCGGGCTCGTCGACGTCGATCTCGTCGTGCGCGCCGGCGAGATCGTCGGCGTCGCGGGCATCGATGGCAACGGCCAGAGCGAGCTCGCGCGCGTGATCGCGGGCCTCGTGCCCGTGGTGCGCGTGAGCGCATCGACGGCATCGACGGCATCGACGGCATCGACGGCATCGGCGGGAGCTGCGGGACCTGGTGAGCACTCGCTTCGCGATGTTCCGCGCGGCACGATCCTGCTCGGCGGCGAGGACATCACGCGAGCTGCGCCCGCGGCACGGTTGCGCGCGGGGCTCGCGCACATCCACGAGGATCGCCATCACGGCGGGTTGCTCCTCGACGCGAGCGTCGCCGACAACCTCGCCCTCGGGCGGCCCGATGTCACGGGGCGGTTTCGCGTCGATCGCGCGCGTGTGGACGCGTTCGCGCGCGACCGCATCGCCGACCTCGATATCCGCCCGCCGGATCCGGCGGTGCTCGCGCGATCGCTGTCGGGCGGCAATCAGCAGAAGGTCGTCGTCGCGCGCGAGCTGTCGCGACCGGACATCGCGTGCGTCGTCGCATCGCAGCCGACGCGCGGCGTGGACCTCGGCGCCGTCGCGCGCATTCACGAGCGCCTTCGCGATGCCGCGCGCGGCGGAGCGGGCGTCCTCGTGATCAGCGCGGATCTCGACGAGCTCCTCGCGCTGTGCCACCGCGTCGTCGTGATGTTGCGCGGGCGCATCGTGGGCGAGCGCGCGGGGGAGGCGCTACGTGGCAAGGGTGCGCGCGCAGAGCTCGGCACGCTCATGACCGGCGCGTCGAGTCACGATGCGGGCGCGTCGAGTACGGGGGCGCCGAGCCGAGATGCAGGCGCGGCTTCGAGCTCCACGGAAGGGCGCGAGGGGCGCGAAGGGCGCGAGGGGCGCGAGGGGCGCGAGTGACGCGCATGCTCGCTAGAATCGTCCCGCCGCGCGAGCTCGCCGCGGCCGTGATCGCGTTGCTCGTATCGGTCGCGATCGGCAGCGTGCTCGTGATGCTCGCGGGCAAGGCGCCCGGGCACGTGTGGTGGCTGATGATCACGCGCACGCTCGGCGACGAGTTCCTCGTCGGGCAGATGCTGTATCGCGCGACCGCGCTCGCGATGATCGGCGTCGCGGTCGCGATCGCGCTCGATGCGGGCCTATTCAACATCGGCGCGGAAGGGCAGGTGACCGCGGGCGTGCTCGGCTGCGCGGTGGTGGGCGCCGCGTTGCCTGCCTCGACGCCGGCGATCGTGGCCGTGCCGGTGTGCCTCGTCGCCGCCGCGGCGTCGGGCGGCGCGGTCGGCGCGATGATCGGCGTGCTTCGCGTGACGCGCGACGCGAACGAGGTGATCACGTCGATCATGTTCAACGCGATCGTCGCGGGCGTCGCGCTGTGGATCGGTAACGAGTGGCTGTTCCAGGGCGGCACCACGCGCGGCGCGGAGATCGCCGAGGGCGCGCAGCTGCCGCAGCTCGGCTTCGGTGGCAGCTCGGTGAACGCGGCGCTGTTCCTCGCGCTGCTCGTGATCGCGGGCGCGTGGTGGCTGCGATCGCGATCGACGTGGGGCATCGCGTGGCGTGCGGTCGGACGCGACGCCGAGACCGCGCAGGCCACCGGCTTCGACGTCGCGCGGGTCCGCGTGCTCGCGATGACCGCATCCGGTGCGCTGGCAGGGCTCGCCGCGTCGAACTTCGTCCTCGGTCACAAGCACGCGTTCGAGGAGGGCCTCGGTCGCGGCACCGGCTTCCTCGGCGTGGCGGCCGCGCTGCTCGGTCGACAACATCCGATCGGCATCGGCGTCGCCGCGCTCGCGCTCGGCTTCTTGTCGTCGGGCGGCATCGCCGTCTCCGACACGGTGCCGAAGGAGCTGACGGAGCTGCTCATGGGCGTCGTGGTGCTCGCGATCGCGGGCAGCGCGGCGTGGGTGCGGAGGCGACCGTGATCGAATCGATCCTCTCGCTCGCGTTTCTCGCGCAGGTGCTGCGCATCGCGGTGCCGTACGCGTTTGCCGCGATGGGCGGCGCGATCACCGAGCGCTCCGGCGTGATCGACCTCGCGCTCGAGGCGAAGCTCTTGTTCGGTGCGTTCGCGGCAGCGGCCGTGGGCCACGCGACCGGCTCGCCGTACCTCGGCATCGTCGGCGGCTGCGCGGCGGGCATGCTCGTCGCCGCGCTGCAGCTGTGGTGCGCGCTCGTCCTGCGCGCCGATCAGGTCATCGTCGGCGTCGCGCTCAACCTCGCGGCGCTCGGCGGCACGCGCTTTCTCTTGCAGCTCGTCTATCACGAGGGCGCGAACTCGCCGCCGGTGCCCGGCTTTGGCAACAGCGTGCTCGCGAACCCGCTGCTCTACCTCGCGGTGCTCGCGGCCGTCGTGCTTCCGCTCGCGCTCGCGCGCACCCGGTGGGGCCTGCGCCTTCGCGCCGCGGGCGATCGACCGGACTCGCTGCTCGCCGTCGGTGTCTCGCCCACGCGCACGCGCTTCTATGC
>JAEYYV010000026.1 GCA_023428295.1 Pseudomonadota bacterium
GCCCTCGTGCGCGAGCTCGGCGACGCCGACGCACCGACGGTGATGAGCGCCCAGCGCGCTGCGTTTGGCCTGTCATCGCTGTCGGCGTGCGAGGACGTCGTGGCGCTCTCGTCGCCGGTGCAGCCGCCCGATCCCAGCTCGCGCACGCGCGTCGCCGAGCTGCGCGCTGCGCTCGCCGAGGCCAACGCGCTGCGCCTGCTCGGACGCACCAAGCCCGCGCTCGACAAAGCGCAGGAGGTCGTCGCGGGCGCGGCGGCGCTCAAGTACCGGCCGCTCGAAGCGGAGGCGATGACGCTCGCCGGCGATCTTCAAGAGCGCAGCGGCGACCCGGCCGGCGGGATCAAGACGCTCGAGCAAGCGGTCGTCGCTGCGAACGCCGGCAACCACAAGCTCGTCGCTGCGGAGGCGTGGTCGCGCCTCGCGTGGATCCGCGGCTATCGCGAGCGCGACTTCGAACGCGCGATGCTCGACGTGCAGATGGCCGCTGCGGCGATCGAAGGCGCTGGTGGCAACGCGGAGCTGACCGCGCAGCTCGTGCACTTCGAGGCGCTGATCCTCGAGACGAAGGGCAAGACCACGGACGCGAAGGCGAAGTACCTCGCGTCGCTCGCTGCGTGGGACCGCATGGGCGAGCGCGACACGCCGCGGATCGCGCTCGTGTACAACGACCTCGGCACGGTCTCGCGCAAGCTCGGCGAGCTCGATGACTCGATCGCGTATCACCAGCGCGCCCTCGCCATCCGCACGCGCGAGTTCGGCGAGAACCACCCGTGGGTCTTCTCGTCGGTGCTCAACATCGGCAACGTCGCCTGGTCGCGCGAGGACTACGACAACGCGATCCAATCGTTCGAGCGGGCTCTCGCGATCGCCGCGGAGGTGTTCCCCGAGAATCACCCGCATACGGCGATGGCGCTCGGAAACCTCGCATCCGCGTACGACCACAAGGGCATGGCCGCCGAGGCGATCGCGACGTATCGCCGCGCGCTCGCCATGCACGAAGCGCTCGTCGGTCCGACGCACGTCGATGTCGCCGACACGCTCCGCGGACTCGGCAACGTGCTCCTCGCGAACGATCAGCGCGACGAGGCCAAGCAGCACTTCGAGCGCGCGCTCGCGATCGTCACCGACAAGGCGGATGATCCGCAGCTGCCGAAGCTGCTCGCGGACTTCGGCCAGCTCCTCGTCAAAGACGATCCGCGCCGCGCCGAAGAGATGCTCCACCGCGCGGTGAAGCTCGGCGACGCTGCCGATCCAACCGACAGCGAGATCGCGTATCCACTGACCGCGCTCGGCGAGCTGTACCTCGGCACCAAGCGTGTACCGGCGGCGCGCGCGGTCCTCGAGCGTGCCCTCGCGCTGCGCGCGACCGAGGACGGCCCCGACGCCGAGGCCTACGCCCACACCGAGCTGCTCGCGGCGAGGGTGCTGTGGCTCACGCCGGCCGACCGTCCGCGCGCGCGTGCGCTCGCGACCTCCGCGAAGGTGCGTCTCGAGAAGGCCGCGCACACGAAGGCCAAGGTCTACGCGCAGGTCACCGCCTGGCTCTCGACGCGGGACCAAGCACGCTAGGACTCGCCTGGTCGGGATCCGCATCGCAGCGCGCGGCGATGTTAGCGCGCGCTGACCGTGGTCGCTCCGTCGAGGAAGTGGCGGATCGTCGGGACGAGGAGCGGCGAGTACAGGATGTCGTAGTGCGTGGCGTCCGGAATGATCGCGAGCCGATTCGTGGCCATGTGCTCGCGTTGCCATCCCGCGTCCTTCTGTCCGCCGCCGAGGAGCTTGTAGAAGCTCGTGATGTGGTCGAAGTGGACCATGTCGCTATCGCCGAACACCAACATGGTCGGCGCCACGATCTTCTTCACGTCGGCGGACGCATCGTTCCAGTCACGCATCACCGCGCCCATGCGATCGAGGAGCGGGCCGAAATCGTCCTTGGGCGCGACCGCGACATACTGCTGATAGAGCGGCGAGTCCTTCATCATCGGCAGCATCTGCGACGACACCGCCGCATGCTGCGGCAACATCTCGGGATAGAAGCCGTCCTTCGTGTACGGCGCCGACATGATCACGAGCTTGCGAACGCGGCTGGGGAAGTGCGCCGCGAGCTGCAGCGCGGTGCCACCGCCGAACGAGTAGCCGACGACATCGGTCTGGGAGATGCCGAGCTTGTCGAGGAGGGCGTCGAGGTCCTTCGCGTTGTTCGCGAGCGTGATCGGGCGATCGCCGAGCGTCGTGCGCCCGTGACCCTGGAGGTCGACGAGGATCACCTTGTGCTTCTCGGTCAGCGCGGGGAGCAGCGGGTGAAAGCTCGCGCCGGACATGAGGCCGCCGTGCAAGAGGAGCAGCGGCTCTCCCTGACCGTGGATCTCGTAGTAGTAGTCGATGCCGTCCTGCGCGAGGTGGCCGGTCGTGGGGCTCTGGATCGCTTCGCTGGTCTTGGTCGCGGGTGCAGAGGTCATCGGAGTCTCCTTGGCCGCCGAGCGGCACGCGGTGAGGGCGAGGGCAGCGGTCAGAACGGTGGAAAGCGTCTTCGTCGTCATGCACAGACGCCGAACAAGCGACCGCGGTTTCGACACGGGGCCAGCAAAAAGATCGAAGTGCTGCAAATTGCTGCACAATGTCGCAGTCGATCGCTACCCCACTTCTCTCCGAGAGAAACCGCACCGATACGGTCTTGGGCCGCCGGTTCGGGTAATCATCGAGACCGATGGGGGACGACAAGCAAAAGACGATCGCGCTGATGACGTCGCCGATCACGACGAAGCCTCCCACCAACACGGGGGATGCGGTCCTCGTCGTGCTGCATCCGCCGGGCCCCAACATGGGGCGCAGGTTCCCGCTCACGCGCAACGAGCACCTGGTCGGTCGCGCGCAAGGCAGCGAGGTCGAGATCGACGCGGAAGGCATCTCGCGCCGCCACGCGCGCATCATGCGCGAGAGCAACGGTTGGTTCATCGAGGATCTCGGATCGACCAACGGCACGCAGGTCAACGACATCCCGATCACGCGTCACCAACTCGCCGACGGCGATCTGTTGCGCATCGGCACGACGGTCGTGAAGTTCCTCGCGAGCGAAGGCATCGAGGCGAACTATCACGTCGAGGTCTACCGCATGTCGATCATCGACGGCATGACGGGTGTCCACAACAAGCGCTACCTGCTCGAGCTCCTCGAGCGCGACATCACCATGGCGGCGCGCATGGGCACGCAGCTGTCGCTGCTCATGATCGATATCGATCACTTCAAGAAGATCAACGACACGTACGGCCACCTCGCGGGTGACTCCGCGCTCAAGGAGATGTGTCGCCGCATCGAGCCGCGCCTTCGCACCACCGACGTGCTCGCGCGCTATGGCGGCGAAGAGTTCGCGGTCGTGTTGCCGGGTACGCCGCGCGCAGGAGCGATGGCCGTCGCCGAGACGCTGCGCGCGATCATCGCGGCGGAGCCGTTCACCCACGAGGGCACCCGCATCCCGGCGACGATCAGCCTCGGTCTCGCGACGACGGAGCCGACGATCCCCATCACGGTGACCGAGCTCATCAAGCGCGCGGACGACAACCTCTACGAAGCGAAACGATCCGGCCGCAACCGCGTCGTGGGCTGAGCTCGGCGGCCGAAAGTGACGATGGGTCACTCGCGCCGCCTGCGTGAAGTATCGCTTCTAATGCGCGCGAAGGCCGCGTAGTTTCGGTTCATGGCATCTCTGCTCGATCGCCTCACGTCCTACGCCGAGTACCACCGTGACAAGCGCAACATCGCGACGCACTTCGTCGGGATCCCGATGATCGTCGTCGGAACGCAGGCCGCGCTCGCCAAGATCGGCATCGGTCCGGTCAACGCCGCCGTCGCAGCCACCGGACTCGCCACGCGCTACTACCGCGCGCTCGATCCGAAGTGGGGCAACGTGATGGCCGGTGTCCTCGGCGCGACCGCTGCCGTCGGCACCGCCATCGCGGCGCTGCCGTTCCCGCTGTGGGCAGGCGCGTCGGCAGGCCTGTTTGTCGGCGGATGGGCGATCCAGTTCGTCGGCCATATGTTCGAGGGCAAGAAGCCCGCGTTCATGGACGATCTGCGCGGCCTCCTCGATGGCCCGTTGTTCCTCGTCGCCGAGCTCGCCTTCGCGTTCGGGTTGTTCCCGGAGCTGAAGGCGGAGATCGAGCGCCGCGTCGGGCCGCTGCGCTGGGGCAACAAGGTGACGGCGGATGCGCCGCTCGTCGCCGTCCCCGCGACGAACTGATCGAGCTACGCCTCGATGGAGGCGCGGAACGACGCGTACGCGGCGAGCACCTCCGACGGTGCCTCCACCTGCGGATAGTGCCCGACCAGCGGCAAGCGGACGACGTTCGTGCCTGGCCGCAGCTCGAGCACGCGATCCACCACGTGCGCACCGCTCACCGGATCCTTCGAACCATTGATCACGAGCAGCGGGAGCTCCGCGCCCAGGAGCGCGTTGACCCAGCGCTCGCGCTTCTCGCGCCGCTCGGCCATGTAGCGGATCAGGCCGGCGAGCGCGAGCCTGCCGTCGTTCTTCGAGGCGAGCAGCCAGAACGAGTGCATCTCCTCGCGTGACGGCGGCTTCGCGAACAGCGCCGACAGGGACCGCGTGAACATGCGCTCGCTCGTCAGCCTCGCCACGAGCGGCCCGAGCGGCGAGGCGAGGAGGCGCTGGATCGGCCGCGCGCGATGCATCTCTGGGAACAGGCCGCCATTGAGAAACGCGATCGACTCGAGCGGCGATGTGCGCGCGAGCATCTCTTGGCCCACGGTCACACCGTAGTCGTGGACCAGCGCGTGAAACCGACCCACGCCGAGCTTCGCGAGCAGCGCCTCGTGCAAGTCGGTCTGCTCGACGAGCGAGTAGCGATGACCGCGTGGCTTGGCCGACTCGCCAAAGCCGAGCATGTCCATCGCGATCACGTCGTAGCGCGCGACGAGCTCGGGCCACATCGGCGCCCAGTCCCAACTCGACGTCGGGTAGCCGTGCACGAGGAGCAAGACCGGCCCGCGTCCCGCGCGCCGATAGAACATTCGGTGGCCCGAGAGCTCGATGAACGAGCCCGCCTCGCGCCACGCATCGATGGACATCACATGGAGAGAGTTACTCGAGCGACCGCAGCATGTCGATCACGTGGCGCGCGTGCACGACATACTCGCCCGCGCAGTTCGAGCCGTCTCCCTGGCAGACCTTGGTCTCGTAGCAGCCCTGCGCTTCGTTCCACGCCCAGTCGTTGCCGTCGCCGACGAGCACGCCTTCCACGCCGCGGCGCGACATCACCGGCGATCCGGCGCCTCCTCGATCCGCGCCGACGTTCGTGAAGAAGCCCGCGTCGCGATCCTCGGTCGACGCGCCGAACGGATCGTCGCGGTGGATCACGCGTCCCGGAGCCGCGAACTTCATCGGCAGTCCGCTCGGGTGGCCGAGCATCGCGACGGGCTCGCCGACGGGAGGGAGCACCTGCGAGCTGACGAGCGGGAACGAGTAGCGACCGGTGACCGGCCGATCGAGGAGGACGAGCGCGATGTCGTGTCCGTTCGGATCGAGGATGACCTGGCGGCACGAGTAGATGTTCTCCGTGGGGCGCGTCGTGATCTCGCGCAGGCCCGTCGGGCGCGTCGCGGGATCGACGTGGTACGCGTAGTCGAAGACGAAGCGCATGTCCTCGCAGCTCTTCCGCGTGGCCACGTGACCCGCGGTCACGACCATGTTGGAGGCAATGAGGAACGCCGTGCCGCGAGCGCGCACGGGCTGCTTCGAGAACGGCTCGGACTCGCACAGTGGGTGGCCCTGCCTGTTCATCACCTGCGCGAGCGTGTCCTCCGCAAACGAGAAGGGCAGGAGGGCGGTCTCGCCCGGAATGCTCGAGTACAGCTGTTCCTTATCGAGGACCGCTGCGACCGACCGCGAGACAGCGATGACGTTCTCGTCCGTGCGATAGAGATCGACGTGACCGTCCGCGCCGCCATCGGCTTTGCCGCCGCCGCTGACGATGTCGTCGTACGCGGGATCGTCGACCTCGTCGTTCTCGTGCGCGCACGCACCCGCGAGAAGAACCGCCAACGCGAAGGGCCAAGCTGCGCTGATTGCGCGCGATGTGCATCGCGAGTCACAACGGCCACTGGCTACAGTTGCTGCCACCGAGGAAACGAGAGTTTGTTTCATGCGCCGGTGACACACGAGCGCACCTTCGTCGCAAAGAAATCGTCACTCGGCGAGCAGGCGTTGTATCGAGATGTCGATCTTGTCAGCGAGCCCACGAAGAATGCTGTCGAGGGTCTCGTCGCCAGCGCCGAGCTCGCGCAAGAGTGTGGCGCGGGTCTGTTCCAGCACGCGCTCGCGTGCGGAGGCGATCCACCGCGCGACCGTCGCGCGATGCACGCCAAACGTCGGCGCGAGCTCGTCCACGGTCAGGCCGTGCAGGTGGTGCATGCGAAGCAGGTTGCGCTCGCGAGGCGTGAGCTGTGCGAATGCGGCCCGAAGCGCATCGCTACACGCGCGTTGGTAGCGGGCGTCGCTCACGGACGCTGGGAGCTCGAACAACGCGTGATCGTCGACGGAGACCTCGCGACGCCGGTCGCGGCGGAGGTTCATCGCGAGACGCATGGCCGCGATCCGGACCCACGCGCGCAACGGGCCCTCTCCTGCGTACTCCGTGATGCGCGGCGGCTCGCCGACGAGGATGCGCTCGCGGATTCGCTGGGCGATCTCGTCTGCGAAGTCAGGCGAGCGATCGATGCGCCCCGCGGCGATGCGCGCGACGGGCATGACCTCGCGATCGAAGATGGCGATCGCTGCCGCGTTGCCGGTGCTGCACGCGCACGCGAGGTAGAGATCGGCGGCGTGCGGGTGCTCGGCGCCGTCGGGCAGGGAATGACGCGTGGCATGAGCGGTCAGCACCGCGACGTCGACGGTGATGTCCGGATAGGCAGCGCGGCCCTGTGTCATCCAGTGCGCGAATTGCGCCGTCACGAGGCGGCACCCTAGCACGCACTGGCCACTCGACTCGCCAGTACAGCGCGGCACGTGCGTTGCTCGATCTCGCTGCATGGTCGCCTGCGCCAAGGTTCGAACGTGTCCTGCTGACAACACGTGGCAGCGCTACATCGGCGGTGCGCTCGGCTCCGCGACCGACCTCGAGGAGCATCTCGACGGCTGCGCGGAGTGTCGCGCGCTGTTCGCGAACCTCGCGCGTGGGACCGAGCCGACCATGGCCGAGGGCACGGATCCGACGCTGCGCGCCGAGCCCGTGCCGACGTCGATCGTGTTCGCGCGATCGCTCGAGCTGCAGCGAGGAACCATCGTCGATCGCTACGTCGTGCTGGGCACGCTCGGTCGCGGCGGAATGGGGGTCGTGTACAAGGCGTTCGACCCGCAGCTCGATCGCGCGGTCGCGCTCAAGCTCGTGACCGTGGACCCGCTCGGGGATGGCTCTGCGGACGCGACGGCGCGGTTGCTTCGCGAGGCAAAGACGCTCGCGCAGCTCTCGCATCCCAACGTCGTCGCGGTGCATGACGCGGGTACGCACGGCGACGACGTGTTCGTGGCGATGGAGTTCGTCGCTGGCAAGACGCTTCGCCACTGGCTCGAGGCCGACGCGCGAGCTCCGCGCGAGATCCTCGACGTGTTCCTCGCTGCCGCGGCGGGTCTCGCGGCCGCACATCGCGAGGGAATCGCGCACCGCGACTTCAAGCCGGAGAACGTGATCGTCGGCGATGACGGGCGCGTGCGCGTGCTCGACTTCGGTCTCGCACGTCTCGCGAGTGCTCCGAAGCGACCGTCACTGCCCCCACTCTCGGCGGTGTCGATCGGGTCGATGCACGACTCCGAGGAGCTCACGCGCGAGGGTGCGATCATGGGTACGCCCGCGTACATGGCGCCCGAGCAAGATCGCGGCGAAGAGGCGGACCACCGCAGCGATCAGTTCAGCTTCTGCGCCTCGCTCTACGAAGCGCTGTTCGGCCAGCGTCCGTTCGCGGGGCGCACGTACATCGAGATGGCGGCGCAACGCGCGGCGGGTGACATGCGAGCCACGCCGGTCGTGCGAGGCGTGACGCCGCGTGTGCGTAGCGCCGTGCTCCAGGGGCTGCGCGTCGATCCGCGCGAGCGATTCGCGTCGATGGAGGCGGTGATCGCTGCGCTCGACGAGCGTCCGAGCCAGCGCCGCTTCGCGATCGCCGCTGCGGTCATGGGAGTCGCCGCCGCGATCGCGGGTGGCTGGGCGATCTGGGTGTCCACGACGGCGCCGGCCACCCTCGACGAGCAATGCGCCGCGTCGGGCCGCGAGGTGGAGCGCGTGTGGAACGACAAGCGCCGCGCGGACGTGCGCGCGGGCTTCGCTTCTCTCGGCGCGTCGGGCGAGCGATTCGCGACCGCGATCGACGAGTACGCCACGGGCTGGTCCTCGCGCCGTGTCGCCGCGTGCAAGCTCGCGCGCGCAGGAGACGCCGGGCACGATCGCGACCAGCTCGCATCGCGCCGGCTCTCGTGCCTCGATGCGAGCCTCACCAAGCTCGATGCCTCCGTCAGCGTGTTCACGCATGCGCCGAACGCAGCGCTGCTCGGACGCGTCGACACGATCCTCGGCGAGCTGCCGCCGCTCGCGCAGTGCGACGCGACGGACACCACGGCGGTCGTCACGGAGGCCAAGCGCGACGAGTGGAAGCCGCTGATCGAGCAGCTCGTGCGCGGGCAGCTCGCGCTATCGGGAAACGATCTCGACGAGGCCGCACGCGTAGCGACGAGCATCATCGAGGCGGCGCGCGCAACCAATGATCGAGAGCCGCTCGCCGCTGCGCTCCTGCTGCTCGGGCAAGCACGCGCGAAGCAGGGCTCGCCCGAGGCGCGAGAACTGCTCGACGAGGCGATCCGCGTGGCGACGGCCGTGCGCGAGGAGGGCATCGTCGTCGAGGCGTGGCTCGCGATCATCGAGCGCGCGTTCACGGATCGCCGCCACCTCGACGGCATCGAGCACGCGCTGTTCGGCGCGGAGGTCGCCGCGGAGCGCTTGTCGGCGGATTCTCCGCTGCACGATCGCCTCGCGTATGCGAGCGGCACGGTTCGCGTGATGCGCGGGGACATGGACGGAGCGCTGCCTCGCCTCGAGGCCACGATCGCCGCGTACCGTCGCGACGAGGCAAAGAACACGCACCAGATCGCCGCGGTGGAGACCTCGCTCGGCGTGGCCCAGCTGTTTCGCGGCGAGTACGACGCGGCGGAGCAGCACTTCGCGCGCTCCGTCGCGGTGTGGGCGGACCTCCCGTTCCCGCACACGAACCTCGCGATCACGCGAGGCTGGCTCGGCGAGGTCGCCACGTGGCGCGCGGACTACGGGGCGGCCGAGACGCACTTCTCGTCGGCGATCGAGGTGGCGGAGCAGCTCGGTCGCGGTGCCCACTCGCAGCTCGGCAAGCTCAGCTATCAGCTCGGCTACGTGTACGCGCGGACCGGGCGGTGCGCCGCTGCTGCGCCGCTGTTCGCGCGCGCGAAGGAGCTGGCCGGCGATCGGCCCGCGTCCGTCGCGCAGGCGCTGTACGGCCAAGCGTTGTGCACGAAGAAGAAGGCAGCGTCGATCGCACTTCTCGAGCGCGCCGCGAAGCTCACCGCCGACGCACCGACGACCCTGTTGCAGCTCGCGCAGATCGAGATCGCACTCGCACGCGCGCTCGGTCACGGACCACGCGCTCGCGCGCTGGTGACGCGCGCTCGAACCGCGTTCGCGCGATATCCAGGCGCGCGCCGAGAGATCGCCGCCGCTGACGCGCTTCTGGTCACCTTCGGTAAGAAATGAACACGACTGCCATCACGTGCTCCTCCTCGACGCAGCGAGCGGAGGCGCACACGCGCTGAACGAGCTCTACCGTCTGGTTCTGCGCGTCTATGGAACTGGTGCGTGCCTTGCTGAACCCACGGCCTATGTACAAAGCCTACTTCGCACTTCCGTTCCTGTTCGCAGCCGCGTGCTCCACCTCGACCTCGACGTCGAGCGATGATCTCGCGGCCGAGGACTACGACGACACGGCCCAGGCGATCTCGTCGGCGGCGGTCGGTGATGGCAACGGCGGCGACCTCGCGGCGATGTCCGACGCGGCGAGCATCGCGCTCGGTGTGGTGCCGTTTGGCTTCACGCTCGGTGGCAATGGCGAGATCAACGGCGACCGCCTGGGCATCTCGTATCGCTTCTCGATCCACTGCGAGGACGCGAGCGGCGATCCGTTGAGCCCGTGTGACGATCGCACGGACGCTGCCGACGTGGAGGTCTCGTGGGCTGGCGCGCTCGATACGTCGCACTTCGATGCGAGCGTGAATCGCGATGGATCGTGGTCGCTCCGCGGCCTGCAGTCCGACATCGTCACGTTCGACGGCGACAGCTCGTTCTCGTACGATGCAACGCTGATCTCGATCTTCCGCCCGAACGCGCGGTCGAGCTTCTCGTTCGACGCCTCGGCGGCGTACGACGCGGTCGCGATCGATGGCGACACGCACGACGCGATCGATGGTGTCGCGACGTTCCAGATCGACGCGCGGAAGGTCGTGACCGGCACCGCGAACGATGTCGACAAGTCGTTCTCGGTCGACGCTCGCATCGAGTTCCATGCCGATCGCACGGCGACCCTCACGCTCGACGGCGACCACGTGTACACGCTCGACACGGCGACCGGCGTCGTGGTCCGCGCGAATTAGCGGATACCTATCAGAAGCCAAAGGTGGAATACACCGCACCGTGAGGCTTCCGATCGGTGGAGCGATCCGCCGCAAACCGCTGCACCTCCACGCCCCGCTTCCGTGTCACCCTCTCTGCGGAAGTACGAGATGAGTCAGAGCGATCGAATCTCGTCACGCCGAGTCCGCAACGCGCTCCGGCTCCTCGTTCTCGACGAGCATCCCGGATCTCGCCGGATGATGTCCTTTGTCGCCGCGTCGCGAGGCCATCGCGTGGCGGCCGTGGAGTCTGCGGACCAAGCCCTCGAGACCGTCGCGGAGCTGCGCCCCGACGCGGTGATCTACGACTGGAATCAGCGCGGAGGCCCGCTGCGAGGCTTTGCGCACGACGTGCGCTCGCGGTGCCCGGGGCTGCGCGGTGTCGTCGTGACGTCGTGCCTCGACGAGCCGCCGGAGTTTCAGACGGACGAGGGCGTCGATAGCTACTTCACGAAGCCCGTCGTGATGGCCGAGGTGATCGTGCGGCTCGAGCTGATCGTGCGCTCGCGCTGATTACGAGCCGATTCGCAGGTCGGTGATCGCGTCCATCAGATCCTCGATGGCGACGGGCTTGGAGACGTGCACCTGGAAGCCCGCCGACTCCGCCTTCGTGACGTCCTCGCGTCGCGCATACGCGGTGAGCGCGATCGCGGGCACGTCGCCGCCACGCTCGACGGGCAGCGCGCGGACCTGACGGATCAGCGCATAGCCATCCTGCAGCGGCATGCCGATGTCGCTGATCAGGACATCGGGGCGGCTCTTCTCGAGGCGGCTCAGCGCATCGACCACGGACACCGCTTGCTCGACGCGCGCGCCGACCGACGCGAGCGCATCCGCGATGGCCTGCCGCGTGTCCTCGTCATCGTCGACGAGCAGGACGCGAAGTCCGGCCAGCGCGCTCGACGACAGCTCGAGCCGGCGCGCACGATCGAGCGGGGTGGGGGTGGACTCGACCTGGACGGGCAGGGCGATCGTGAAGGTCGCGCCCTTCCCGAGGCCGTCGCTCTGCGCGGTGATGGTGCCGCCATGCGCCTCGACGAGATACTTCACGATCGCGAGGCCAAGGCCGAGGCCGCTGTGACTTCGCGTGCTCGAGCTATCGACCTGGCGAAAGCGATCGAAGATCACGGGCAAGTGCTCGGCGGCGATGCCCTTGCCGGTGTCGCTCACGACGATGCGCGCGGTCGCTCCGTTGCGCCGCGCGACAACGGAGATGGAGCCCTCGCGCGGCGTGAACTTCACGGAGTTCGCGACGAGGTTCCACACGATCTGCTGGAGGCGCTCGAAGTCCCCCATCACCGCGCCGATGTCATTCGCGATGTCGACGGAGATCGTTTGATGGCGTGCCATCGCCAGCGGCTTCACCGCCTCGATCGCCGCGGTGATCGCCGCCGTCGGATCGGTCTTCTCCATCGCCAAGCGCAGCTTGCCGCTGAGGATGCGCGACATGTCGAGCATGTCTTCGACGAGTCGCGCCTGCGCTTGCGCGTTCCTCATGATCGCCGCGATCGCCTTCTCGGGATCCGGCGCCATCTTGCGCTCGAGCATCTGCCCGTAGCCGAGGATCGCCTGCAGCGGCGTGCGCAGCTCGTGGCTGATCGTCGCGAGGAACTCGTCCTTCATGCGATTGGCCATCTCGGCTTGCTCCTCGAGCCGGCGCCGCTCGATGAGCAGCGACACGCGCTTCGCGAGCTCCTCGGCGAGGTGGAGATCCTCCTCGCCATAGCGCCGGCCCTCACCGGTGAAGATGAACGTGATCGCGCCGAACACGCCCTGGTGTCCCCGCAGCGGGACGATCATCGCCGAGCGAAGATCGAGCTCGCGAATCAGCCGCAGGTGATCCTCATCGCGCGCGTTGCCTTCGAGCAGCGCCTTGGGAATCTCGGAATAGAGCTCGGAGCGCCCCGTGCGGACCACGTTCGGCGCACCCGTCGCGGAGTCGGGATCCGGCGGATATCGCTTCCCGAGCTCCTTCGCGTACTCGACCTTCGACGGATCGACATGCGCGACCGCGATCGGCTGCAGCTTGCCCGTCGCAGCATCGAGGAGGTCCACGCCGGTCCAATCCGCCATGCGCGGACACGCGAGCTGCGCGATCCTACGGAGCGCGTCGCGGTAGTCGTCGGCCGCGGTGATCTCTTCCGTCGCGTGCGCGAGGAACATCCGGCGGTAGAGCTGTCGCTTCTCTTCGCTCGCATCGCGGAACACGAGCACCACGCCCTCGAGCACTCCCGCCGCACTGCGAATTGGAGCCGCGCTGTCGTCGATCGGTACTTCCGTTCCGTCGCGGCGACGCAACACCGTGTGGTTGGCGAGGCCGACAATGACGCCTTCGCGCAGCACCTTGTCGACGGGGTTCTCGACGACCGCGCCGTTCTCCTCGTTGAAGATCGGAAACACCTCCACGAGGCGGCGCCCGCGCGCCTCGTCGGAGGTCCACCTCGTCAGCTCCTCGGCGACGGGGTTCATGAAGGTCACGCCTCCGCGCGTGTCGGTCGAGATCACGGCATCGCCAATGCTCTGCAGCGTGGTCCGCAGTAGATCCAACGCGCGCTCGCGCTCGAGCTGCGCGGTCTTGCGATCGGAGATGTCGAACGTGACGCCGAACCACTCGCGAATGGCTCCGTCGGGGTTGCGGAACGGCACCGCGCGCGAGCCCATCCACACATACGCGCCGTCATGGCGGCGCAGACGAAACTCCACATCGAACGGCGCGCCGCTCTCTCTCGCCGCGGTCCACGCCGCCCGCAAGCGCTCGACGTCGTCGGCATGCACGGGCTCGTACGCGCGACGTGCTCGCCACTCGCTCTCGCTCTGCCCGGTGAACTCGCGCCAGCTCGGAGAGTCCGCATTCGGCTGGCCGCTCGCATCCGTCGTCCACACGATCGCGTGCGTCGTCTCGACGAACGCTCGATACGCGCGGTCCGTCAAGTCACGCGTCACCTTCGCGAACCCGATGTGCTTGCCGCCGTCGTACAGCGCGGTGATCACCACGTTCGCCCAGAACTGCGTGCCGTCCTTGCGCACGCGCCATCCGCTGTCCTCGATACGTCCCTGCTGCAACGCCGCGGCGAGCAACTGTGCGGGCTTGCCCGCCGCCTGATCCTCGGGCGTGAAGAACGTCGCGAACGAGTGGTTCACGATCTCCTCGCTGGTGTAGCCCTTGAGCGCCTGGCCACCGGCGTTCCACGAGCGGATCACGCCCGCCGGATCGAGGAGATAGATCGCGTAGTGCTGGATCGACTCGACGAGAATCCGGAAGTGTTCGTCGTCGAGCTTCATCGACGAAACTTCAGACTGCGCATGCACGCAAACGGTACCACGCCCGACGGGTATGGGCCGCGAGCCGATCGGCGTGCGGCAGCGCTCATCCCCTGGTGTGACGCCGCCGCGCAGTAGCGCGCCTCGAAGCCTTCATGCAGACTCGCTTTCGTGGACGCGGACCTCCAGCAGGCAGTCGACGAGTGCTTCGGCCAAGGTACCGACCGGATCGAGATCGTCGAGCAACGCGCTCGCCGCCTCTTCGCCGGTCACTCCATCATCGTCTGGGAAGGCGACGCGCAGACGTTCCAGTTCTCGTACGTCTCTGCCACAGCCGAAGACCTGCTCGGATACCCCGCGAGCCGCTGGACCCAGGAGCCCACGTTCTGGGCAGACGTCGTCATCACCCCCGATGATCGCGACGACGCCATCGCCTACTGCGCACTCGCCACCGCGAAGCGCGCGGACCACGTGTTCGAGTACCGCGCGCGCTGCGCAGACGGCGCGATGCTCTGGCTGCGCGACTACGTGCGCGTGGTCGTCGGCCCACGCGGCATCGCGCGAACGCTGCGCGGCATCATGTTCGACGTCTCGCCGGAGAAGCGCGCGACCAACACGTTCGAAGAGCGCGCCACGTATCGCGTGCCGAGCCCCGCCGCCCTCGAAGTCATGACCTGACGAAGGTGGACCTCGGTCCACCGCGTGGTCGCCCTGTGCCGATCGCCGCAACAATGGCCGCCTCGGCACAGCGACTTCGCGTCCCGGACGTCGTCTGATCTGGATGATGAAGTCGCTCACGTTCGCCATCGTCGCAGCCAGCGCTCTTGTCGCCTGTAGTAAGAAGGACTCGGGGACCGTGTTCGTGTTCGACACGTGCGACGGCTCCGTCGGCTTCCAGAACATCCGCCCGATCGTGTGCGCCAACGCCAAGGGCGGGCTCCACCTGGACATCGGCTTCGCGTTCAAGGGCACGGACCTCGTCGCCGAGATCACGAACCACGAGGTCGGCACCACGATCTCCGCAGGTTCGATCAAGCCGCGAGAGCAGGGTGACCTCGTCACCGTCCCGGTCGGTGACAAGCTCGGCGCGGTCACGCTCGATCATCTGAAGGGCAAGGCGCTCGTGGAGCTCGGCCTCATCTTCACGATCGACTCGCCTCGGTACGCGCCCTCGAAGCTGACGCTCCCACCGGTGAACATCGCGTCCGTGTTCTACGATCCTGCCACTGCCGAGCGTCTCCTCGTGCAACAGAAGCTCGGCGCCAGCGAGGCCGCGCCCGCCAAGCACAGCACGTACATCGCGAACCGTGGCTACGTCCTCGGCGACGCGACATCACTCGCCGACGTGGACTGGGTCGCGTTGCCCACGTTCAAGGAGCGAGACGAGTCCGAACACTGCGCGTACGAGACGGAGAAGGGCTCTCACGTGGACATCCCCAAGCTGGTGGAGGTGTACACGGTGAAGCTCGTCGAACGCCGGTCGGGACAGGTGATCGAGACCCGTGACTTCCGCGCGCTCGGCGAGTGCCCGAGCTTCACGAGCGCCCACAGCATTCACCTCGACTTCAACCACGAGAGCTGGAAGGCGGTGGAAGCGTGGATCGCGGAGAAGATGAACGCGGTGTGAGCGCTAGTCGACGTCACGACGTCGCGCCGGTCCGTCAGCCGGCACCAACTCGATGCTGCGCGCGATCTCGATCACCTGTTTGCATTTCGTCCATCGTCAGCTTGTGGATCGTTCCCTTGTACGTCCCGCCGCTGACCGCCTCGGCGCAATAGCGCCGCGTCGTGCTCGAGCACGCGGTCACCTCGCAGTGCTCGCCGTGAAGACCATCGTGATGCTCGGATCGAGCGGCCCTTCCTCGGCGCTCACCTTGTAGATCGTGACGCCTGCGGGGATCCAGATACGCATCCCGAGCGCCTCGATGTTCTCGACGCGGCCCGCGGGTGCGGGCGCCGCCTCGGGCACGCTCGTGCTCGAGCCAGCGCTCGCGCTGCTTGCCGCTGGTTCGCGTGAAGGCGTCGCCGGTGGCGCGGAGCTACAACCGACCAGGAACATCGCCATCCACGATCGCGCGAACCACGCGTACGGCCGGAAGTCGGTGAACTCGACGTACATCGCGCAGGCGTTCGACCACCTCGCCGAGTGTCAGGCGAAGATCGAAGCGGCGCTCTGGGCGCGGATCACGGCAGGCGAGAAGCGGCGGGGGAAGTTGAAGGCGGTCTAGACCGTAACCTCCCGAGATCTCGCGAGCTAGGCCGCCTTCCGTTTGCCCGAGGGAGGCAAGGCGCGTAGGCTCGACCCGCCGTGTCGCGAAAAGTCAATGTAAAGGGCCGAGGCGAGGTGGTGGGGGTCGACGTACCCTTTCACGTTGTCGAGGACGCGGCGGTGACGATCGAGCTCGAGAACGGCATCCGCCTTCGGATCAAACCAATTGTGGTGAATGTGATCGCTGCTGACGAAGTAGATGGCGAACGCGAGTACTTCATCCAATGCATCAACCAAGTCTTAAACGCGACGCAGAAGAAAGGAGACGAGCGATGACCAAGGCAATTTCTACTGTCTCCGCTGGACAAGTCTGGGGCGAGCCTGTCTTGGGTTTTGACGTGCGCGGTGCGCTCTGTGCGGTCCTCTCTGAAGAAGAAATCGAAGGCATCGAAACGGTTCGGATGCTGATGCGAGATCGGCGGCATTCGAATGCGAACCACAAGGCGTATTTCGTTCTCGCGACTCATAACCTCGATCGTGATGAGCGAATCGTTAGGCTCATGATGCAGTTCGAGGGTGTCGACTACGATTTGGTCCCGGTTGCTTCGGCGGGAATGATTCCGGATGGCGCCGTCCCCGTCATCTGATCAGACTGGAGCCGAGACCCACCTTCGCGCGGTTACTGAGCACATCGCGCACGGCGAGTGGTTGAAGTCGAGCGGCCGCACGGACGCCACGACCGTTGGTTGGGCGATCACGGCGCTTTTTTACGCCGCGCTGCATTCTGTCCGCGCATATCTCAAGGCGTGCAAGAACGTGGACGTCTCATCGCACGACGATTTCAAAGCGTACGAACGTCAGTTCCCAGAGCTGAAGAAGACGGCGCTCGACTACAACTTCTTGAAGCAGGAAAGCCAGTCCGCCCGCTACTACTGCAACCCCAACTTTACGTGGACGAACTTCGACGACCTGCGAAAAAAGGCTGAACGCGTCGCTGGGATCTGGGTGCCGAAGGCGAATGGTTGCATGGCAGGGGCCTCCGATCCGCCGCAACGTCCGAGCGCTTAGCTCTTGCTGTCAGCCGGGCCGATTAGCCTCTCCTCGTCGCCACCGCCGGGCAGCGGGCTGCTCTACCTCGACGAGTAGCAGGCGACGCCCTTTCCAGGTGATCGCGTCGGGGAAACGAGGCCCCCGACATGCCACGACGGAAGCGCCCACGGGCGCACGATCTAGACCCACTGCGCGCAGCTCTACACGGACGTGGAGCTGAGCGCCTTTCGCCGTTGCTCGCTGTTCCCGGTAAGCCGAAGACGACGTACGCCGACCGAGCGCTCGTCGAGCTGGCAAACATCGAAGCCGTGGCTCGCGAGCGCGTCGAGGCTGCCGCTGCGATGACGTGGCTCGATCGGGCATACGACCTGCGCCGAACCGCACCTGCCGCGCTCAGAAACAAGCTCGAGCTTTCCTCGGGCGTCGAGTGGGCGCTCGCCGTCAACCGCGCTCGAGGCGCCGCCGCCGACGATCTCCGCGCCGCGATTCTTGCCGTGGCACTCGAGCGCGGGCTCTCCAATCGCGAGGCAGGCCACGTGGTCGAGCTGATCTCGAAGGAAGAGACGCAGCGTCGCGACCATCTCGCGATCGCGGGCACGTACTGCCCCGGCGAGAAGCCCGCCGAGCGCTTGCGCGCGAAGCTGATCACGTCCGTTCGTGGCGAGCTCGAGTCCGCTCAGCTGCGGCTCGCCGCAGCGCGCGCTGGTCGCGATTGGTACGCGCTACTCGACGACGAAGACCGAGAGCACGTGATCGTCGCGCTGGAGTCGGCGCGTCGCGAGAAGCTGTTCCGTTTGCGTGCGCTCGGCGACAGGTCGGCCGTACGCGTTCTGTCACGCGTTCGCGTACGTCGACGCGCCTAATCGTCGTCGGTCGGAACGGGTTTCCCGACACTCGGGGCGCTACGATGTCGGAATTCGCGGCACGCGAATCCGTAGGGTGTCTTCATGGGCACCAACAATTCTCAACACGGCGACGACGCTCTCGACCGCGAGCGAGCGCTCGACACGAACCAGGTCAGCGAGCTGCTCGGGCTCTCGCCGATCACCCTCGGGCAGATGCGGGCGCGCGGGGATGGCCCGAGATTCTTCCGCGCCTCGAAGCGCCAAGTCCGCTACCGCGGCGATGCGCGCACGGTCGGCCGGAAGGCAGCGCCATGAGCGCGCGGTGGCTCGTCTTCTGGCTGGACGAAACTATGGACAGCACACAAGTCGTCATCGGGGATTCGCGCTTCGAGACGCTGGTCTCTCCTCTCGTTGAAGCCGGTCGACGCTTGGTGCGCCTCGAGGCGTGTCGAAGCGACGGCACGGTCATCGTGGACGTCGTGCGCAATACCGACGGCGACGATGAATTCCGGGTCGCTTCACTCGCGAGTTGCTGCGAGCTGGCCTGCGGCGCCACGTCCACCGGTGCGCCGATGGTCACCTTCTACGCGGAGCCGGCGCGCGCAACGCTGTTCGCGACGTTCAAGTCCGACCGCGATGAGGAGCGTGTGCTCGTCGGGATACTTGACGATGCGCAGCTCGTTGGAGGCCCACAATGACCGCGCGCGGCACCACGATCGCGCAGCGCATCGCTGCTGACCTCGAGGACCTCAAGGATCACGAGCGCGACAACCCCGCCGAGGTGAGCGCGAGCGTCGCCGCGCAAAGAAGTCCCGCCTCGGTGGAGCTCGTGACGGCGCCGGTCGTCACGCCCGCGATGGTGAGCCGGCGACAACGCTGGTGGAGCTGCGCCTCACGGTGGCCGAGCGCGCCGAGTGGCAAGCGGCTGCGAAGGCTGCTGGCGTGTCGCTCTCGGACTTCGTGCGCGATGCTGTGAAGGCGCGATTGCCGAAGCGGCAGCGGACTAGCTGCAACGATTCGCGACACCCTAGGTAACCGACGGCTACCCATCACACGCGCGATGATGGAGGAATGTCGAAAGCTCAGTTTGGTGTGGTCGTGGCGTTGCTCGTCGGGATCCTGGGGTTCGTCGCGTTGCCGAACCTCGTGGAGAAGAAGCCTCTTGAGGTGGTCCCGCCAAAGACGAACCCGGTGGAGTGGGAATACAAGATCGACAGCTTCTCCGACGAGACTGTCGTTGCGACGCTGAACGAGCTCGGCGCGGCGGGTTGGGAGATCGTCGAGGCGCGTCGCGCGATGGGCGGATCGATCGCGTCGTACGAGTTTATTCTTCGTCGAGCGAAGTGATCTCGCGCAGCCGGTGTCCCGTTGGTGTCCCGGCGCCCGCGCCGCCCTCCTGATTCGCCTGTCTTTTCGAGCCGCTAGCCCGGTTTGAACGGGCGACCTACGGTTTACGAAACCGTTGCTCTACCCCTGAGCTATAGCGGCGGGTAGGGGCGTGTTCTTACCCACCGCTGCGGCGATTTTCAAGCCCTCCCGATCCCCTTAATTAGCGGGGCACGAGGCCGATCACGTTGGGCAGCTCCCAGAACGACGTGTTGCTGTCATTCTCGACGAAGCCTGTCTCGTAGCTGCCGACGACCGCGAGCTCCGCGTCGGGGCCTTTCGCGACCAGCGATGCTTCGGGGCCGCCTTCGAGGAACAGCGCGCCGGCGAGGTCGTGAGACGCGAGCTCCTTGGACAGCTCGGCCATCGTGATGGCAGCGCGCGCGTGAAGGAACACGATGCGGCGCGCGCGATCGAGGCCGATCGCTGCGGCGGAGTACTGCTTCGGATCCTTCCACGGGAGCGCGCCGCCGTCGCAGCCGAGCAGGCGGTACGACTGCACGATCGAGTGGTAGCGCGCGCGGAGCTTGGCGAGATCGAAGCCGGGGCAGTCGCGACCCGCGAGCATGATCGGCGGATCGCTCGCGTCGACGGGATCCCACGCGAGGTAGCCCGACATCTTCGAGTTGTTGGTCGAGCGCGCGGTCCCGTCGGCGACGACGAGGCCGACCGGCGCGCCCGACGGGTGGAACATGCCCGCGTTGGTGACGGCGGAGAGATGGAAGCGTAGGAGCCAATCGCGCGCGTTGTAGTCGGTCGCGTCGGCGGGCGAGAGGATCGTCAGCGTGAAGCGCGCGGCGTCGGCGCGCACGACGTCGACGCACGGCGGCGACGTGCTGGTGGCGGGTGTGGCCGTGAGGGGCCAGCGCTCGACCTCGAGGCCCGGGCCGAGCGACGCGTGCGGAACCGGGCAGGGCAAGAGCGGCGTCGATGGTGTCGATGGCGTCGACGCCGCGGGCTCGTCCGCGATTGGCTCGGCGACGACGGACGTGGGTTCGCGGCGATTGCACGCGCAGAGCGAACAGAGACTCGACACGACTGCGAGCGCGCAGGTGGCCGAGCGGATCATCCGCGCTTCAACGCTCGCGGGCGCAGATCGTATTTCGAGAATCTGCGGGTCACGCGCTCCCTGGCTTCAGGGGCTGCGAAGCGCGATGCCTTGCTCGACGGCCGTAACGAAGTTCACGAGCGACTCGCCGGACCAGGCCGCGCGGATCACCGCGACCGCGTCGGCGCCGGCGCGCGCGGCTTCGCGGGCCTTGTCGGGCGTGTCGATGCCGCCGACCGCGACGAGCTTGCTCGTACCGTGCGGCGCGCCGAGGACGGCGAGGCCGAGCGCGGGGACATCGGGCTTGGACGGCGTCTTCCAGATCGGACCGAGGTGGACCAGGTCGGCGCCCGTGTCGGCGAGGCCGTCGGTCGTGTGGCGCGAGACGCCGATGACGCCTTGGCCGATGCTGTCTTGCAGCAGCGAGCGCGCGTCGGCGACGGAGATGCCGTCTTCGGGCAGGTGAACGGCGATCGCGTCGGCGGCGAGCGCGACGTCGACGCGATCGTTCACGATGACGCGCGCGAAGCGACGCGCGCAACGGATGAGATCGAGGAGGCGCTGACCGTCGAGGTCCTTCTCGCGAACTTGGATCAGCACGGAGCCCGGTGGGCAGCCGTGCACCGCGCGCTCGATCGCGGCGCCGAAATCGTCGGGCCAGCCGTCGCCCATGAGGATGCGATCGGTGATCGCGACGACGCGGACCGCATCGAGCATCATTCGATGAGCCCGCCGGTCGGAGATGACGCGTTCGCGTAATCGCGGCGCGGCATACGACCGGCGAGGAATGCCTTGCGGCCCGCCTCCACGCCCAACCGCATCGCCTCAGCCATCAGCACGGGTTCTTTGGCGCCCGCGATGCCCGTGTTCATGAGCACCGCGGTGCAGCCGAGCTCCATGGCGATCGCGGCGTCGCTCGCGGTGCCCACGCCCGCGTCGACGATCACCGGCACACCGACGTTCTCGATGATGAGCCGGATATTGTGCGGGTTGCGAATGCCGAGCCCCGATCCGATCGGCGCGGCGAGCGGCATCACCGCGAGGCAGCCTGCTTCCTCGAGGCGCTTGCACGTGATGAGATCGTCGGAGCAGTACGGCAGGACCTTGAAGCCCTCTTTCACGAGGCGGCGGGCGGCTTCGACGGTGGCGGCGTTGTCGGGGAACAGCGTCTTGGGATCGCCGATCACCTCGAGCTTCACGAGGTCATCCATGCCGAGCTCGCGCGCGAGGTGCAGCGTGCGAATCGCTTCGTCGGCGCTGTAGCAGCCGGCCGTGTTGGGAAGAAGGATGTACTTCTCGCGATCGATCGCGTCGAGGACGGTCTCCTTCTGGGACAGGTCCACGCGTCGCAGCGCGACGGTCACGATCTCGGCGCCCGATGCGGCGAGCGCGGCGCGGGTCTCGTCGTTCGACTTGTACTTGCCAGTGCCGACGATGATTCGCGACGTGAGCGTGCGATCTCCGAGCTTCCACGAGTCAACAGAGTGAACGGTCATGAGCTATTAGCCTCCTCCGACGAACGTGACGACTTCGAGGCGGTCGCCGTCGGCGAGCACCGTGGTGGCATGTTTGGCACGAGGAACGACCTCGCGGTTGCGTTCGACGGCGACAGGTTTCCCGTCGAGCCCGAGCTCTGCGATCAGCTCGGAGATCGTTGCCCCGGCGTTCAGGATCCGCCGCTGTCCATTGATGACTACGTCGATGCTCGTCGACATCGGGGGGAAACTACACGATTCAAGGGAAACCCACATCGAATCGACCGGCCGTGTGATGACCACGACATCCGTGCCGTGGTGGTGTTCGGAATTGTGGAGCGTACGTCACAGCAGTACTCGCATTTCCGACGGCAACTGCCCAGAACCACGTCGGCGTGACCGGATCCCCAGCGCGGGCACGCTTCACGCAGAGGAACCGCTCCGTGGGTCGTCACCACAGGAGCCTAGATCTATGACTCTTGGAATCGCTCGTCCTATCGCCCCCGTTGCTGTTGCCACTCCGGTTCGGCCCGTCGACCCGAGGGTCATGGGAGAGGACCCCGCCCGCATCCGCGCGACCATCGCGCGGGCGCCACTCTTTGCCGCATTGCCGATCACGGCCATCGAGGACCTGACGTCGCGCGTGGCCGTCCGCAAGGTCGCGGTCGGCTCGGCGGTGGTCGCGCAGGATGAACCCGGTGACGCGATGTTCGTCATCATGACCGGCCGGATCAAAGTCGTGATCTTTGGCGAGAGCGGACGCGAAGTGACGCTGTCACTGCTGCGCTCCGGCGATTCGTTCGGCGAGATGTCGCTGTTCGATCAAGCGCCGCGCTCGGCGCACTGCCTCGCGATCGAGCCCACGACGCTGCTCGTGCTCTCGCGCGAGGACCTCATGCGCCACATGCAAGCGCATCCACGCACCGCCGTGAACCTCCTCGCGGAGATGGCTCGCCGCCTGCGCCGCGCCGACGAGACCATCGCGCAGCTCGCGCTGTGCGACGTGAACGAGCGCTTGATCCATCGGCTCGTCGCGCTGGGTCGCGAGGAAGGCGCTTCGGGGCCGGACGGTCTCGTCGTTCGCCGCCGGCCGACGCAGCAGGAGCTCGCGAACATGATCGGCTCGTGTCGCGAGACCATCTCCCGCGCGTTCAACCAGCTCGCGCGTGATGGCCTGATCATCCCGCGCGGACGCTCGCTCGTCGTGACGCCGGCCCTGATCGAGAAGGCCGAAAAGAAGAAGGCCGCGTAGGACATTTCTGCGGCTCGCCTGCAAAGCGAGCACTGTCGGATCTCCTGGCAATTCGCGCGGTTGCCTTGACACGCCCCGCGGTTGCGGCCCTAATCCAGCGATGACCGCGTCGACGATGATCCGGCGCACGAGGGTCGAAGTCGACCTCGGCGCGATCGTCGCGAACGCGCGCTCGGTTCGCGCCATCACGAACGCGCAGCTGTACGCGGTCGTGAAGGCCGACGGCTACGGTCACGGCGCCATCACCGTCGCGCGCGCGTTGTGGCGGGCCAAGGCGGCCGAGGGCTTCGCGGTGTCGCTCGTCGAGGAGGGCGTGGCGCTGCGCGAGGCCGGCGTGACCGCGCCCGTGCTCGTCATGGGCCCGAGCCAGCACGGCGGCGAGGACGAGATGATCATGGCGGACCTGACCCCGGTCATCGCCAGCGAGGAAGACCTCGTCGCGATCGCGTCGGTCGGCAACAAGCGCGAGAAGTCGATCGAGGCGCACCTCAAGGTCGACACGGGCATGGGCCGCCTCGGCGTCCCGATCTCGCGGGCTCCCGAGATCGCGATCGCGGCGGCCAACAACGGCATCCGCATCATCGGTCTCATGACGCACTTCGCGTGCGCCGACGAGGATGATCCGAGCGATCCACAGTCGATGACCGCCGCGCAGCTCGCGCGCTTCGAGGATGTGAGCGCGCGGCTTCGTCAGGCCGGCGCGCCGATCACCGTGCGTCACGCGTCGAACAGCTCGGGCGCGCTGATGTTCCCGGCGGCGCGCTTCGATCTCGTGCGCTGTGGCATCGCGATCTATGGCAACGGGCGCTGGCCCGATGGAGCGCATCGCACGCAGGCCATGCGTCTCGTCAGCGAGGTCACGCAGCTGCGATCGATCACCGCCGGCACGAGCGTGGGCTATGGCGCCGCGTGGCGCGCACCCAGGGATTCGCGCGTCGCGATCATCCCCGTTGGCTACGCGGACGGGCTCCCGCGTCGCGCGAGTGGTCACGCGCAGATCGCGATTCGCGGTGTCCGTGCGCCGCTCGTCGGACGCATCAGCATGGACATCGCGATCGCGGACGTCACCGACGTCGTCGATGTTGCCGTCGGCGATCCGGTCACGCTGCTCGGTCGCGCCGCCGGCGGTGCGTCGATCAGCGCACACGAGTATGGCGAGTGGGCGGGGCTCTCGGAGTACGAGGTCACGTGCGGCATGTCCAAGCGCGTGCCGCGCACGTACGTGGGGGAGTCGTCATGAGCGCCGACGACGAACCGACCACCGAGAGGACGACCGAGACGACGACCGAGACGACGACCGAACCGACCACCGTGCAGGGCGCACCGCAGATCGTCGCGCCGCCCGGCGACAGGCCTCCGAAGAAGGTTCCCGAGAACCACGCGGCGGTCTCGGAGATGTCCGTCGGGCAAGCCGTGATGACGGGCGTGAGGGACGCGGGCGCGCCGGTCGTGAGCTTCCTCGACATGGTCGGCGGCCACCTGATCCTCGTCGGGCGCGCGCTCGCGTGGCTCCCGCGCCGGCCTTTCCGCGGCAAGAACTACCTCGAGGCCGCCGAGTACATCGGGTGGGGCTCGCTGCCGATCGTGTTGATCGTCGGCGCGTTCACCGGCATGGTGCTCTCGCTGCAAGCGGTCTACGCATTTCGCCAGCTCGGGTTCGAGAGCTACTCGGGCGCGATGACGGCGAAGGCGCTCTCGATCGAGCTCGCGCCGGTGCTCACGTCACTGATGCTCGCGGGGCGCGCGGGCGCGGGCATCGCGACGGAGCTCGGCACGATGCGCATCTCCGAGCAGATCGACGCGCTCGAATCGATGGCCGTCAACCCCGTGCAGTACCTCGTGCTGCCGCGGCTCATGGCCGCGATGGTCGTCATGCCGATCTTGACGCTGCTGTTCTTCATCGTCGGCATGGGTGGCGGCTACCTCGTCGCGGTCGTGCTCGAGGGAGTTTCGCAAGGGCAGTGGGTGGCAAAGATCCGCGACCTCGTCGAGGTGACGGACGTCCTGCAGGGCCTCATCAAGAGCGTGTTCTTCGGCTTCCTCGTCACGCTGATCGGTTGCTACCAGGGGTACAACGCGACAGGTGGCGGTCGCGGCGTGGGCATCGGCACCACGCGCGCCGTCGTGATGGGATCGGTGTCCACCCTCGTGCTCGACTACTTCCTCACGGACATCCTCCTCAGCGTGTTCAGCACGAAGGGCGCATGACGAGCACGCGCGAGATCATCGGTGACTCGCCGGTCGACCAGGTCGATCCGCGCTGGCACATCCGCGTGCGCGGGCTGACCAAGTCGTTCGGCCCGAACCTGGTGCTCGATAGCCTCGACCTGGACATCGAGCGCCACAAGGTCAACGTGATCCTCGGCGCATCGGGCGCGGGCAAGAGCGTGCTCATCAAACACTTCATGTGCCTGCTCCGACCGGACAAAGGTCACATCTGGGTGGACGGCGTCGACGTGCTCTCCCTGGACCAGCAGAAGCTGTCCCAGTTCCGCCGCAAGTTTGGTCTCGTGTTCCAGTTCGCGGCGCTGTTCGACTCGCTCACCGTCGAGGAGAACTGCGCGTTCCCGCTGCGCGAGCACACCAAGAAGAGCAACGAGGAGATCCGCGACATCGTCGCCGAGAAGCTCTCCGCGCTCGGCATCGGCGGAACGCAGAAGAAGTACCCGGGCGAGCTGTCGGGCGGTATGCGCAAGCGCGTCGGGTTGGCGCGCGCGCTTGTCTTGAACCCCGAGATCCTCATGTACGACGAGCCGACCACCGGTCTCGATCCCCTCGCGACGAAGAACGTCGACGACATGATCTTGGATACGTGCCAGCGATATAAAGTCACCTCGGTGGTCATCTCGCATGACATGGCGTCGGTGTTCCGCATCGCGGAGCGCATCGCCATGCTGCACCAGAAGAAGATCCTCGAGGCGGGGCCGGTCGACGTGATCGCGGCGAGCCAGGATCCGTTCGTCCACCAGTTCCTGCGCGCGTCGGGCGTGTCCGCGATCGGGCGCGCGGCGGGAGAGTCCACGTGAAGGCGGTCAGCGCCGGCGTCCGCGTCGCCATCTTGTTCCTGATGCTCGCCATCGGCGGCTACGTCGTGTGGAAGAGCCTCGGCAAGGACACGGGCGGCAAGGACTCGTACGTCTTGTTCGCGAAGTTCCGCGATGCGTCCGGTTTGCCGGTCGGCGCCAAGGTGCAGGTCGCTGGCATTCCCAACGGCGAGGTGACGAGCCTGCGCGTCGATGGTCGCTACGCGCTCGTGTCGTTCCGCGTGAGCGGCAAGATCAAAGTGTGGTCGAGCGGCATCGTCACCAAGAAGGCCACCTCGCTGCTCGGCGACTACTACCTCGAGATCGATCCGGGCGAGGACACGCGGCAGATGCCGGACGGCACCAAGCAGTCGTTCTACATGCTCGGCCCGGACTGCGACGGCTACAACTCCGACGACAAAGCCAAGGACGCGCGCTGCCGTCAGGTCGGCACGGTGATCGAGGCGACCACCGTCGATCAGGTGATGCATCGCTTCGAGCAGACGCTGCCCAATGTCGACCGCGTGCTCGAGAGCGTGCGCGACTTGTCCGAGGACGTGCGCCGCGTCGTGAACGGTCCGCTGCAGTCGGTGGCCACGCGCGTGGATGGTCTCGTCCAGCGCGAGGCGGGCACGGTCGCCGACATCATCCAGCGCGCCGATCGCTCGATGCAGAAGATCGAACAGATCGCCGGCGATCTGCGCAGCATCACGCAAGGCGCCGATCCGCGCATCGCGAAGATCCTCGACAACCTCGACGCGGCGTCGTCGGAGGCCAAGGATCTCGTCGCCACCGCAAAGACCGAGCTCAAGCAAACCGGCGACGCGTTGCGCGGCAAGCTCGACAAGCTCGACGGCGTCATCAGCAACACCGAGTCGATCACCAAGAAGATCGACGAGGACAAAGGAACGCTCGGCCGCCTCGTGAACGACCCCGCGATCGCGGACAACGTCGAGGCGATCACCGAGGACGCGAAGGGCTTCCTCGGGACGCTGTTCGGACTCAAGACGTACGTCGGCCTGCGCAGCGAGTACAACGTGCTGAGCGGCTTGCTCCGCCACTACGTGACGGTCGAGCTGCATACGCGGCCGGACAAGTACTACTTGATCGAGCTCGAGAAGGGGCCGCGTGGAAACTATCCCGACGTCACGCTCACGTTCGATCCCACCGTCGATCCGAACTACTGGGTCCGCAAAAGCGTGATCGAAGATTCGATCCGCTTCACGTTCCAGTTCGCGAAGCGCTTCGGCTGGCTGACGCTGCGCTACGGCATCAAGGAGTCGACGGGCGGCATCGGCGCCGACGCGGACATCCCGATGTGGTGGCATCGCAACCTGCGTGTCTCGGCCGATATCTTCGACGCGACGTTCGACAAGTATCCACGCGTGAAGGTCGCCGTGGCATTCGAGCTGTTCCGTCACCTCTACGTCCTCGGCGGTGTCGACGAGCTGCTCAACAACCCGGACGAGCTCCAGATCGTGACGGGCACCTCGGGCGTGCCTATCCAGTTCGACAAGCTTCACTTCGGTCGCGATTGGTTCGCCGGCGCGATGCTGCGCTTCAACGACGAGGACCTCGCGGCGCTGCTCACCGTGGGTGGCTCGGCGCTCGCGGGCGCGTCGCGGTAGCTAGCGATCGTTGGTGATGCGAACGCGCGCGATCAGCTCGCGCAGCTCTTCGTCGTCGACGACGTCCACTTCGCGGACGATCCTCTCGCGTGCTGCGCCGGTAGCGGGCGGACCGGGCGGCTTCTTCGGCGGATCGGTCTTGCGCGGTGCCGGCACGAGCGTGGGCGCGCGGCGATTGGATCCTGCGAGGCGGAAGCGAAGATCGTCGAACAGCCTCGGCTCGCCGACGCGCGTGACGAGCCCGTCGAGCAGGCGCGGCTTCAGGAGGTTCAGCTCGTGCATCCACGCGCTCGTGGCGACCTCGATGACGAGCACGCGATCGTAGACGCCGAACGGACGCGTGCGCGACGCGATCTTCGCGCCGACGAGATCCGTCCACTCCGTGACGAGACGCTCGGCGCGAACGGCGTCGCTGATGCCGCGCAGCTTGAGGACGCTCGCGATCGCGCTGCTAGCGGCGAGGACCTCGCCGACACGCCGCGTCCCGGGCGGTCCACGCCTCACGACGCACGAAGACGGCGGATCAGCTCGCGCAGCCGGCGATCACCGTCGCCATCGCGGCTGACGAAGCGAAGGCCCGAGCCACCCGACGGCACGTGATACGAGACGCGCGACGCGATGGCGATCGCGGCCGCAGCGCCGGGCGGCACGACCTCGAGCGTGAGCTCGGTGTCGATGGGCAGCGGCTCTTGCGTGGTGAGCAGCGCACCGCCCACGCCGATCTCGCTGATCGCGGAGTCGACGAAGCTGGCGCTGTTGGATAGGCGATAGCGCACGTTCACCGAGACCGGCAGGCGGTGGTGACGGCGGCGGGGGACGTCCGTGCGGCGACCGCTGAACACGTCGTGCAAGAACGTGAGCTTGGTCTGCTCGTCGGGGGCGAGATCGATGGTGGCGCCCGCGCGCACGCGCATGCGCGGCAGGGCCGGGCGCCACGCTTGAACCGCGCCGCGGACGAGGACCTTGTTCGGCAGGAGCGCCGACGAGACCTCGATGATGATCTGCTGTCCCGCCTCGAGCTCGTCGGTGGTGGGGACAAAGACCGGCTCCTGCACGGCGGCGCCCGGCGCGAGCTCGCGCCACTCGTCGGCGGTTCGTATGCGGAGCTTGAGGATCACCATCGATCGAGCCGAAACGTATCACGAACGCCGGAAACGGATCGCCCACACCTTCACGAGTGCTTCAGCGACGATCGCCCTGGACATCTTGGATTGTCCGACACGGCGATCGACGAACACGATCGGTGTCTCGACCAGTCGCAGGCCCTTCGTCACGGCGCGGTACTTCATCTCGATCTGGAAGCTGTAGCCGTTGGAGGTGATGCTCGCCAGATCGATCGCTTCGAGCGCCGCGCGGCGCCAGCACACGAAGCCGGCCGTCACATCGCGCACGTCGATCCCGAGGATGGTGCGCGCGTACAAGCTGCCACCTTTGGAGATGACCGTACGCGCGATCCCCCAACCCTCGACGCCGCCGCCCGGGACGTTGCGCGAGCCGACCACCACGTCGGCGCCATCCTCGGCCAGCGCGAGCATCTGCGGCAGGTACTTCGGATCGTGGCTGCCGTCCGCATCCATCTCGAAGAGGTACTCGTAGCCGCGCGCGAGGCCCCAGCCAAAGCCCTCGACGTAGGCCGTGCCGAGGCCGAGCTTTCCGGCCCGATGCATCACGTGGATACGCGGGTTGGCGGCGGCCATCTCGTCGATGATCGCGCCCGTGCCGTCCGGCGAGTTGTCGTCGACGAAGAGAAGCTCGCAAGCGGGAAGGGCCGCGAGGAACTGCTCGGCGATGCTCCGAACGTTCTCCTTCTCGTTGTAGGTCGGTACGACGATCAGCGACTGCGGCATCGGCGCGCCGACCATACTATGCTCGTGTCGTGGTGAGGCCACGCCGCGCCTGGATCTACGCGCTCACGATCACGGCGCTGCTCGTGCCGGCGGGCGGCATCGCGTATCTGGGTGCGGTCTCGTATCGCGACGAGCGCGGTGCGATCGCGGCGCAGGACGAGCGGCAGAAGCAGGCCGCGAAGGGGATCGCGAATCGGATCACGCGCGAGATCGACGAGACCCTCGACGCGATCGAGCGCGCCGCCGTGCTCGAGTCGCAGACCGAGGTGCAACCGGTGGTGTCGATGCCGCTCGGCGAGCACTGGTTCTGGATCGACGCGAGCTCGCGCATGCGTGTGCCGCGGACCGGCGGCGAGCCGACGAACAGTGCGGGCCTCCTCGATCGCAGCGCGCCGTGTGCACCCGGTGCGCGCCTCGAGGAGTGCGTGAAGGATCTCTCGACGCGGCAGTCGCGTGTGGCTCGCCTGCACGCCGCGCAGCGCGCCGAGACGTGCAAAGGCGATGGATGCACGGCGAGCCTCGTCGAGGCGCGGCGGCACTACGACGCGCTCGACACGTTCGCCGATACGGGCCCGCCCGCGCTGCTCGGTCTCGCGCGCGTGCATCAGCGGCTCGGCGACGCCCACGCCGCACAGCAAGCGCTGGCCGAGCTCGAGCGGCGGTTCGCGAATGGCTCGTTCGACGGTGTGATGCCGGTGTCGCTCGTCGTCGCGCTGCTTCGTGCGACGACCACGGCGGCGCGGCTCGAGGTCGCGCGGGACGTCCTCGCGAACAAGTACACGCTGTCGCCGACGGATCGTCTCGGCGTTCTCCAGCGGATTCGCGCGCTCGTGCCCGCTGCCGACGGCGCCGCCCTCGAGGAAGACATCGAGCGGATCAAGATCGACGCGCGCGCAGCGGCCGGACTCGCCGAGGACGTCCCCGAGATCCTGCGCACGGCCACGCCCGAGTGGCGCGTGCGGACGGCGACGCGCGAGGCAGCCCGCACGCTGATCTATCGGCGGCGCGCGGACGGCGGCGTGATCGGGATGTCCGTCGACGCGCCGATGCTCAAGGCCGTCGCGGGATCCGACGCGGCCGAGAACGTCGCGACGCACGCGCAGGTGCTCGTGTTGCCCGCCGGCGCCACGCCGCCTCCTGCGCTGCGGACGATCGTGCAGGTGCCGCTCGGCGAAGCGCTGCCGCACCTCGCGCTCGCGATCGTGAATCCGATCTCCGATCCGGATCCGCGCGACGCCGTCATCGCAGAGCGCAGCAAGCGCCACGTGCTGTACACGTCCGCGCTCGCGATCGCGCTCGGCGCGGGCATCGTGCTCATCATTCGCGCGGCCGCTCGCCAGCGCGAGCTCGCGCAGCTCAAGAGCGACTTCGTGTCGACGGTCTCGCACGAGCTGAAGACACCGCTCACCTCGATCCGCATGTTCGCGGAGATGCTCGAGCAGGGCGTGGCGCAGGGCGATCCCGCGAAGATGGCGCGCTATCACGGCGTGATCGTCCAGGAGTCGCAGCGGCTCGGCCTCCTCATCGCGAACCTCCTCGACTACGCGCAGATCGAGAAGGGCACGCGACGCTACGCACCGTCGCGGCACGAGGTGGGGCAACTCGCGCGCCTGGCGGTCACCACGTTCGAGACGCTGCGGGATCCAGAAGCCACGTCGGGTATCGGGAGATCGCGCAATTCCATCGACGTCGAGGTGTCGTTGGAGGCAGCCCATGCGGAGGTCGAAGTCGATCGCGATGTCGTGGTGCAAGCCGTGCTGAACCTCCTCGCCAACGCCGACAAGTACGGCGGTGACGACCAGCGCATCGAGGTCAGGGTCGGTGCCGATCAGAGCCACGCGTTCATCGCGGTGCGCGATCACGGCCCGGGCATCCCGGCCTCCGAGCAGCCGCGCATCTTTCGCGAGTTCTATCGCTCCCCCGAGGCCTACCGCTCCGGCGTCGAGGGAACGGGCCTCGGGCTCGCGCTCGTGAAGCGCCACATCGAAGCGCTCGGCGGAACCGTCGACGTGGCATCGGTCGTCGGCCAAGGCGCGACGTTCACCATCCGGCTCCCGCGAACGGGCATGCTCGGGGAGGCGGCTGTATGACGCGCATCCTGGTCATCGAAGACGATCCGTCGATCCGCATGGGTCTCGTCGACACGCTCACCGCGAAGGGCTACGAGGTCGAGGCGGTCGGCCGCGGCGGCGAGGGCGCCGAGCGCGCGTCGTCGGGGCGCTTCGATCTCGCGGTGCTCGACGTGATGCTGCCCGACATCGACGGCTTCGAGGTGCTGCGCCGCGTGCGCAGCTCGCCCGCGCGGAAGCTCGCGGTGATCATGCTGTCTGCGCGCGGTGCCGAGCTCGATCGCGTGCGCGGCCTCGAGCTCGGTGCCGACGATTATGTCACCAAGCCGTTCTCGCTGATGGAGCTGCTCGCGCGCGTGGCGTCGGTGCTGCGCCGCGCACAAGGCGAGACCGCGGATCCGATCGCGCTGTCGTTCGCGAACATCGAGATCGATCTCGTCGGCCAGGTCTGCACGCGCGGCGGCAAGCGAATCGAGCTGCCCTCGCGCGCGTTCGCGATCCTGAAGGTGTTCGCGCGGCGGCCCGGCGAGGTCGTGTCGCGCGACGTGCTGCTCGACGAAGCGTGGGGCTACGACGACTATCCGAACACGCGCACCGTCGACAACCACCTCGTGAAGCTGCGCCGCGCCCTCGAGGACGAGCCCGATAAGCCGCGCTTTCTCATCACGATCCACGGAGCGGGCTACAAGCTCGACGTTCCACGCACGGCCGTCCGCTGGCCTGGAGTGACGACATCGTGACGAAGGTTTGCAAACTGATGACGCAACGCCGGGTCGCGACGTGTCGTCCTGATCGAGGCGCGGTGACTGTGCCGGCATCGGTCGCCGTAACCGGCGGGAGAACGATCGGTGCCGGCGCAGTGCCCGTCTTCGCAGGCGCTGTCGTTCCCCGTGCTCTCCTCGCTGCGGCGGTCACCGCGCTCGTCGGCATCGGCTGCGGCGACGACACGCCGCGCGTCACGATCCCCGAGACCCTTCCCTCGATCGAGCGCGCTGTCGCCGATCTTTCGCTCGGCATCACCACGGAGCTCGACGGCACGGCCCCGCTGTTCGGCGACGCGATCCTCGCGGAGCTGCTCGGCGACGAAGCCACCGCGCGCGCGGGCTACGAGAAGATCCTCGCCACGCCCGACTCGCCGGCGTCGCTCGCGGCCAAGAGCGCGCTGCACCTCGCGCAGCTCGAGTCGCTCGCCGGACGCTCGCGTCACGCGCTCGACCTCGTGGTCCGCGCGGCCGCTCTCGCGCCCGGCGACATCGCGATCGCCGAGGGTGTGGCGCAGCTCCGCGCCGACGCCGTCGCTGCCTCGGGCGAAGGCAACATTCGTGGCCCGCGGATCGGCACGCCGCTCGCCGGCGTGGACCCCAAGGTCGCCGACGCCTTCGCTGCGACCGAGCGGATGATGGCCAAGGTCCATCGCCTGCGGCCGCGCCCGTTCATCGAGGCGCTGTCGTCGTCGATTCGCGCGAAGGAGATCGCGACCGAGGATGTCGTCGCGAGCTATCGCGCGGTGGCCGAGAACGGCGGTCTCGCGCGGATCGCGTCGCACTATCGGGCGGGCTCGCTCTACCACGATCTCGCGCTGGGCCTGCTGTTCGAGCTGCCGCCCGAGCTCGATCCGAGCGTCGCCGCAGGTCTGCGCCGCACGCTTCGCGGTCGCGCGCAGGCGTATCTCAAGAAGGCGGTCGCCGAGTACGAGCTCGCGCTCGCCGCTACTGCGACCCCGGACTCGGAGCTGTGGCGCCTCGCGGCCGAAGCCGACCTGCGCTCCGCGCGCGACGTGCTCGGCGAAGGCAGCTAGTCGGCGCCCCATTAGATGCACGACATGCGCAACAATAGGGCCCCATGTCGCTGGCGATCGTGATCGATGGGCGCGTGGTGGATGCAGCGAGCGCGCGCATCTCGGTGCTCGATCGCGGGCTGCTCTACGGCGACGGGCTGTTCGAGGTGCTGCGCACGTGGAACGGGCGCGCGATCGATCTCGACGCGCACCTCGATCGGCTCGCCGACAGCGCGCGATGGCTGCGATTGCCGATCGATCGCGCTGCGATCGCGCACGCCGTGCAACTCGCTATCGGCGCAGCGAGCGCTATTGCGCCGCCGACGACAAGTACGACGAGCACGAGCACGAGCACGACGACGGCGACGAGTACGACCAGCTCGCGGGACTATCGGATCCGTATCGTCGTCACGCGGGGACCGGGTGGGCTCGCCGTGCCGATGGCGAGCGCGGGGCCGGGGCACACGATCGTGATCGCCGAGCCGCTCGGTGCGCTCACACAGACGATGTCGTTGGCGCTCGTCGAGTGGGCGCTGCCCGAGCGCGTGGGACGAGGACACAAGACGCTCGCGTACCTCGATCACATCATCGCCAAGGAGCTCGCGCGTGAGCGGGGCGCCGACGACGCGGTGCGCCTCGATGCCAGCGGCAAGGTCGTGGAGGGCGGGACGTGCAACGTGTTCGCGGTGATCGGGGGCGTCGTGTTCGGCGCGAGCGATGGGTTCGCAGCGGCTCCCGGCTTCGCCCCCGATGGCGGCGACGATCAGGCGGAGCGGGGCGGTGTGTTGCCGGGCGTGACCGCGGCGCGGGTAGTGTCGATCTGTCGCCAGGCGGACATCCCTGTGGTGATCGGACCGATCGAGGTCACCGCATTTCTTGCGGCGGACGAGGTGTTCGCGACGAGCGCCATTCGCGGCGTGGTCGCGGTCACTCGGCTCATCTCCGACGGTGAGCGCGACCTCCCGTGCGGAGTGTTAACGAGCCGGATCCGTGCGGCCTACGTCGGTGCGATGAGCTCGCTCTGATATATAGTCGCGGCTGATGGCCAAAGACGGCCGAGAGTTGCGCGAGGAGGCTGCGGCTGCGACCGCCGCCGGCAAGTACAAGCGCGCGCTCAACGCGTACCTCGAGCTCGAGCGGATCGAGCCGCGGGACGCGCAGTGGGCCAAGCGCGCCGCCGAGACCTACAAGAAGCTCGGAAACAACAAGCACGCGATCGAGGCGTTCGAGCGGAGCGCCGAGAGGTACGCGCAGAACGGCTTCCTCGTGCAGGCGATCGCGGTGTGCAAGCTGATCCTGCAGATCGATCCGCAGAACGCGAACGCGCTCAGCCGATTGGCTCAGCTCAACGAGCAAGCGGGGCAGGGACCGACGAGGGCGCATAGCTTTGCCGAGAACAACCCGGCGCTGCACGCCAACCCGAACGTCGCTGCGATTCGCAGCCGTCACATCACGGCGCTAAAGCTGACGCCCGCCGAGCAAGCGCAGGCCGATGCGGTCGCGAGGGCGCAGGAGGCCGCCCGTCCCGCGTGGACCGAGTCGCCGCCGCACACGCAGACGCAGCCGATGTTCCGCACGCGCAACAAGCCGACGACGCCGCCGTACGTGCCCGGCATCGCGATGTCACGTACCAAGAGCAAGCCCATCCAGCTCCCGCCGGGCGCGGCCCTCGAGACGGTCAACCTCGCCAAAGAGGTTCCGCAGACGGTGATGTCGAGCCCGGGCGTGCACGTCATTCCCATCGACGACGACGAGCTCGAGATCGAGATCCGCACGTCGACTCCATCGATCGAGATCGAGCCGCCGGACGAGGAAGCGATCCACGCGGAGGTGGACGACTCCACCGAGCTCGCGCTCGAGGACATCGAGGAGATTCCGCTCGCGGAGCCGCGCCCGATCGGCATGGTCGCTGCGCGCGCACTCGCGGCCACGCCGCTGTTCGCGGGCCTGCCCAAGGAGGCGCTCGAGGCGCTCGTCTCGAACCTGACGCTCGTGTCGCTCGAGGCGAACGCCGTGCTGTTCCACGAGGGCGATCCGGGCGACGCGCTCTACGTGATCGTCGAGGGCGAGGTCAGCGTGCAGGCCGAGGGACCGCCGCGCGTGGAGATGGCGCGCCTCGGGCCCGGCTCGTTCATCGGCGAGGTGGCGCTGATGACGGATCAGCCGCGCTCGGCGACGGTGATCGCCGCGCAGACGTCGGAGCTCTTGCGCATCGATCGCCACACCCTCTCGCGCGTGCTCGCCGATCACGGCGACGTGCTCCGCGCGGTGCTGCGCTTCGTGCGCGATCGCTTGGTCGATCGCTGGATGCGCACGAGCCCGCTGTTCCGCCCGTTCTCCGACGAGCAACGCGCCGAGCTCGCGAGCAAGTTCAAGTTCCTCGAGATCGAGCCCTCGACGGTGCTCCTCGGCAGTGGCCAGAAGCCCGACGGCCTCTACATCGTGCTCGCGGGTCACTTCAGCGTCGTGCGCGACGGCCAGACCGTCGTCACGCTCGGCCCGGGCGATCTGATCGGCGAGACCGCGCTGCTCTCGAGTGTCGCGTTCAAGAGCGATGTCATCGCGCGCGGCAAAGGTCTCGCGCTGTGCCTCCCCGCGCCCGCGTTCCGCGAGATCATCATGACGCACCCGCACGTGCTCGAGGTGATCGGCGAGCAAGCGGAGCAGTCGCGCCGCCTGCAGATCCTCTAGCGTGTTCTACGGTCGACCGACGAGGTTCGTGAACGAGCGCCCGCTCGCGTACATCGCCGCGATCGCGAGCGCGACGAGCGCGCACCACGTGAACGCGGGGTGAAGCTCCGAGAACAGCGTCATCACGATCGCGATCACGACCCAGAACACGGCCGCCCAGCGGTAGATGCCGCGCCTTCGCCGGCGCTCCGACGCCTCGAACGCGTCCGAGTCCCCGTCGTCGCCGCCGTCCCCGCTCATCGTCACTTCGACGAGCCTTTCGGAGGCGGCAGGTTGTCGATCGGGATGCTCTTGGACGGCATCTTGTCCTTCGAAGGCTCTTCGGTGGACGGACCAAACATGTTGCCGAACGGATTCCAGCCAAACGACACCGCCACGAGGCCGCCTCCCAGGAGCAAGTACACGATCCCGATGAGAAAGTGCGTTCGCCGGGCCATCGCGTAGAGGCCCTTTCGCTTCTGGGCGCGCGCCTCGTCCTCGTCGCTGCGGCGCGAGAGGATGATCCGGTAGACGCCGAAAATGATGACGAGTGCGGCGATGCCCAGGGTCAGCCAGATCGGTAGGCGCAGCATGTACGGGTTCCTACCACGCAAAGCGGAGTTTCCGCCGATCGGGGAAATCCGGTGGCCCCTGGATGGGTGCGTACTTGGCAACGCATTGACAGGGGATCCTTGGCTGATCCAGAGTGCGCTCCGTTCCCGCTCCCGGGGACTCGGTCCGCATGCACCCGCTGCCCACACCTCCGGCGAAGTACAAGAATTCCGCGGCGTTCTATGACGTCGACGGGACGCTGATCAAGATCAACATCGTCCACACGTTCGCGTACTACGCGAGCCGGCACGCATCGCTGTCGGTGAGTGCGGCGAGTACGATCAAGACGGCGCTCTCCATCCCCGTGTTCTGGGCAGCCGACAAGCTCTCCCGGAAGTTCTTCAACGAGATCTTCTATCGCTCGTACGAAGGGCAGAGCGAGGATCGCTTGGTCACGCTGGCCGAAGAGCTGTTCGAGGATGTCGTCAAGCCGAACATCTATCCGCGCGCGAAGGATCTGATCGAAGAGAGCCGTCGCGCGGGCTGCCGCCAGGTGCTGCTCTCCGGTGCGCTCGACTTCACGATGCGTCCGCTCGCGCGGTACCTGGGCGTCGACGATCTGATCGCGAATCAGCTCGAGTTCGTCGACAACTACGCCACCGGCAAGCTCAAGAAGCCGTTCGTCGCCGGCGCGACCAAGGCGGAGATCATGCGCGCGTACGCCAAGCAGCACGGCATCGATCTCGCCGAGAGCTGGGCGTACTCGGACTCGTTCAGCGACTACGCGATGCTCGCAGTCGTCGGTCACCCGACGGCGTGCAACCCGGACATGCGGCTGCGCGCGATGGCGCGGAGCTATGACTGGCCGGTGCTCGATCTCGACGAAGAAGCCGATCGCTCGGTCGCGCGTCGCCCGCAAGGGATGGCTCGTGACACCCGCGCGCCACGGCGCTTGCGAACTGGAAAGGCGTAACTGATGCGCGCGATTCGACCCAAGACCCGCAGCCACACGCGCGAGCACATCGTCACGATCGACACGGACAGCGCGCCGCGTCTGCTCTGGAACGGCGAGAACCTCATCATGGAGGACCTCCCCGTCGGTACGCGCGTCATCTATCCGAAGCGTCCGATGACGCCGGTCGCGAATCCCAAGGCGGCGATTCGCTACGCGCTCAATCATCCCGAGGGCAACAGCGATCCGCTGCACGCGATGTTGTCGCCGGGCATGAAGGTCACGATCGCCGTCGACGACATCTCGATGCCGCTGCCGATCATGAAGACGCCGGACGTGCGTCAGCTGATCCTCGAGATCGTGTGCGAGATGCTCGCGGATCACGGGGTCGACGACGTGCACATCATCATCGCGCTCGGTCTGCATCGCCGCATGCACGACTGGGAGATCAAGCGGATGGTCGGCGAGAAGGTGTGGAACGAGTACTGGCCGGATCGCCTGTACAACCACGACGGCTGCGATCCGGACGGCATGGTCGTGCTCGGTCACACCAAGCACAACGAGCTCGTCGAGATGAATCGCCGCGTCGCCGAGAGCGACCTGACGATCTACGTGAACCTGAACTTCGTGCCGATGAACGGCGGCAACAAGAGCATGGCGGTGGGCCTGTGCGGCTACGAGTCGCTCAAGTCGCACCACACGCCGCACGGCATCGTGCAGTCGAACTCGTTCATGGATCCGCCGAAGAGCTATCTGTCTCACTCGTTCAAGCGCCAGGGCGACTTGATCGAGAAGACGCTCAAGGTCTTCCACATCGAGACGGTGCTGAACAACCGCTGCTTCGACGGCCCGCTGTCGTTCCTGACAAAAAACGAGGATGACTGGGGCGAGTCGGATCGCCTGAAGTACCAGGCGATGAAGTGGACGCTCGACAAGCTGCCGTTCGCAGCGCGTCGCGAGATCTTCATGCGCACGCCCGCCGCGTACGAGCTGATCGCTTGCTACGCCGGCGAGTGCGATCCCACGCACGATCGCACCATCGCGAAGCAGAACGAGCAGAACGTCGTCGAGGTCGATGGCCCCGCCGACATCATGATCTACGGCATCCCGTACATCTCGCCGTACAACGTGAACAGCAAGGCGCTGAACCCGCTGCTCGTGCAGGTGATGGCGCTCGGCTACTTCTATCACATGTACCGGAACCAGCCGATCC
>JAEYYV010000086.1 GCA_023428295.1 Pseudomonadota bacterium
CCATGAGGGCTATTGGGATGCTGGCGGAAACCTCATGGTGAGCTTGTCGAGCTACTAGGTTCGGGCTTACCCTGAGCCGTCCCACCAGCGCAGCACGCGCAGGGCGCGGAGCGTGTTCCACCGGCTGGGTGCGCCGACTTCGGCTTCGGTGACATAGCCGATCGGCCCTTCCACCAGCACGTCGAGCGGCCAGCGCCCGTCCTCGCCCATGCGCTGGTGGACGATCTCGATGGCCTCGGCCATGCGCGGGTCGGGCGCGGCCCCGGCGGCACGGAAATAGTCCAGCGCGCGGAGCACGTCATATTCCCAGTTCGGGTGGAAGCCGAAGCGGGTGACCCGCTCATCGATCACTTCTCCCGAACGCAGCCCGCGCATCAGGCGCCGCTCCAGGAGATAGGCCTCGGCCCGCTGGCGGGCGGCGGTGACCTCCGGGCTCGCCCCCTCGGCCGCCTCCCAGGCCGCCAGCCCTTCGAGCACGCAGATGGTGGAGTGGAACGACGAGCGCGTGTTCGGCGGCGCATCGCAGTTCCAGCCGCCATCCGCCAGTTGTTCCGAGAGCAGCTGTTCGAGCAGCTTTCGGCTCGGCTCGCCGAAATAGGCGCCGAGCCCCAGAATGCGCCCATTGAGACAGGCTTCGGTCTCGCCATCGAAGAAGGCGCGGTTGTCGTGCCAGACGAAGGTCAGCGGCTTTACCCGCGCGATGGCCGCCCGCACCGCCGGGTCGGCCGGATCGGCCCCCATGTCCTTGAGCAGCGTCAGCGTCCGGATCGCAATCATCCAGCCATTGTCGGGATCAGCCCATGAGCCGTTGGGCAGCTGCCCCGCCAGCAACGCCCCACCCCACCCTTCGCGAGCCACGCGGGCCCGCTCGGCGGCGACCTCGGTAGCGGGGGCGTCCGTGAGATCCCGCAGGGTCTGCCAGCGGATGGCCGGATCACCGGCGAGGAGCCAGGGGATGGGGGACGTGGTGAGAGCGTTCACGCAAAGTCTCCTGTGTGGTTCACTTGGATTGAGCCCCGTGTTTGGGACTTATGGTCACGACTCGGCTAACAATGAAAAATTAACAGTTGTTCCTTATTTGTTCTTGTGCCAAGTTGGTTTCGGGGGACTGAACCATGAATGTCCATTTCAGCGAAACCGGCGCCAATCTCGTCAGCCACGTTGGCCGGCAGCAGTTTCGAACGATACTGGCGGATCCGCCATGGCGTTTTATCAATCGCACCGGCAAAGTGGCGCCCGAACATCGTCGCCTGGCGCGCTACGGCACCATGTCGACCGAAGAGATTTGCGAACTGCCCGTCTCACACATCGCTGAGAAAACCGCGCATCTCTATATGTGGGTACCAAATGCCCTGCTCCCCGACGGGCTCAAGGTGATGGAGGCTTGGGGCTTTCAGTACAAAGCCAACATCGTCTGGCACAAAATCCGCAAGGATGGCGGTTCGGATGGACGTGGCGTGGGCTTCTACTTCCGCAACGTGACCGAGCTGCTGCTTTTCGGCGTCCGGGGCAAGAACGCCAGAACTGAAGCGCCGGGTCGCAGCCAGGTGAACTACATGTCGTCCCGCAAGCGCGAACACTCGCGAAAGCCAGACGAACAGTATGAGTTGATCGAGGCCTGCTCGAAAGGTCCATATCTCGAAATGTTCGCTCGCGGCACGCGCGAGAACTGGACCTATTGGGGCAACCAAGCCGACGACAGCTACAAGCCCACCTGGGACACCTACGCGTATAACTCGGCGGCGGAATAGACGTGACGGAGGAGTTAGACGACGGCTCTGAGGAAGTGGCCGAACGGCCAACTGTTGCGGCGGATCCAGACGAAGTGGTCCGCGCTGCATTGCCGCCCGTCATCTTCGAAAAGTTTCGGGTCGCCAGCTATCGGAAGGCAGCGTCCATCCTCAAGTTTGGACTCCCGAACGAGTTTGCGGAGATCGTAGAGGCGCTGACGCAGTTCCAGATCACGACGGACATGATCCGGAGGCCGGGGGGTAACGAGTCCGAGATCCCGAGAGTCGTTGCCTCGTTGCTGCGGACCAAGGGTTGGCACGAGACGGCGATCTCGGGAGACCTCCGCATTAAGAAAGAATGGCGTGAGCCAATTGGCTTCGACAAGAGAGGCAAGGTCCAACACCGAACTCGCAAGGAGGTTTACCTCCGTGAGAAGTACCTAGACGGCCACAAGATCGACTTTGTTAAGGGCCGCGCTGCATTCGACTTCGAGTGGAATTCGAAGGACCAAACCTTCGACCGAGACCTCTACGCGTTTGCTGCCTTTGCCGAGGCAGGGGCAATCGACGCGGCGGTAATCGTCACTAGGGACACATCGCTCAACGAGATCTTCAAAGAACTCGGGCAAGCACTGGACAAGGACGGTAACCCGGCTTTCACGGTGGAGGGTAAGCCCGTTCCACTCATGCCGAAGTATGGAGCGAGTACCACGTGGTGGGGTAAGCTCATCTACCGGCTCAACGCTGGGCGGAACGGAGGGTGTCCCGTCTTGGCCCTGGGCATCACCCCCGCATGTATTTCCGATTTGGAGCAGTGGCGATCTAGCCAAGGCTAGCGGCTCTCCGGCCTATGGC
>JAEYYV010000107.1 GCA_023428295.1 Pseudomonadota bacterium
CGACGTTCGCAACCTTCTCGTACAACTGAGCCAGCAGCGCACCACGCTCACCCTGCGACTGCTGTCCGCCCGCCGGACGATTCCCGAGCTTCGCGCCGAGTACGGTCGTCTGGCAATGGACGAGGGAATCGCGCAAGCGCTTGCCGAACTTGGCACCGGAAATCGCCTGGGTCCTGCTCGACCGTTGGAGCCAGAACTTCGCCGGCTGGTTGAGTCCGAAACCATTGCTTTCACACCTTACGTCCCGATCTGGTTGCAAAGCGGACGCTTCCGCCTGACGGCGATTATCGATGAGCGTCAACCTCTCACCCTCTCGTGGAACGAGTATCCCGGACAAGGGTTGATCCTCACTGCCAGCGCCGCCCAGGCGCTCGATGTCCACCCCAGCGCGAAGGAGGAATCGCGAGACCTGGACCTTGAAAAGGGTCGCAAGGTTCGCGCGACGCGAGCGACGGTCAGCAGCCTGCGATTGGCCCGAGCGATGGTGGAGGATGTACCCGCCTGGGTTCTGGCCCCGGAGGGCGAAGACCTCGGCTCGCAGATCGACTCGACCGCGCTGGAGGGCTATGTGGCCCGTTGCGAACCGGCCGCCCTTCGGCTTACGCTTCAACCGCGCGAATGACAGTCCTTTTTCGTTCGCGTCCTACTCCCCGCACTGGTATCGATCAGCGCCCCATGAGCACCACCACCGCGACCGAGCGTATCGAGCAACTGCGTGAGCAGATTCGCCACCACGACTACAAGTACTATGTCCAGGCCGCTCCGGAGATCAGCGACCTGGACTACGACCGTCTGCTCGAGGAGCTCAAGCGGCTGGAGGCCGAGCATCCGGAACTCGTCACGTCCGATAGCCCCACCCAGAGGATCGGCGATCAACCGGTCAGTTCCCTGCCGCAGGTGCCTCATCGCCTGCCGATGCTGTCGATCGAGAACTCCTACAGCACCGACGAACTGAAACAGTTTGCCGATCGAGTAGCGAAGGGCTTGCCCGGCGAGAAGGTCGAATGGGTCGTCGAGCTGAAGGTCGACGGCGTGGCCATCTCCGCTTTGTACGAGCACGGCCGCCTGGTGCGCGCGGTGACTCGCGGCAATGGGGCGGTAGGGGACGATGTCACCCACAATTTTCGCACGATTGAAGGGGTCCCGCTCAGGCTCTTAGGCGACAACCCGCCGGCGGTTCTCGAAGTCCGCGGCGAGGTCTATATGACCAACTCCGACCTGGTCACGCTCAACGAGCGGCAGAAGGAGAAGGGAGAGCAGCTTTTCGCCAACACCCGCAACGTCTCGGCTGGCAGCATCCGCATGCTCGACCCTCGCATTGCCGCCGAACGCAAGCTTCGCTTCTTCGTCCACGGGGCGGGCTACTGCGAAGGAGTCCAAGCGACCAACCACATGCAGTTCCTCGCCGAGGTGCGGTCGTACGGCCTGCCGACGACACCGCTCGTCGAACGATTCGACAGCTTCGACCAGGCTCTCGAGCACTGCGAGTCGGTCATCGGCCGGCTGCACGAATTGGACTTCGAGATCGACGGCCTCGTTCTCAAGGTGAACGACTTCGCCCAGCGCGAGCGACTGGGCATGCGTTCCAAAAGCCCGCGCTGGGTGGTCGCCTACAAGTTCGAAAAGTACGAAGCCAAGACCCGGCTCAACGCCATCAACGTCCAGATCGGCAAGACCGGAGCGATCACCCCCGTTGCCGAACTCGAACCCGTGCTCCTCGCGGGAACCATTGTCAGCCGAGCGAGTTTGCACAACGCGGACGAGATCGAGCGCAAGGACGTTCGCGTCGGCGATTGGGTCATCGTCGAGAAGGCTGGCAAGATCATTCCGCATATCGTACGCGTGGAAGTGCACGAGCGGACTGAGGATCTGCCCAAGTTCCCCTTTCCGACCGAGTGCCCCGAATGTGCGACGCTTTTGGTCAAGGACGAAGAAGGGGTCTACATCCGCTGCCCGAACATCAATTGCCCGGCCCAGCTGCGGGAACGGCTGCGATTCTTCGCCAGCCGCAATGCGATGGACATCGAAGGCCTCGGCGACAAGCTCGTCGATCAGCTCGTCGCCCACAAGCTGGTGACCAAATACGGCGACCTTTATCGGCTGACCGAGGCGCAGCTCACGGGCCTAGAACGCATGGGTCGCAAGTCGGCGCTCAACCTGCTTGAGGGAGCGGAGAAGAGCAAGTCACGCGGCCTCGTGCGCCTGCTCAACGCCCTGTCGATCCGCCACGTCGGCGCCCGTGTGGCTCAGGTGCTCGCCGAGCACTTCGGCTCGATGGAGGCCCTGCAGCAGGCGAAGCTGGAAGAGATCAACGCGGTACCGGAAATCGGCGGCATCATTGCCCAAAGCGTCTTCAACTTCCTGCACAGCGACTATGGCCAGGAGACGATCAACGATCTGAAGCAGCTCGGCCTCGATATGACCGCCGAGCGTCGAGCCCCCGTCGTCGCCTCCGGTCCGTTCGTCGGGAAAACGGTAGTCGTCACCGGGAAGCTGCAGAAGTACGCCCGCGAGGAAGCTCAGGCGCTGATCGAGCAAAATGGCGGCCGGGCGGGCTCAAGCGTTTCGAAGAAGACCGACTACGTGCTCGCCGGCGAGGACGCGGGCAGCAAGCTCGACAAAGCCAAGCAACTCGGCATTCGCGTCCTCACCGAAGAAGAGTTCGACGCGATGCTCTCCTCCGGCGAGCGGGAGACGTAAGTCTCCCGGTGAA
>JAEYYV010000355.1 GCA_023428295.1 Pseudomonadota bacterium
CTTGCGGAGAGCAACCCCGGTGCGGGTTACGAGACGCTCGACGATCTCTTCGCGTGTCGCGACGCCCGGGGCGGACCGCGCGGGGCGGATCGCGCGGGTGCGGGACCGCGAGGTCTTGCGGAGAGCAACCCCGGTGCGGGTTACGAGAGGCGCTCGACGATCTCTTCGCGTGTCGCGACGCCCTTCTCGATCAGCAGCGCGAGGAGGCGCTTGAGTACGGCCTCGTCGCGCTCGACGAGCGCCTCGAGCTTCGAGATGCGCATCTGCAGCGCGTTGATCTCGGCATCGCGCACGACGTGCGGCGGCGCGTCGGCGGCGGGGGGCGGCATCGTGCGCGGATACGGGCGGATCACGTCGCTCATCGTGCGCGATGGTGTTGGAGCGGACGGCACGTTGGCGGGCGCGTTGGTCGACGAGGGTTGCCGTGTTGGTCCGCGCGTAGGCTGCTGGAGCTCCATCGAGTCGGGCGCGTCGAAGGGGATCACGATCTCGGCTTTGCTGCCGTCGCCGTAGTAGCGAGCGATGTTGCGCTCGATCTGACGTGGGCCGCACAGGAACGGACGGATGTTGAGCTGCGTGCGGATGCGGAGCTCGTCGACGATGCCGAGCTTGGTGGGATCGCCCATCGCCACGTCGAGGAACTTCATGATCGTGCGGAACGGCATGATCTGGGCCTGGCGGGCGAGCTCGGCGGGGACGAGTTTGAGCACGTCGGCGGTGATGGCGAGCTGGTCGAGGTCGATCGCGTCGACGTTGAGCTGCCTTGCTAGCACGTCGACGAGGACGGGCTCCTCGACGAGCTTCATCTCCACGAGAGTTCGACCGAGCGGCCGGCCCCAGCGCCGTTGATCCGCGAGCGCGGAGCGCAGGCTCAAGTCGTCCAACACACCCGCCTCGATCAGGAGCTCACCCAGCTTCTTTCTCGTCATTGCACCTGCACCACGGTCGCCTGACCCGTACGGGCAAGCGTACCGAGGAACTTGGCGACGTGCTGCTGTGCTGACGGAATATCGAACACCACGAAGTGCCCGTCGGAGTTTGGCCGCTGGTTGTACTGGCCGAGGACGACCGTCGTGTTCTCGACGTTGTTCGTGATCGGTGCGGTGAGAATGCCGCGACCGCGGATCGTCACGCCGAGGATCTCTTTGGTGGCGCCTGCCTGCACTTCGTTCTTCACGATGTCCGCGCCGAGCGCCGTGGCGAACGCTTCGATGCCGACGTTGGGCGAGTACAGATCCGTGAAGCCCTCGGTCTGGAAGATGGCGCGTGGTGGAACCTGCACGCCGTCGACGATCGGGCGATCGCGCGCCATCAACGGCGCGTAGTTCACGGGGTCCGAGCGATCGACCCACATCTGCACGAGCGCGAGCGACGGGTTGTTCTCGTCCATCGGGTTGTCGCGCGCGAACTGCTCGACGAGGCCTGGGATGTCGAGCGGCTTCGTCTTGTGCAGCAGGTTTTGATAGAGGACGCCCGCGGTGCCCGAGAGGATCGCGCCCTTCAGCGTCGGCTCGAATGCGACGAAGCCGGGCCCCGTGATGCCGCCCTGCGAGTGACCGAAGAAGAACACGTTGTCGGCGTCGAACGTGTGCGTCGTGCCGCCCGCATCGAGCGACGCGTTGACGACGAGCCGCATTTGCGACCACGCGTCCGCGTAGCCTTGCAACGCGTTGTCGCGCACCGCGTAGACGTTGCCGAAGTTGAAGAAGTCGAGCTCGGGATCGCCGCCGGGGTTGCGCGGCTCGTGCAGCACTTGATCCGTGGAGATCACGGCGATGCCTTCGCGCGCGAGCAAGTCCGCGGTGCCGTCGCTGATGAACGACGACCAGCTGCCGCCCGTACCGTGCGAGTAGATGCAGATCGGCCACCCCTCGGCGGGCATCGGCATCATCGTCGGAACCGTCAGCATGAAGCGCATCTGCTCCATCCGCGTGATGATCGCCATGCCGTCGGAGCCGACATCGACGCGACCGTCGGGCGCGACCTTGTAGGGCGGATCGCCGGCCTGGAAGTTCGGCGCCATGTAGCTGCCCGCGATCGTGCGGAAGCGTCCGCCCTTCGGCGGCTCGGGCGACATCACATCGAACGGCACCGGGAACGCCGTGTCGAACAGCTTCGCGCGGATCGCAGGCGCGATGAACGTCGCGTGCTGCGTGGTGAACACCGCGGCCGAGGCGACGTCTCCGCGGCTGTCGCCACCGGCCTCGTCGAGATAGTCGAACAGCGGCTGATACTGTCCGCGTGCCCACACGAGCAGCTGCTCGTTCGTCGCGGCTTCACTCGCGAGCTCGGCGAAGCCCGGCGCGACGTGGATGGACTCGCCGTTCGTTCCGCGCACGCGCGTGGTGATGACGAGCGCGTACGTGGTGCCCTCGGACAGCGGGAACCCCGGATACGGACGCACGACGAGGTTGTCACCGCCGATCGTCTCGTTGCCGGTCTCGCGGAACGTGACGGCGATCGGGATGCGCTCGCCGCGCTCGGGCGAGTCCGGATCGACATCGACGACGTACACCGACGACGTCGGCAGGATCGAGCCCGCTGGATCCGGCAGGCTCGTCGGATCGAGCTGTCCGTCGAAGCGCGCGTACATCGCGCCGTTGAGCGAGAAGCCATCGAGCTCCTCGGCCGCCGCGCGGAACGAGTTGACGATCAGGCTGTTCGTCGGGAACTCGGAGAGATCGAGCCGATTCGAGCTCGGGGAGCGTCGCAGATCGTTCGGGAACGGAAGGTCGTAGAACTCCTCCGTCGCACCAGGCAACCCGAACCGCGCGACGGTGGGCTCGCCCGTGCACGCAGTGAGACAAAGAACAAGAAGGACGCGACGCACGCGCCGACCCTAACACCGGACGGACATCGGACCGCGTGCGTTATGTCGCGCTGCCGGTCTCAAAAAGTGAGCATGACTACGCCACCGACGGCGAGGCCCCCACCGGCTCCTGCGATCGCCCACGCATAGTCGGGCTTGTCCGCGAGCAGGTAGGCCGCAACGCCGGCGGCAGCCGCTGCAACCCCGACGACCGTCAACACGAGGCCGCGCTTGGACACACGCTGGTGATCAGCAGCGATCCGGCGATCCGCGGCGGCGGCGGCTTGGTCGAGAGCGAGCTTGGTGTCGGCAGCCTCGTCGGGAAGCGTGTCCGGAACGTTGTGGAGCAGGTTGATCGTGGCGAGCGTCGCGTCGCGCATCACCTCGCGCGGCGTGCACACGTCGCAGCGCTGCGAGTCCTGTGCGACGACGCGGCCGGTGTCCGTGCGCGCCACCGTGATGATGTAGCCGTAGCTCGTGCCCGAGCCGCTCAGCGCGACGAGCAGCACGAGCTCGGCTTGCGTCTGCGTCTTCACCTCCGTGAGGCACGCGCCGACGAGGCAGCCTTCCGTCCACTTCGTCGAGAACTTCAAGCGGTCGCGCATCTGCGCCCGGTTGGACAGCCAGTACGTCGACGTGTCGAGTTGCTCCTCGAGCCCCTTCTCGAACTGCGCTTTCGTATCGTCGGGGACGCCGTCGACGCGCACGTCGAGGATGCCCACCGTTCGCTTCGTGGACGGTGCAGCACGCTCTGCACGTGCCGGCGCCTGAACGAGCGCGAGCAGCAATGTCGTCGCGACGACGATCTTCACGCTTCGTCGACGCTGGTGATGAACTGCTTCATGAGTCCATCGATCATGAGGTTGCGCTGGCCGATGTCGTACTTGCCGTCCCGCCAACCCGCTTGGACCTCGTCGTACTTCTTCTCTTGCTCGGCGACGAGCGTGCGATAGATGGACACCTTCTTGGTGATGTCTCGCTGGTTGCGAATGAAGTAGCTGATCATCGACGCGCCCGCCGCCACGCTCAGAACCAATCCGAGCGGACCGCCGAGCGCGTACTTGAGTCCGACGCGCAGCGCGATCATGAGCCCTGCACCGATCGCGACCTTCTTGGTCCCCTCTCCGGAGACGATGGAGTCCTTGGCCATCGCGAACGACGTGGTGCCCGACGCGATGAGGAGCGCGATGAAGTTGCCCTTTCGCGTCGTCCAGCCTCGGTCGTAGTACTCCTTCAGCCCCTGCTTCAGGAACGAATCGAAAGAGCTGTACAGGCCTTCGTTGCCTGCGGGCATTTCCTTCGACGCTTCAGCCACGATCGGAGGATACCTCGAAACCCAGGTTTGACAGGGGCATGGGCGTCGCACAGATTCGAGGGGATGACGCGGAACCGGCTTCGCCTGGCATTTTCCCTGGCGCTCCTCCTTTCGGCCGGACCTGCCTTCGCGGACCCGCCCCGCGGTCACGACAAGCTCGTGGCTGGTGACTACAAGACGGCGATCAGCGAGCTCGCGAAGAACACCGGCAAGGATCGACCCGCCGCGCAGATCCTCCTCGCGCGCGCGAAGATCGCCATGGGGGACTACGCCGGCGCCGAGCAAACGCTGTCGCCGATGTCGACCGGCAAGGATGCGTCCTCGGCCGAAGCGCGCATCGTGCTCGCCGAGCTTCGCGCGCAGACCGGACGGCTCGATCTCGCGAAGAAGGATCTCGAGCAGCTGCACAAGGACCGCCCCGACGATCGCTCCGTGCGCACCGCGCTCGGTCGCGTGCGCCACATGGTGGGCGATCTGACCGGCGCGAAGGCGCTGTTCGACATCACGATCAAAGAGTCCGACGACAACAAGCTCGATCTCGACGATCCGGATCAGCTGACACAGCTCGCGATCGCGGCGCGCTACACCTCGAACTTTCAGCTCTCGAACCAAGCGTTTCGCGAGGCGATGTCGATCCGGCCGTCGAGCACCGACACCGGCGTGGAGTGGGCGGACCTGTTCCTCCAGAAGTACGCCGCGCAGCTCGCCGAGCAAACGCTCGAGGAAGTGTTCAAGGTCAATCCGAATCACCCCGACGCGCACGCGGCGATGGCCGAGGTGATCGTCGAGACGCGCTACGACCTCGCGGCGGTTCGCCACCACGTCGACGCGGCGCTCGCGGTGAATCCCAAGAACGCGCGCGCGCTCAAGGTGCGCGCCGGAATCGCGATCGATCGCAACGAATGGGCGGAAGCGACCAAAGTCCTCGACGGAGTCCTCGCGCACAACGCGCAGGACGTGGAAGCGATCGCGATGAAAGCGACGATCGCGTGGCTCCGCGACGACATGAAGACCTACGACGCCGAGCGCAAGAAGGCGTTCGCGCACAACCCGATGTACGCGGAGCTGTATCGCATCGTCGCGCGATCGGCCGTGCGCGAGCATCGCTACGTCGAGGCGATCGAGCTGGAGAAAGAAGCGGTGAAGCTACGCCCCTCGTTCTTCGAGGCGATGGCGGGCGCGGGCCTCGGCTACCTGCGTCTCGGAATGGAGAAGGAAGGGCTCGAGTGGATCGACAAATCGTGGGCGGGTGACCAGTACAACGTCCGCGCGTTCAACACGCGCACGCTGTTCAAGGAGACGATCCCCAAGAGCTACTCGATCGCGACCACCAAGCACTTCAAGATTCGCTACCACAACGAGGAGCGCCCGGTGCTGTCGCGCTATCTCGAGCCCACGCTCGAGCGCGCGTTCGCGGACATGGTGAAGCGCTACGGGTTCACGCCGACGATCCCGACGACGCTCGAGCTGTACGCCGATCGCACCGACTACGCGATTCGCACCGTCGGTCTGCCGGATCTCGGGGCGCTCGGCGTGTGCTTCGGCAAGGTGGTGACCGCGATGTCACCCGCGACGGGCGACATCAACTGGGGCATGGTGCTGTGGCACGAGCTCGGCCACGTGTTCGCGATCCAGCTGTCCAAGTCGCGCGTGCCGCGTTGGTTCACGGAGGGCCTGTCGGAGTACGAGACGCTCATCGCATCGCCGTCGTGGCGACGCGAGAACGATGCGGATCTCTACGGCGCGGTCGTGAACGGCACGCTCCCGTCGATCGGCGCGCTGAACGCGGAGTTCATGCAGCCCGACGCGAACGCGGTGGTCGTCGCGTACTACCAGTCGGCGGTCACGATCGAGTTCCTCGTGCAGAAGTACGGGTTCCCCAAGATCGTCGAGGCGCTGAAGCTGTTCGGCGCTGGCAAGGAATCGCCCGAGGTGCTGCAGGCGATCACCGGCAAGACCATCGCTCAACTCGACACCGAGTTCCGCGCGTTCCTCGACGTGCGGCTCGCTGCTTACAAGGGCACGTTCAAGCTGCCGACGCGCGGCTTCGACGATGTGACCAAGCTCGAGATCGCCGCCGACAGTGCACCTCGCGATGCGAAGGCGCGCGCACACGTCGCGCTCGGGTACTACAACGCCAGCGACGCCGAGAAAGCGGCGCAACAGGCGCAGGCCGCGCTCGCGCTCGATCCGAAGCAGCCGATCGCGCGCTACATCCTCGCCGAGGTCGCGTTGCACAAGAACGACCCGGACCGAGCCAAGGCGATGATCGGCAACCTGATCGCCGACGGCGTCGACAACTACGATCTGCGCACGCGCCTCGCGCAGATCGCGCAGAACGACAAAGACGCGGCCGAGGTGGAGAAGCAGCTCTGCGCGGCCAAGAAGCTGGACCCCGAGCGCAGCTATCCGTATCAAGAGCTGTACAACCTGTACAAGAAGCAGGGGCAGATGGACAAAGCGCTCGTCGAGCTCGAGCACTACGCGTTTCTCGAGCAGATGGAGCTCGCGCCGCTCAAGGAGCTGATCAGCGAGTACACGAAGCTCGCGAACTGGCCGAAGGTGAAGACGTACGCCGAGATGGCGCTCTACATCGCGCCACACGATCCGGAGGTCCTCGGTGCGCTCGCTCGCTCCGCGATCGAAGCCGGCGATCCCGCCACGGCGCTGTTCACGTACGACACGATGCTGATCATGAAGCCGTCGCCGCGTCGTCCCGCGCTCGTGCACATCGGCCGGACGCGCGCGTTCCTCTTGCAAGGCAAGAAGGCCGAAGCCCGCGCGGCGCTCGCTCTCGCGCAGAAGACCGAGCCCGAGAACGCCGAAGTGCTCCAGCTGAAGAGTCAGGTGAAGTAATCGGCGCCGGTCCCATTGGGTGCACGCGAGGTGCAGAAGTTGGGGCCCGTTTGCTTAGCTGTTGAGGAGGCGCTGCATCGTGTCGATGACTTGGCGGAGCCGCATCGGCTTGTCGAGGAAGATGTTAGCTCCAGCATCGAGTGCAGCGCGGCGCGCCGAGTCGCCACCAGCGGAGACCGCGATGATGGGGAGCGCGGCGAGGCCGAGCTCGGTGCGTGCTTGTTGGATCACCCGAGGACCGTCGACGACCGGCAAGTAGACATCGATGATTAGCGCGTCGAACTTCTCGCGCCGGAGGATCTCGACAGCGGCGCGACCATCTTCGGCGTTGCGGAAGACAAACGAGACGCCGCCGAAATCGCGACGCGAGGAACCGCGGAGGCCTTCGGTGATCAGCTGCGCGACGTGCTTGTTGTCCTCGACGACGAGCACGCGGAACAGCCGCGAGACCGTCTTCGGATCGCGGTTGCGGACCTTGTCGATGACGGCGGCGAGGGAGTCGCGGGCGGGACCCGGAGCGAACTCGATGCCCGCGCCGGCGTCACCTTCGGCGCCTGCTTCGTGGCGCTTCCAGCGCACGGTGCCCTCGATGGCGATCGGCTCGAGGAGCCCGGGGAACGAGAGCACGAGGTTGACGTGCGTGCCGATCGGCAGGTCGCGGTTGGTGGCGACGAACGTGCCGCCCGACGAGAGATTCTCCGTGAAGTCACCGACGAGATCGTCTGCGCCGTCGTACTCGACGAACAGCGTGACCGCTTCGCGGCTGTCTCGCCGCTTCTCCTCCTCGGACATCGAAACGAAATGATCTCAGGGTCTGCGCTAGCTCGCAAGCTTGGGAGCGTTATGCGGCGTGTGGAACGGCAGGCGCAGGGTGAAGGTGGTGCCCGCGCCGAGGGTGCTCTTCACGTCGAGTGTGCCCCCGTGCTCGCGCACGATCTCCTGGGTGAGAGCGAGGCCCAGGCCGTTTCCGCCCTCTTTGGTCGACACGAACGGGTCGAATAGGCGCGGCAGCATGTCGGCAGCGATGCCGACGCCGTCATCCTCGACGTCGATGGCGGCGCGGTCACCATCGCGGCGCGTGCGGAGCTTCACGTGGCCTCCACCTTTGGCGCGCACAGCCTCGGAGGCGTTGCGCACGAGGTTGATGAGGCACTGGCGGATCTGCGCCGCATCGATCTCGCCGATGAGGTGCTCCGCGGCGAGATCCGTGGACAGCTCGACCTTCTTCTGCGCGAGATCCTCGCGGACAAAGTCGGCGAGCGACGTGATGATCGGGTTGATCGGCTCGGGTGCGAGCTTGGGCTTGGGCAAGCGCGCGAACGCCAGGTAGTCCTCGGTGATCGCGGTCAGGCGATCGACCTCGCGATGGATCGCACGACAGAGGCCGCGCGCTTCTTCGGCGTTCGACACCTCGCTCAGCTCGTCCTCGAGCAGCTCCGTATTGAGGCCGATCGACGAGAGCGGGTTGCGCACCTCGTGCGTGATCATGGCTGCCATCTTGCCGACGGCGGCGAGGCGCTCCGAGCGAACCAACTCGCGCTCGCGCTCCTCGACCGCGCGCCCCATCGAGTTGAACTCGCGCGCGAGATCCGCGACCTCCGACGGACCTCGCTCGACGATGCGCGACGCGTAGTCGCCGGCGGCGATGCGCCGCGCGCCATCGCGGAGGCGGCGCAACGGGCGCAGCGCGATGACGACGAGGATGGTGATCGCGAGGCCGGTCACCACGACCGCGAGCCCGAGATAGATCGTCCACACCCGCACCGTGTGCTGGCTCTTCTCCAGATAGTGAGTGGTGGTCGAGACGTACTGGTCGAGCGTGTTGGAGAGGTCGCTGGCCTTGATGTTGAGCTTCTGCTCCTCGAGCTGGAGCTTCTTCAGGGCTCCGGCCGCCGCCTGCTGCTTCTCGTCCCACTTGTCGGAAGGGCCGATCGGCGGCGACTGCAGGATCAGGATGTAGCTGTCCTCGAGCGCGTACACGCCATCCTCGAGCGCCTTGATCCGCGGGTTGATCGTGCGGATGCGCTCGCTGTCGAACGCCACGATGACCTGCGAGTTGATGATCCCTCGAAGGTTCTTGAGCTGGCGGTCGCGGATGGCGCGGATCCGGTTCAGCTCCTTCCGAACGGACATCACATTGGCCTCGTCCTTGAGCGCCTCTTCGAGGTAGTTGCGCAGGTCGTCCTGCCGACGGGCCAGGTCCTTGCTGGCGAGGGCGAGGGGGACAAACCCCTTGCCGATCAAGACCACCTGGTCCTCGACCTGCCTCATATTGAAGACCACGGTCGCGGCGATCACGCCGAACATGACGGTCAGCGCGGCGAAACCGAGGAGGATCCGCGCCGAAAGGGTCCGCACGGGGTGTATAGTAGCCTTTCGAGGGCCACCCCACATGAGGCGAGCACTTTCATCTAGTTGGACCCTGTTGTTGACGCTGCTGTGGTTGGGTCTCGTCGCGACCCCGGCCTTCGCAGGCAAGCCGACCGTCGCCATCCTCGGTCTCGAGGTGGTCGACGCCAGCGGCGCAGTGGATCCTGAAGCCGTCAAGGTCGCAAAGGAGCTGACGGATGGACTCCGCGCTCGCGCCAAGGTCGGCTCCGGCCCCTACGCACTCGCGCCGGGCAGCGACAAAGAGCTCATCGACGAGAAGCTCATCAAGAACTGCGATAACGAGGCGATGTCCTGCATGTCGCAGATCGGCAAGGACCTCGGCGCGAACTTCTTGATGTACGGCCGCCTCGAGAAGAGGGGCGATGGTTACCAGGTCCAGATCAACCTCTTGAACATCGACAAGCGGAAGTTCGAGAAGACCAAGACGCCGCTGACCATTCCGTTCGCGCAGAAGGACTCCGCGTCGCTCGCTGCGGCGGCCAAGCGCGTCTACAACGACCTCACGGGCGTGGTGGAGAGCGGCACGCTGATCGTCACGTCCAACGTGCCCGACGGTGAGGTGTTCCTCGACGAGCAGCCCAAGGGCAAGCTCAACGCCGGCAGCCTGACGATCGACCGGCTCGCCGAGGGGCGCTACCGCCTCGCGATTCAGGCCGACCGGTACGAGCGCAGCGAGGTCGTGGTGACGATCCGCAGCGGCGAGTCCACGCCGCAGACGCTGAACCTGACGGCGCTCGGCGACGTGAACCACAAGATCTACGGAACCACGTCGCAGAAGAAGACCAACTACATGAAGCCTGTCGCGATCGGCTTGGGCGTGCTGACAGCCGCCGCTGCTGGCGTGTGGATCTATGGCTACACCAGGATCGACGAGTCCCAGATCGAGACGGAGCTCGCGGGCAAGAACGCGAAGATCAGCGAAGAGGATTGCGGCAACATGGAGTTCCTATCGAGCACAGCGTTCAAGGAAGCTTGCGCAGGCGTGGATACGACCAAGTGGGCCATCCCCGTGACCATCACGCTCGGCGTCGGCATGCTGATCACCGGCTACCTCGCCGTTCGCGCGGGCGAGAACGAGGCCCCGCCCACGACGGCCGGTGTGCGCCGCACCAAGAAGCGCAATCACGTGTCCGTGACGCCGATTATCTCGCCCGAGGGCGGCGGCGCCACGTTCCGTCTCGATTGGTAACGCCCGTCTCGACGGATTGGCGTCGAGCACCGCGCGCGCGGTACCATCGAGAGACATGAGGGGACTCGTCCCGGTTGTCGTACTGGTGGCGCTGGTGGCCGCGTTTGCGCGCGTGCCGTCCGCAGCTGCGGATACTCGTCCTCGCGTCGCTGTGCTCGGCCTCGAGGTCACGAGCGCCGTCGACGTTCGCACGACGGAGCTCGCGCACGATCTCACCGAAGGGATGCGTGCTCGCGCGCGGCTCGGCAGCGGGCCCTACGCGTATGCGCCGTCGAGCGAGCGCGAGCTCATCGACGAGAAGCTGATCAAGCAGTGCGACAACGAGGCGCCGTCGTGCATGTCCGAGATCGGTCGGGAGCTCGATGCGGACGTGATCGTCTATGGAAAGCTCGAGAAGGACGACAAGGTCGTTCGGCTCACGCTGCATCTCCTCGACGTCGTCAAGAAGAACAAGATCAATCGCATCAGCGCGAGCGTGCCGCTCTCGGCGAGCAAGGACGCGGTGAAGAGTGCGGCGCGCAAAGCGTACGAGGAGCTCGCCGGTGCGTCGGCGGCGGGTGGCGCGGGGACGGTGGAGGTCGAGACGAACGTGCAGAGGGGCACCGTGTTCGTCGACGATTCGTCGTCGGAGGCGTTGTCGAACGGCAAGGCGACGCTGACGTTGCCGGAGGGGCGCTATCGGATCGCGGTGGAGTCGCCCGGCCGGCAGCGCAAAGAGATCACGGTGACGGTCAAGTCCGATCAGGTGATCACGCAGCAGTTCGACCTGCTCGTGGGATCGGGCTCCGTGCAGTCGAGCAGCAAGAAGCTCTGGAAGGTCGTGTTCGCGGGCTCCGCGGTGCTCACCGGTGGATTCGCGATCACATCTGTCGCGCTGTGGATGTCGTGGCGCGGTGACGTCGACAACATCAAGGCAGCGAAGCCCGAGGACGGGGACCTGACCGCCGATGACTGCGACGGTGGAAGCAAGCGCGATGGCGTGACGGACATCAACGGTCTCCTCGATACGGTGTGCTCGAATCGCCGGCTCAACATCATCACGGGGGTGATCGCGGGCGTCATCGCCGTGCCGCTCGTGATCTCGGCGTACAAGATCTTCGTCGCCAAGGACAAGACGGAGTCGCGGCGGATGGCGATCACGCCGGTCGTGACGCCGGACACCGCCGGCGCGATGTTCCAGATGACGTTCTAGCTACGCTAGCGCGCGCGGATCCGGATCACGACGGACTTCGAGGTCGGCGTGTTGGACCGATCCGCGACGCTATCGAGCGGAACGAGCGCGTTGGCCTCGGGGAAGTAGGTCGCGGCACAACCGCGCGGCAGATCGAACGGCGCGATGATGAACGCCTCGGCGACGCGCTCGCCGTCGTGCCACTCGGAGATGAGGTCCACGACCTGGCGCTCCACGAACCCGAGCGCGGCGATGTCGTCGCGATGCATGAACACCACGCGGCGCTCGTTGCGGATGCCGCGATAACGATCGTCGAGGCCGTAGATCGTGGTGTTGTACTGGTCGTGACTGCGGATCGTCATCATGCGCAGGCGACCTGGCGGCAGCGACAGATCGGGCGGCGTGGCGATGGTGAACTTCGCGCGACCGCCAACGGGTGCGAACGAGCGATCGCGACCCGGGTTCGGCAGCTGAAAGCCATCCGGCGCTTGGACGCGCTCGTTGAAATCGTGAAAGCCAGGGACCACGAGCGAGATCATGTCGCGAATGCGATCGTAATCGCCGCACAGCTCGGTCCACGGAACGCGATCGCCGAGGAGCGCGCGGCCGAGGTGGGCGATGATCGAGGGCTCGCTGCGTAGCTCGGGGCTCGCGGGGGCGAGCACGCCGCGCGAGCGATGCACCATGGACATCGAGTCCTCGACGGTGACGAACTGCGCGCCGCCGGCTTGCATGTCGATCTCGCTGCGTCCGAGGCACGGGAGGATCAGCGCCTTTGCGCCCGGGTAGAGGTGCGTGCGGTTGACCTTGGTGGAGACGCTCGCGGTCATGGCGCATGCCTCGAGCGCGCGCGCCGTGCGATCGGTGTCCGGTGTGGCGGAGACGAAGTTTCCGCCGAGCGCCATGAAGGTGCGCACCTCCCCGCGCTCCATGGCGCGGATCGTCTGGACCGTGTCGAGGCCGTGCGTGCGCGGCGGCTCGAAGCCGAACGCGGCGCCGAGCGCGTCGAGGAACGTGGCGCTCGGCAGGTGATCGATGCCCATCGTGCGATCGCCCTGCACGTTGGAGTGTCCGCGAACCGGACAGAGCCCCGCACCCGGGCGACCGATGTTGCCGCGCAGGAGCATGATGTTGACGATCTCTTGAATCGTCACGACCGCGTGCTTGTGCTGCGTGAGCCCCATCGCCCAGCACGCGATCGTCGCCGGCGAGCGGATGTAGAGGTCCGCCACCATGCGGATGGTCTCCTCGTCGACGCCGCAGCCCGCGCAGAGATCCACCCAGCGCTGCGCGCGCACGTGCTCGGCCCACGACGAGAAGCCGGCCGTGTAGCGCGTGATGAAATCGAAGTCGATCACCGTGCCGGTCGCGGCGTCTTCTCGCTCGAGGATCGCCTTGCCCACGCCGACGAAGAACGCGTGGTCTCCACCGATCTGCACCTGCACGAAGTGCTTGGCGAGCGACGTACCGCCGAGCAGATCGAGCGCCTTTTGCGGATGGCGGAACTTGGTCAGCCCGACCTCGCGCAGCGGGTTCACGCTGACGATCGTGGCGCCGCGACGCGCGCACTCGCGGAGCGTGGAGAGCATGCGCGGGTGGTTGGTGCCCGGGTTCTGACCGACGACGAGGATCAGATCCGCGTGGTCGAAGTCCTCGAGCGACACGGTGCCCTTGCCGATGCCGATGGTCTCCGCGAGCGCGACGCCGCTCGACTCGTGACACATGTTCGAGCAGTCGGGGAAGTTGTTCGTCCCGAACATGCGCCCGACGAGCTGATACAGAAACGCCGCTTCGTTGCTCGTGCGCCCCGACGTGTACAGCGCCGTCGCTGCCGGCCCCGCGGCGCGCATCTCGGAGGCGAGCAAGGAGAGCGCGTGATCCCACGTGGTCGGAACGTAGTGCCGTCCCTCGAGGACCATGGGGTGCGTGATGCGCCCGAGCTGGCCGAGCTCGAAGTCCGTGAGCAGGCGCATCTCGTCGACGGTCAGCGTGGCGAACAGCTCCGGCGTCGCCCGCGCGGCCGTGGCTTCCTCTGCCAGCGCCTTTGCGCCGTTCTCGCAGAACTCGATGTGCGGGCGCTTGTCAGCGCCGGGCTCGGGCCACGCGCATCCGGGGCAGTCGAAGCCCTCGGGTTGGTTCATGGCCCACAGTGCGCGCGCGCCGTGGAGCAAGCCGGAGTCTCGCTGCAGATGCTTCGCGGTAGCCCACATCGCACCGAGGCCGCCAGCTGCCACCGGGATATCGGTCAGCTCGATCTCCGCGATCTCGGGCGGTGACTTGTCGTCGGCGGCCGACATCTCAGCTGCTTACCACGGGCAGGGCTACTCGTCGTCGTCGCCGTTGCTGTCGTCGGTTGCGGCCAGCACCGGAGCGAGGCGCACCGCCATCCCGACCGCGTCCGGATCGCGCCAGCGCTCGGCGCGTCGTGCTTGCAGCAGCGCGACGATCTCGTCGAGGCGACCGCCGCGCTTGTGATCGTGGCGCTGTCCCTTCTCGCGATTGCAGCGCGCGCACGCGACCGCGAGGTTCTTCACGTCGTTCGTCCCGCCTTGGGCCTGCGGGATGATGTGCTCGAGCGTTGCCTCGCCGAGCGAGCGGCCATCGTCGGCGACGACGAGCTTGCTGTTGCAGTGGATGCACTTGCCGACCCACGCGGTGCGCTCGTCGAGGCGCGTGCGCTCGAACGTGCGATCCGTGACCGCTGCTGCGAGCATGTGAAGGTGACGCGCCACAGCGCGAGGCTAGCGCGAGTCGTGCGCGGACGCCTGTGGCGCGCCTGCGTCGATGATGGAGGCTCGCGTCCGCCGATGTTCGCGGTCCGTGGCCCTCGGGGGCTCGCGTCCGCCGATGTTCGCGGTCCGTGGCGCTCTAGCTCTTGCGCTTCAAGAACCACGGCTTGCCCTTCGCGCCGGGCTTTCTGCGATTGCGCTTGGCCGTGACGGTGGGCATCTGGATGCCGAGCTCGTTCGGATCGAGGCGGCCGACTGCGACCATATCGCCGCGCCGCGTGGTGGCGATGGTGGGGTACTCGCCGCGCGATGCTTCGATGAGGCCTGCGCCCTCGAGCGCGCGGAGCAGATCCATCACTTGACGCTCGGGCCAGCCGGTCAAGCAGCCCCTCTCGGGCATCTCCTCGAAGCGTGGATCGCCATCCTCACCGATGGCGAGATCCGTGACGCGCTTGCGGCCGAAGCGACCTGACAGCGAGCCGACCATCGCGAGCAGGCGCTTGATGGCGGCCTTCTCGTCGTCGGACAGGCCGGTGGCCGTGCCGTTGGCGATCGCTTCGCAGTTGTCACATGCGCCGCATGTGCGATCCCGCGAGGCCCAGTCTTGATCGCCGAAGTACTCGAGCACGTACTGGCGGCGGCAGCGCGGGTAGTACGCGTAATCGATCATGGTCCGCAGCTTCTTGCGCTCGACATCCGCGCGGCGCTGCAGCGACTCCACATCCAACGGCGGATAGCCGGACTCCGCAGCCGGGCGCGTGGCGCGAATGCGCTCGTCATCGCGCGACAGCATGCCGTGACGCTCGAGGATGCGCAGCGCGGCGCCCATGGCGGCGTTGGAGATTTCTCCCGCGATCGTGTCCGCGAGGTTCTTCTTCAGCTTTGCCTCGAGCTCGTCCTCGTACGGCGTGAGTGTTCCGAGCTCGGGCCGATCACGCAGCAGCTTCCACAGGCCGCGCAGGATCTCCGCCGACGGAAACGATGCATCGATGAGGAACTCTTGCAGGCGAATATCGCCGTGGTTGAACAGCAGCACGCAGCGCGTGGGCTTGCCGTCACGACCGCCGCGTCCCGCCTCTTGGTAGTACGCCTCGGGGCTGCGCGGAATGTCCGCGTGAACGACGAGGCGGATATCGCTCTTGTCGACGCCCATGCCGAACGCGTTGGTGGCGACGATGACGTCCAGCTGACCGGACATGAACACGTCCTGATTGCGCTCGCGCACCTCGCCCTCGAGACCCGCGTGATAGACACGCGAGCGCATCCCGGCCTTCTTGAGCGCCTGTGCGTACGCTTCTGCGTTCTTGCGCGTGGCTGCATAGACGAGCGCGACGCCGCCCTCGCGCGTGCGCACGAGCTCGACGAGCTTCTCCGTCTTGTCATCGGTGCCGCCGGACTTGGTCACCACGTAGGTGAGGTTGGGACGATCGAAGCCGCGCACGTGAAGCCGCGGCTCGCGACCCGCCAGGCCGAGCTGCAGCGCGATGTCCTTGCGAACCTCCGGCGTGGCCGTGGCCGTGAACGCCGCGATGCGCGGTGCACCGAGCTCGCGCACGACCTCCCCGATGCGCCGATAGTCCGGGCGGAAGTCATGCCCCCACTCCGAGATGCAGTGCGCTTCGTCAATGGCGACGAGCGCGATGCTGCTCTTGATGGAGCGCAGCGCATCCACGAAGCGATTGTTCCGGAAGCGTTCGGGCGCGACATAGATCAGCGTGTACTGCCCGTTGCGAATACCCTCGAGCATCTGCGACTTCTCGTCTGCGCCCGACGCTGACGTGAGCGCGACGGCGGAGATGCCGCGACCGACGAGCGCGTCCACCTGATCTTTCATCAGCGCGATCAGCGGAGACACGACGAGCGTGACGCCGCCGCGCTCGCCGAGCACGACCGCCGGCAGCTGGTAGCACAGCGACTTGCCAGCACCCGTGGGCATGACTGCGATCACCGGCTTGCCACTGAAGATGTCCGCGATGACCTCGGCCTGACCGGGACGCAGCGACGTGTGCCCGAACGCCGCGAGGGCGCGGTGCAAGACCGTGCCGTCGCCGCCTTCGCGTGCAGTGCTCGCGTGTACGTCCATAGGAAGGCACCCTATCAGGTCGGTACGACATCGCGAAGCACGCGAAAACCTTGTCCGAATACCGGCCGGTCGTGGCGATCGTAGCCGGCTACGGGAATGGCCGATGTCCAGCCGACGGACGGAGCAACACCTCGTACCCCACTGCTGCCCCCTCTCATTATTGTTCCTTCGATCCGGCGCTCTCTACAATGCCGCTCATGGTCCGCAGCTGTTTGCTGGCGGGCATGGTCGTCGCCGGCGTCCTCGGAGGGAACGCCGCCGCTGCACCGTGTCCGACCGGTGGTCCCAATCTCAGCCTCACCAACACGACGTGCGAACTGGCGGGCATTCGCACGTTCAACACGATCACGCTGGTCAACAGCACGATCGAGGTGACGCCATTCAACGGCGCCGACAAGGTCAACACCGGCAACCTCGAGCTGCGCGCGAGCTCGATCTCGATCGACGCGAGCTCGAAGATCGTCGCGAAGGGGAAGGGCTACTCGACGCTCTTGTGCGGCAACGGCCGCGGCCCAACAGCGACCGCAGCGGGACGCGGTGGTTGCTCGTTGCGCGACTCCGGTGGTGGCGGCGCGCACTTCGGTAACGGCGGTCGCGGCACGATCGACAGCCCGAGCCAGTTTCCTCGGGACTACGAGGAGGACTGCAGCCAGCCAGTCGCCGTCCCCGCATCGGCGGGTGGGCTCGGGATCGTGGTGTCGCACGACGCGGGCGTCGCCATGTGCTCGCTGCCCGCCACGCCCACGGTGCGCGCGCCGAACAACACTTCGTGCCGTAGCGGCGGTGATGGTGCACCCACGGTCGCGGGGCGCAGCTACTTCCACTCGATCTATCAGCCCGAGTTCGGCGCGTCGGGTGGTGACAAGGGCTGCCTCGACGGCGATGGCTACGACCCCGCAGCGACGGGAACCGCGCAGGGCCTCATGGTCGCGGGAAGTGGAGGCGGTCGCATCGTGCTCGCCTCGGTCGTGCCGGAGATGACCGGAAGTGTTCCGGGACAGATCACGATCAACGGAACGCTCGACGCGAATGGCAAGCGCGGCTGCGGCATCGGCAACGACTCCGGCGGTGGTGGAGCGGGCGGTACGATCCTCGTCGTCGGCGATCGCGTGACGATCGGCGCGACCGCCGTGATCTCTGCAGCGGGCGGCCTCGGCGGCGACACGCAAGGTTTGCTCACCGATCCGACCGGCGAATGCGCTGCGCCCTATCAACAGAACACGCAAGCCGATGACTGCGGTGGTGGTGGCGGTGGCGGCATCGTGTCGGTGCTGTCGGGGCTGTCGGCGAACATCGACGATCGCGCGAAGTTCAACGTGAACGGCGGCGCCGGTGGCGTCAGCACGCTGTGTCGCGGTGAGGCGGGTGGTGGCGTGGGCGAGCTCCAGATCAGCGGCGGCTACGTCGGCGAGTTCTGCGATGGCTACGACAACGACTTCAACGGCATGGTCGACGATCTGCCCACGCTCAACTGCGGCACGATGACGATGGCGTCGTGCATGGGTGGCATCCCACAGGAGTGCCCGCCGGACGTGCCGACGTGTCAGGGCCCCGTGACCGACAGCCGCGCTCGCTTCGCGGTGGTCGTGGACACGTCCGGTTCCATGCTCGCCGATCTCGCAGGCGTTCCCACGTTCGGCGACGGCTCGCTCGATCACCCCGGCCTCGATCACAACGGCAACAACGCGCCCGACGACTCGCGCTTGTTCAAGGCGAAGACCGCGCTGACGAACGTGATCAGCGCGTATCCGAACATCGACTTCGCCCTCGCGCGCTATCACCAGGATCAATCGATCAATCGCAGCTGCCAGGAAGCGCACAACTTCGAGTGCAACGCGATCTGCTGCAGCTACGACAATCCGGTCGGCAACACGCCGCCCGCGGCGAGCCCGGCGTGCAGTGTCGTCGGCGCGAACGGCGCGATGGTCGCGGTCAACACGCAATCTCCGTCGAACGACGAGTGCATCAACTACGCGGGCAACTGCGGGCCGCCGAGGCGCGGCGCCGACGTGCTCGTCGGTTTCGGAGCGGACATCAACAACTACTTGATGTGGCTCGACGGCACGGAGACCAACTTCGACAACACGCAGATCCAAGGCGCGTATTGCAACTTCGCCGGTGGCGGCAACTGCGAGCTGCGCGGCACGGGCGGCACGCCGCTCGCGAACTCGCTCAACGCGATCGAGGACTACCTCACGCCGATCAAAGCGTGTGACATCGCGTCCGTCGGTGGTTGCCGTCGGTACGGCGTGATCCTCCTGACCGACGGCGCCGAGTCGTGCCAGGGCGATCCGGTCGCCGCGGCGACGGCGTTGCGCAACAAGGGCATCTCGACGTTCGTCATCGGCTTCTCCACGCTCGCCTCCGAGACGGCGCAGCTGAACGCGATCGCCAACGCAGGCGGCACGGGCACCGCGTTCCTCGTTGGAAACGACGATGCGCTCGCGAACGCGCTCGCCACGATCGTGAGCGGCTCGATTATCTTCGAGACGTGCAACGGCCTCGACGACGATTGCGACGGAAAGATCGACGAGGACTTTCCGCAGAAGGGCATGGCGTGCAACGACGGCGAGCTCGGCGCATGTCTCGGCACCGGCACGCTCGTGTGCAACGGCGCGGGATCTGGCCTCGAGTGCAACATCACGAACCAGGGCGCGACGCCGGTCCCCGAGGTGTGCAACGGCGCGGACGACAACTGCAACGGTGCGATCGACGAAGGCATCAACTGCACGCCGGGGTGCGTGCCGACGAGCGCGATCGATCTGTGCAACGGCCTCGACGACGATTGCGATGGCGCGTTCGAAGAAGACGACGGCCAGGTCGGTCAGCCGTGCGGCATCTCGAACAATCCGCCGTGTCAGTTCGGAACGAACGCGTGCATCGGTGGCGGCATCGTCTGCGTCGGTGCGATCGATCCGCAGCCCGAGGTGTGCAACGGCATCGACGACAACTGCGACGGCAACCCCGACCTGAACGCGCCGTGTCCCGATCCCACGTCGTGCGTCGAGGGCGGCTGCCGCGTGCGTTGCGCCGGTGGCGAGTTCCCGTGCCCCGCGGGCTTCAAGTGCGCGATGACCGCGGGTGGCGACTTCTGCGTGCCGAGCGCATGCGCGAGCTGCGCGCCGAACGAGCAGTGTGTGAACGATATGTGCGTCGACCCGTGTGCCGACGTGACGTGCGGTCCGCTCGAGGAGTGCCGCTTCGGTACGTGCGTGGACTGCAACGTGCTCGGCTGCCCGGGAACGCAGATCTGCGTGCAGTCCACGTGCGTCGCGAATCCATGCGAGGGCGTCGACTGCGCGACGAGCTGCACCAACCCGCAAGGGCAGGGCTGCTCCTGCAACGACGGTCAGTGCGTCAAGAACTGCGACGACTCGCTGTGCCCCGAGGGACAGCGCTGCGATCTGCAAGGCAACTGCATCGTCGACGCTTGCGCGGAGGTCGACTGCGACGTCGGCACGTGCATCGATGGTGAGTGCACGGTGGATCCGTGCGGCCCGATCTCGTGTCGCGCAGGGCAGGTCTGCGTCGACGGTGGCTGCATCGAGGATCCGTGCAAGCTCGTCACCTGCAGCGGCGACTACCACTGCGAGGTGCGCGATGGCGGCGGCCTGTGCGTTCCCGACGAGGAGCACGGCAAGCGCGTGCTCGTGCAAGCCGGTGGCGGTGGTGGATGCTCGACGAGCGGTAACGCGGGAGGCGTGATGTTCGTCTTCCTCGCCTTGCTCCTGGGAAGGAGGCGCCGATGAAGCGCATCGCGTTCCTCGTCGCGCTGTTCGGCGCATGCGATCTCAACCCGTACGACCTGTCGCGCGGCGGTGGCGGCGCCAACGATGGCGGCAACGGAAACGGCGATGGCGGTGGATCGGGCACCGGCGACGGAGGCGGCGGCAGCAACGACGGTGGCCCGACGTGCGTGGTCATCGGTGTCGACGATCAGTGCAACGAAGTCGACGACGATTGCGACGGCATCGTCGACCAGGCGTTCGACAAGCAGACCAACACCAACCACTGCGGCACGTGCAATCACCGCTGCGTCGGCGCGGGCGCGATCCAAGCGTGCACGGCCGGCGTGTGCACGTTCGTCGAGTGTCAGGTTGGCTTTGCGGACCTCGATGCCAACCCGCTCACCTGCGAGTACCAGTGCCCGCTGTTCCCACCGCGCGCCGAGGACTGCAACGGCGTCGACGACGACTGCGATGGCATCATCGACGAGACGTTGCCCGCGCCGCCGACGGGACAGTGCCGCGTCACACCGGGCACCCCGTGCGAAGGAACGACGATGAAGTGCGAGACGCGCGGCTCCGAGACGCGGTGGTGGTGTGACTACTCGCCCGACGTGGAGTTCGATCCGTCGATCCCGAACGGCATCGTGCTCGCCGAGCAGCTCTGCGACGGCCTCGACGGTGATTGCGATGGTATTCCCGACGACACGTTCACGGATCTCGGCCAAGAGTGCGACAACGGCGCGTTCGGGGTCTGCCGCGACGTGGGCGAGCGCATCTGCGATCCGAACATCCCGACGCAGACGATGTGCGATCTCTCGGTGCTCCCCGATGCGCAAGCGATGGGCGTCGAGCTGTGCGATGGACTCGACAACAACTGCGACAACATCGTCGACAACACGACCGGTCCCGATCGCGTGATCGACGCGATGACGCACATCAACTTCGGCGGCAACAACTTCTACATCGACACGTATGAAGCGTCGCGGCCGGACTCGACGTCGTCGTCGATCGGCGTGTCATCGGCGCGGTCGTGCTCCAAGCCGAACGTGCTGCCGTGGACAGGCGCCACGTTTGCCACGGCGCAAGCCGCCTGCGCGGCTGCGGGCAAGGTGCTGTGCAGCGCTGCGCGGTGGCAAGCCGCCTGCGAAGGCAGCGCGAACACGACGTACCCGTATGGCAACACGTTCGGTCCGACGACGTGCAACACCGAGACGTACGACGGAACGCCCGGCGGCGCCGACGACGATCTGCTGATCGCCACGGGCATGCTTCCCTCGTGCTCGACGGCACTGGGCGTTCGCGACATGAGCGGCAACCTGAAGGAGTGGACCGACGAGATCACGGGGCAAACGGCGGGCGGCGTCAATATCGCGGTGCAGCGCGGCGGCTCGTACCAGTCTCCGTCGTCAGCGGCGACGTGCGACTTCCGCCTCACTCGCGCCGCGGTGAACGCGATCGAGCCCGAGACCGGCTTCCGCTGCTGTCGCGCCACCGCGCCCTGACGCATCAGCTCGGGAACAACCGCGCGAGCTCGAAGGCGAGCGGGCTGCCGCCCCAGTCGAGCGGCTCGCCCGCGGGCAGGAGTCGCGAGGTGAGATCCGCGAGCAGAATGCTCGCGGCTTCGTCGCGCGTGATCCGTCCGTGGATGACGCTTCGCCACATCTCGCGCGGGCCCCACAGCAGCTCGCGAATCACGGCCTCGATCGCGATCGCACCGAGACGCGTGCCTGCGTAGTCGTGCGCCATGTCCTGCGCGAGCGTCACCGCCTTCGCGAGATCCGCGTGACGTTGCAGCACGTGGGCGCCGTCGGCGCGCGCGAGGAGGCCCGTGGTGGCGAGTCGAGCGAGCAAGCGGTCGATGTCAGCGGCAGCCACGGCAACGCTCGCGTCCTCGAGCACCACGCTCTGCACGTTCTTCGACGCGAGGTGCGCGGCGAGGTGCGTCGCGGTGATCGAGTCGGGATCGCACGCGAGCACGTCGAGGATCTCGACCACGACGTGCTTGTCAGTCTCGAAGCGGTACCCCTGCGCGTACGGCTTGGTGTACGTCCACTTCGTCCCGCCGGTCGTCACCGTGCCGCGCTGCGACCACTGGTAGGGCGGGTCGTCCGCGCTCACGAACGCATCGCTCGCGCGGAGCAGCGCAGCCTGCAGCCAGCACAGCTCGAGGATCGCCTGGGTAATGTTCATCACGACCGATACCCGGCGTCGCGTTGCGCGCGAG